>NZ_SNWA01000001.1:4054194-4366055 GCF_004361815.1 Paraburkholderia sp. BL10I2N1 | reverse complement strand
CGCGATCGTACTGGAGCAGGGTGCCTGCCGGCTTCGTATCGTGTCGCGCGAACCAGGCCGCGCAGCTCGGCCGCTACCAGGGGTATCCGGAATACTGGATGAACGTCGGCAACGCCCAGTTTCAACATCTGATCGCCGACTACGTCGCGCCTCGTCTCGTCGCTGCGGGCGTCGACGGCTTGATGCTCGACAATGTCGAAATCATCGATCACGACAGCGACGCGCCGGAGGGGATGTGCGATGCCGCATGCAGGCAGGGCGGTCTCGATCTCGTGGCAACCTTGCGCAGCCGCTATCCGAAGCTTTCGATCGTGCTCAACAATGCACCTGTGTCTGCGCTCGGCGCAACGAGTGGCAGGGTGCCGTTCCCGCTGCTGGTGGATGGCGTGTTCGCGGAAGAGGTCTTTTTGTCGTCGACGAGCCGTTCGCTCGTCGCTCAACTGCGCGCCTGGTCGGACGCTGCGCGCATCGCTGGACGACGCGATTTTTTTGTCGGCACACTGGACTATGCTACGTCCTGTTCCGCCAATGCCGCAGCACAGAGCGCCTGGAACGCCAGCACGCGCGCAGGATTCAGTCCATCCGTTGAAACGATCGATCTGGACTCGATCTGCTGGTGGCCATGGTTCAAGGGTAGCGGTTGAGGCGGCCAGGTGATTGCATCGACAGGAATGGATCTCTTGAAGTCAAAGAACAGTGACCGAAATCTGGCGCATGCCGCGCTTGGCTGCTTGTTGTGCCTCTTGCGCGTCGCGCGCGTGGTCGTGGTTGGCGTCCTGTCTTCGGTGGCGCATGCGCAACCGGCGGGCGGCGAGCCGTCCATCGCATTTTTTTATGGCGCCAATCCGCCGGTCGCGCCATTGAGCGCGTTCGATGTGGTGGTGATTGAACCGGATAGCGGCTTCGATCCGCTTGCGCACAAGAGCACGCACACGGCCTGGTTTGCCTACGTGAGCGTCGGCGAGGTGGCGCCGCAGCGCCCGTACTACGCCGCGATTCCGAAAGCCTGGCTCACGGGACGCAATGCGGCGTGGGCTTCGACGGTGATCGATCAGGACGCCGCCGGCTGGCCTGCGTTCTATATCGAGCACGTGATTGCGCCGCTCTGGAAGCGGGGCTATCGCGGCTTCTTTCTCGATACGCTCGATTCGTATCAGCTGGTCGCCACGACGGATGAAGCGCGCGCGCGGCAACAGGCGGGGCTCGTCGCCGTCATTCGCGCGATCAGGGCGCGCTATCCGCAAGCGAGGCTGATTTTCAATCGTGGCTTTGAGATTCTGCCGCAGGTGCACACGCTCGTGTATGCGGTCGCGTTCGAGTCGCTGTATCGCGGCTGGGATCAGGCGCAACAACGCTACGCCGAAGTGCCTCAGGCCGACCGCGACTGGCTGCTTGCGCAGGCAGCGACGATTCGCGAGCGCTATCGTCTGCACGTCGTCTCGATCGACTACTGCCCGCCCGGCGATGTCGAATGCGCGCAGCACGCCGTCGCCGCGATCAGTGCAACGGGTATCGTGCCGTACGTGACGGACGGCGCGCTTCAGACTGTCGGTGTGGGCCCGGTTCGCGGCTCGAATTGAAACAGGCGGTCCATCTGGAGGACGTCCGCATCTCACCGCAATTGCGTCACAGCAATCAACAAGACCATACTTCCGATAGCCCCATCCAGAATCCTCCACGCGGTAGCACGTCGAAAGAGGGGCGCGAGCACACGGGCGCCATATCCGAGCAGAACAAACCAGACGGCGCTGACGGCCATGGCACCGAAGGCAAACGCAACACGCCCGGAGGGCAGTTCACGCGCCCCAGCGGTGCCGATCAGCAGGAAAGTGTCCAGATAAACATGGGGATTAAGCCAGGTGAGCGCAAGCGTCATGAGAACGACAGACAACGCCCGCTGGCTGTCCGCAGACGCAGAAGCAGAAGCAGAAGCAGAAGCTGCCGAACCCGGCCCCTGAACCTCGATTACCGCATGGCCCGGCTTGAACGCGCGCTTCAGCGCCCCCATCCCAAACCAGGCAAGATACGCAATCCCCACATAAAGCATGGCATGCACAAAAACCGGATACCGTTCGACAAGCGCTGAAGCACCTCCCACACCCGCGCCGATCAGAATGAAATCCGACACGGTGCAAAGTAAAACGATCTTGCCGACATGCGAGCGCATGATCCCCTGCCTGAGCACGAAAGCATTCTGTGCGCCAATCGTGACGATCAGCGAAGCGCACAACGCCGCACCATGTGAAAAAGCGAGCCAGTCCATATACGATCCGATAGACGATTGAGACGAACGACGCTAGTCTGCGTTTTTGTCGCTGGTAAGAGAAGCTAATTTAGTTAATGTCGATTAAGGAGCGCTAATGCTCGACTATGCCCTGCTCGATGCGCTCGCCGCGGTGGTTCGTCACGGTTCCTTCGAACGCGCGGCGAACGAGCTGAACGTGACGCCGTCCGCCGTGTCGCAGCGCGTCAAGCTTCTGGAGGAGCGGGTCGGCAGCGTGCTTGTCAAACGTGGCCAGCCGTGTGTCGCGACGACATCCGGCGCGCTGCTGTGCCGGCATACGGAACGCGTCCAGCTTCTCGAGGCCGAACTGGGCGGCCGCCTGCCAACGCTTCCCGGCGCGCTCGTCGAATCGTGGCCGACGCTGCGCGTCGCAGTGAATGACGATAGCGTCGGCACCTGGTTTATCGACGCCGTCGCGGGCTTTTGCGTCGAGCGCGAGATGCTGCTCGACCTCGTCATCGACGATCAGGACCACACCGCGCAGCGCATTCGCGACGGCAGCGTGCAGGGCGCGGTCACAACGCAGGCCGAGCCGGTGCAAGGTTGCCGCTCCACGCGGCTCGGACGGATGCGCTATCTCGCCGTCTGCGCGCCGCAATACCTCGAACGGCATTTCGCGGACGGCGTCACGCGCGCCACGCTGCGCAGCGCACCGTGCGTCGACTTCAATCCGAAAGACCAGCTTCAGAAGCGCTACATGCGCCGCATCACGCGTGCGGAAATCGATCCGCCACTGCACTGGATTCCACACGTGGCGGGTTTTCTGCGTGCATGCGTGACGGGAATGGGCTGGGGCATGTGTCCCGAACGCATGGTCGCGCCGCACCTCGCCCGCGGCGAACTGGTCGAAATGACGCCGGGCAGGCACCTCGACATCGATCTCTACTGGCAGAGCTGGCGCCTGTCGATCGGCTGGCTCGACGAGTTCAGCGCCGTACTGCGCAAGCGGGCCACCGAATTTCTCGATTGACGCAGGCAGCAACCCGATCGCAGGAAAGAGCCGCAGCGGTCCACATGCAGCAACCGCGCTTCTTCATCGAGCATCGGGCATCGATCATGGATCGCTAACTGCTCCTGTTGCCCGGCGCCTCCGGCACGGCCGCCGTGTCGCTGGCGGTATCGCTGTCGCGCGTTTCCGGCATCGCGGCCCACACCAGCAGCACGGCCAGCGCGCCGGCACCGGCGAGGCCGAAGAAGCTGGTCGCGTTGCCGAAGCGGTCGGCGATGAACCCGGCGGTTGCCGTGCTCAAGGTCGCGCCGATCCCGGCCGCCAGTCCGAAGAGTCCGATGCACAGGTTGTAGCGTCCCTTGCCGCCGGCCACGTCGGCCGCGATCAGCGGCAACATCACGCCGAACACCGCGGCGCTCAAGCCATCGAGCATCTGCACCGGCACCAGCAGGTAAGGGCTGCTCACCCCCGAGAACAGCAGCGCACGCACGGGCAGCGCGGAGAAGCCGAGCAGCAGGATCGGCCGCCGGCCCCAGCGTTCGGCTGAGCGTCCCACCCACGGCGACATCATCGCGACGATCGCCTGCGGCACGATGATGCACGCGGCGATCACGAGCTGGACGTTGTCGCCCATGCCCGCGGTCACTTCGCCAGCGGCGAGATTGAGCATCGCCGCGTTCGACAGATGGAACAGCACCACGCATGCCGCGAAGATCAGCATCCGCTTGTCGCGCAGCAGTTCGAGCAGCGTCTCGCGCTCGCCTGGGTCGGTCTTCCTCTTGTGTTTCACTGCGACAGGTATCGGCGCCGGATTCATATGAATCATGCTGAGCGCGATAAGGGCGGGCAGCGCAAGCGCACCCGTCAGCCAGAACACGGCGCGCGGCGAAAAGTATTCGCCGAAAAGACCCATCAGGCCGGCCGCGACCGCGCTGCCTATCGACGCCCAGCGCGCATTGCGGCCAAGCCGGTCGCCAAGATCGTGGCGTCCGACGAGCGTGATCGAGATTGCCGCCATCGCCGGCACCAGCATGCAGCTCGCGAAGCCGTGGAAGACCTCGGCGATCATCACAGGCAGCACGGTTGGGCTGGCGGCGAGCAGCAACGCGCTCACGATGATGGCGATGATCGCCCATGCCGCAGCGGCCTTCTTGTTGCGTAACGCGTCGACGGCGGCGCCCCCCGGCACCTGGCTCACCATCGCGCTGATCGTGCCGACGGAGAGCGCGAGGCCGATTTCCCCCTGCGTCCATTTGTGCGACGCGAGGTACGACGCGATGAATGGCCCGAAGCCCGTCTGCACATTGGCGACGAAGAAGTTCAGCCAGTCGAGCGCGCGCAGGCTGCGCGCATGGATGAGATCTCGGTTCGTCATCACTTGGGCCGCGCAGAAGAGGCCGTAGCCGTGGATGGCGAAGCGGCTGCGGCGGGCGCAGGCGCGGGAGCAGCGGGGGCCGCAGGTGCCGCAGATGCCGCAGGTGCGGCAGGTGCGGCAGGCGCGACCGGCGAGACGGCACGGATCGGCTGGTCGGCGGCGTAGGGTGGCGACGCCTTGATCTGCGCTTCGTTGAGATCGATCAACGGCGTGAGCGCTTTGTTCCTCACGCCGAAGCGCATCGCGGACCAGTTCGCGGCAATCGTGCGGCGATCCAGATTGATGATGCCGCTCACGTCGAGCACGACCGCCTGCGGCTGTGCATTACCGTCGATCAGCACGTCGACGATACGGCCGACTTTCTCGCCGTTCGAACGTTCGACCGTCGCATCCAGCAAAGGCACCTGCCCGGGGTCGACAGGCGGCGTCGTCGTGCCCGCAAATGGTCCGGCCAGTTTCGGACCCACTGCCGCGGGCGTCTTGCCGGGCGGCACGTTGAGCGTGATCGGCGCGGTTTTCACGCTGGGCGTGAAGTGGAAAGCGGTCCACGGGAAATTGGCTTTACGGTCGCCAATCCCGAGAAAGCCCTGCAGATTGACCACCATTTCGCGCGGCGTGCCGCTCGCGTCGGTAATGATGTCGACCGCGCGCCCGACGACCTTGCCGTCCGGCCGCTGCACTTCGCTGTCGAGCAGCCCGTGGGCCGCATTGCGGTCGATTATCCGCGTCGTGATGATCGGCGCAGGCGGCGGAGGTGGTGGAGGCGGCGGCGGGGGCGGTGGCGGCTCCTCGACCTTGTGGGGTTTGACAACCGGCTTTTTGGGTTTCTTCTGCGCCTGGTGTTCCGGCGTCTCGGGCTGCTCCGGCGGCTCGGTCGCGACTGGCTCGATGGGTTCCTGCTCGACCGGGATCGCCTCCGCTTCGCGGACCGGCGCGGGCTCCTGCGTGGGATTGAACAGGCTGCAGCCTGACAGGACGAGCGCCATGAGGGCGAGAAGGAACGGCAGACGGAAGGCTGGACGTGGGAAACCGCCACTCATCAAGAAGAACTCCATGTGCCATTGCGGGGGCGCGACCAGTCGTGTTGCCTTGCCCGCAGCGATTCGGTTGACAGTGCGTACGCGCGAGAGTTTAACCCGCGACGACCGGCGCGCCCGATTGGCGGCCCATCGCGCGGGATTCGAGGCCGGTTTCGAGCGTCGTTCCCGCCGGTTTTTCAGGGGTGAAGGCCGTAGGTGTAAACGCGCGGGCTGGGTCCGCGCGTTACCGCGTCCTTAAGGATATAAGCGTCGCGACATGTCCGGCATGCCATCCATGCGATAGGAGATATGTTTGTGTTCACCTACATTTCGGCACAGCAGGAAGCGAAATCAATCAATAAACGTAACGAGACGAACCCTGATGACGGCCGGCTTTCCGACCGTTTCAGCATGCTGATAAAGGAGGCACTCATCATGATGGAACCCCAGGCCCAGCCGATTGGCGATGTCGGCACCCAGACTTTCGATGGAAAAGGCATTCTCGACCGCTATTTCGAAATCTCGGCACGCGGCAGCACGCAGCGTCAGGAAATCGTCGCGGGCGTCACCACGTTTCTGGCGATGGTCTATTCGGTCTTCGTCGTTCCCGGCATGTTCGGCAAGGCGGGCTTCGATACGAGCGCGGTGTTCGTCGCCGTGTGCCTGACCACCGCTTTCGGTTCGATGCTGATGGGTATCTGGGCCCGGCTGCCGATCGCGATCGGCTGCGCGATCTCGCTGACCGCGTTCACCGCATTCGGGCTCGTGCTCGGCAAAGGGCTGCATCCGACAGTCGCGCTTGGCGCGGTCTTCCTGATGGGCCTCGTGTTCACTGGCATCTCGGTGACGGGCGTGCGTTCGTGGATCCTGCGCAATCTGCCGTCGGGCATTGCGCACGGCACAGGCATCGGGATCGGCCTCTTTCTGCTGCTGATCGCGGCGAACGACGTGGGTCTTGTCGTCAAGAATCCGGGCCCGGGGCTGCCAGTGCAACTGGGTCACATCACCTCGCTGCCAGTGATCATGTCGGTGGCGGGTCTCGCGGCCATCTTCGGCCTGGTGCGCCGTCGCGTGCCGGGTTCGATCCTGCTCGTGATCGTGGCGATCTCGGCGCTGGCGATGGTTCTCGATCCGGCTGTGGCGTTCCACGGGGTGTTTGCGTTGCCGTCGCTGTCCGCGCCGGGTCACGCTTCGCTGATCGGTTCGATGGACATCAAGGGCGCGTTGTCGCTCGCGGTGCTGCCTAGCGTGCTGGCGCTGGTGATGACGGCGGTGTTCGATGCCACGGGGACGATTCGTGCTGTCGCAGGGCAGGCGGGGCAACTCGATGAAAACGGCCGCATCATCAACGGCGGCCGCGCGCTGACAGCCGATTCGCTCAGCTCGATCTTTTCGGGCTTCTTCGGTGGCGCGCCGGCTGCGGCTTATATCGAATCGACCGTCGGAGTGGCCGCTGGTGCGAAGACGGGGCTTGCTGCGGCCGTGGTCGGTCTGCTGTTCCTCGTCGTGATGTTCTTCTCGCCGCTGGCTGGCCTCGTTCCTTCGTACGCGACGGCGCCCGCGCTGATGTATGTGGGTCTGCTGATGCTGAGCAGCGTCAGCAAGCTCGACATGAACGACATGATCGACTCGATGTCGGGTCTCGTCTGCGCCGTATTCATCGTGCTGACCGCGAATATCGTGACGGGCATCATGCTCGGCTTCTGCACACTCGTGATCGGCCGGGTAGTAAGCGGCGAGTTTCGCAAGCTCAACGTCGGCACCGTGGCGATCGCACTCGTGCTCGCGGTGTTCTATCTCGGCGGCTGGGCGATCTGATGCGCGGCTTCGCGGACGCGCTTCGCCGATCGTGATTCACGCATGAACGACTGATCGTCACTTTCCTGGCCGGGTCGGGCAACACGAGGCGCTTCACGGTGTTCACCGTGAAGCGCCTCGTTCTTTGGATCCCGCCCGCGCGAGCCGCATTGCAGGCGCGCTTGACACGAAGCGCTGATCGTCTAAGCTTAACTCTATGGTTAAGTATCAGGAAGCAACTCAGGAAGCGGCTCTGGACCGCACCTTCGCCGCGCTCGCGGACCCCACGCGGCGCGCGCTGCTCGCACGTCTTTCGGATCAGCACGATCTGTCGGTCAGCGAACTTGCGCAGCCTTTTGCCATGTCGCTGCCGGCGGTCATGAAGCATCTCGACGTGCTGTCGGATGCGGGGCTCGTTACGCGGAGTAAAACCGGGCGCACGGTCGCATGCCGTCTGTCCGCCGCGCCGATGGAGGAAGCGATGCAGTGGCTGACCCACTATCAGCGCTTCTGGTCCGAACAGCTTGACCGGCTTGCAGCCTTTGTGGAGGAAGAAGCATGTCCGTCCGACCCAGTCTCACGCTCCAGCGCCGTCTCAACGCGTCGCCCGCGAAAGTCTACGGTGCCTGGACGGACCCGGCGCAAATAGCGAAGTGGTGGCATCCCGCCAGCAACCATGTCGTGCATGCCGAAGCTGACGTACGCGTGGGCGGCCGGTTTCGCGTGATCATGCGCACACCGGACGGCGAGGAGCATGACGTCAGCGGGGTCTATCGCGAGGTTGTGCCCGACGAGAAACTTGTCTTTACGTGGGCGTGGCGCACTGCGCCCGAACGCGAATCGCTGGTTACGGTCATGTTGCGCAGCGACCGCGAGGCAACTGTTCTTACGCTTACGCACGAACAGTTCGACGACGAAGCCGCGCGTGACAGCCATCGGTCCGGCTGGACGGACGCGCTTGACTGGCTCGAACGCCTGTTTGCCTGAGAGGGGTGCCGAGACTGCGCATCGCTTGCCGCGAAGCCTACAACGACATATCGAAGGCTGGCTTCAGAAACAGTTCGATGCCCATCACGATGAGACCCATTGCGCCGGCCGCCAGCGTCAACGTCCCGTATTCGTCGTGGCGCGTGTCATAGAGACAGGCGACGACGAACAGGATCGCAAGCAGATTGGTCAGCCAGTCGAAATTGAGTGCGAGATTCATCAGGGAATCCGGGCGGTGGTCTCGTCGCGCCTTGTGTTATGCGCGATTCTAGCGAGCCGGGCTTACGGATTCGCTACAGGACGGCGCGGCGTTGCGCGCGCGTCACGGTATCTGTCGCGTCGATTACAACGCCTCCAGGACGTTTACACCATCTCGTTGCGGATCCAGTCGATCACCGACCTGCGCTGCGGTTTCCAGCCGAGCAGTTCGCGCGCACGCTGTCCGCGGACGCGGCTGTTCGAACCGAGACCGTACGACGCCATTTCGTAGCCCCATTCCTGTTTCGCTTCGTCGAGCGGCCAGTCTTGCGGCTTGCCCATGCCGAGCACGTCGGCCATCGCGGTCGTCATGTCGCGGAACGACGCTTCGCCGCTTTCGACAAAGTAGAACGTGCCGGCCGGCGTCTTTTCGAGCGCGAGACGGTATAGCTCGACGACGTCGTCGATATGCACGTTCGACCAGATGTTGCCGCCGCTACCCACGTGGCGCACGACGCCGCTCTTCTTCGCCTGACGCAGCAGGCGCGGCAGTTGCACGCTTTCGGCGCCGGGCACCTTGCCGTGACCGTAGATCAGCGTGTTGCACAGCACGGCCGAGCGGATGCCCCTGTTCGCGGCGTCGAGCACGAGCCGGTCGATCGCGACGCGTGCCGCCTTGTCGGCGGTCGGCTCGGGGAGCCTGTCCTCGTAGTAGATCGCCTCGGTGCCTTCGCCACCCGAGGCGTCGCCGACGATGCTCGAGCCGCTCGTATGCAAAAGCGGCTTGCCGGAGCCGGCGAGTCCTTCGATCAGCGCTTCGACTGCGTCACGGTGATCGCTGCTGGCGGCGTTGATGACAGCATCGGCGGCCTTCGCCTCACCGATCAGCAACGCGCGGTCGTCGAGATCGCCGACCACGGGTTCGATGCCAAGGCGCTGCAGCGCGTCCGCCAGTTCGGGGCGGCGCACGAGCCCTCGCACGTGATGCCCGGCGCGCACGAGGCCTGTCGCGATCGAACCGCCAATAAAGCCGCCTGCGCCGGTAATGAAGATGTTCACAACGTTCTCCTGCTGGTTGATCCGGAAATGAGGTGGCCAGTATCCGTCGAAGTGATTTTCGCAAAAACCGTGCTAGTCTCAATTCAATATTGACGGAAAATCAAGAATGAAGACTTCCACCGACGAACTGCTGGCCTTCGTCACGGTGATCGACAGCGGCTCGATCACCGCGGCCGCGGAGAAGCTTCAGCAGACGGTGTCCGGCGTGAGCCGCGCGCTCACGCGGCTCGAAAAGAAACTCGATACCGCACTCGTACGGCGTACCACGCGCCGGTTGCACCTGACGGAGGAGGGCGAGCTGTTCCTCGGCCGCGCGCGGGCCATCCTCGCTGCGATGGAGGAGGCGGAAGAATCGGTCGCGCGTCGCCGGGAACGGCCGTCCGGACGCCTGCGGGTGGACGCGGCAACGCCCTTCATGCTGCATTGCATTGCACCGCAGATGAAGGCGTTCAGCGCGCTCTTTCCCGAGATCCGGCTGGAACTGACGAGCAACGAGCGCATCGTGGATCTGCTGGAGCAGAAGGTCGATATCGCGATCCGCATCGGGGCGCTGCAGGATTCGACGCTGCACGCCCGCGCGCTTGGCAGCAGCAAGCTGCGCGTGCTCGCGAGCCCGGCCTATCTGGCGGAATACGGCGAGCCGCGCAGCGTTGACGCGCTGCGCGGGCATCGCCTGATCGGTTTCACCGCGCCGGACCTGCTGAACCGCTGGCCGCTGCGCGACGGCGCCGACCTGCTGAAGATCGAGCCGGCCATGGCTGCGTCGAGCGGCGAGACGATCCGGCAGCTTGTTCTCAGCCACTGGGGCATTGCCTGCCTGTCCGACTTCATGACTTCCGCCGATGTGCGCGACGGCCGCCTCATCACGATTCTCGACAGCCTGCTCGTCGACGTGCGCCAACCGGTGAGCGCGGTGTATTACCAGAGCGCAACGCTCGCCGGCCGCGTGCAGTGCTTTCTCGATTTCATCGCCACGCGGCTGAGGTTCTGACGCCGCCGTCCGCAGCCGCGTGGGTCTTGCCGGCTTTTTTATTCTCTTGCTGGCGGCCATGACTGATGTGTATATACAAGTTGTCAGCGAACGCCGCCCCGGCCTGTGTCGGCAGCGCTGACCCGCGCCCTGCGGGCGGATATCGCAATCAGAGCGAGATGCATGCCACAAAGTGCCATGACGTCTAATGGAAAGTCCTAACGTCGAAACTGCAAAAACAAGTTGTATATACAAGATGGCGACGCTAGACTCCACTCACACTTGTATAGACAGGACACTCCATCATGATTCTTACGCCCGGCAACCTGACCCTTCCGCAACTGCGCCAGATCGCCCGTGAGCAGGTCACGCTTCAGCTTGACCCGGCGAGCTTTGCCGCGATCGATGCCGGCGCCAAGACCGTCGCCGACATCGCCGCGAAGGGCGAGCCGGCCTATGGCATCAATACCGGTTTCGGCCGTCTCGCCAGCACGCACATTCCGCACGACCAGCTCGAACTGCTGCAACGGAATCTGGTGCTGTCGCACGCTGTGGGCGTGGGCGAACCGATGTCGCGTCCCGTCGTGCGTCTCCTGATGGCGCTAAAGCTGTCGAGCCTCGGCCGCGGTCATTCGGGTATCCGTCGCGAAGTGATGGACGCGCTGATTACCCTCTTCAACGCCGACGTGCTGCCGGTGATCCCGGTGAAGGGCTCGGTCGGCGCCTCGGGCGACCTCGCGCCGCTCGCGCATATGTCGGGCGTGCTGCTCGGCATCGGCGAAGTGTTCATTCGCGGCGAGCGTGCTGCGGCGACGGAGGGCTTGCGCATCGCCGGACTCAAGCCGCTCACGCTGCAGGCCAAGGAAGGTCTCGCGCTCCTGAACGGCACGCAGGCCTCGACGGCCCTCGCGCTCTACAACATGTTCGCGATCGAAGACCTGTATCGCACGGCGCTGGTCGCGGGCGCGCTGTCGGTCGACGCCGCAATGGGTTCGGTCAAGCCGTTCGATCACCGCATCCACGCGTTGCGCGGCCATCAAGGCCAGATCGAAGCCGCAGCGGCTTATCGCTCGCTGCTGGAAGATTCGGCAATCAATGTCTCGCACGCCGACTGCGACAAGGTGCAGGACCCGTACAGCCTGCGCTGCCAGCCGCAGGTGATGGGCGCGTGTCTCGACCAGATGCGCCACGCCGCTGACGTGCTGCTGATCGAAGCGAACGCCGTCTCCGACAATCCGCTGATTTTCCCGGACACGGGCGAAGTGATCTCGGGTGGCAACTTCCACGCCGAGCCGGTCGCGTTCGCAGCGGATAACCTCGCACTCGCTGCCGCCGAAATCGGCGCGCTCGCCGAACGCCGCATCGCGCTCCTGATCGACGCGACGCTGTCGGGCCTGCCGCCGTTCCTCGTCCGCGATGGCGGCGTGAACTCCGGCTTCATGATCGCGCACGTGACGGCGGCGGCGCTCGCATCCGAGAACAAGACGCTGGCGCATCCGGCTTCGGTCGATTCGCTGCCCACTTCCGCGAACCAGGAAGACCACGTGTCGATGGCAACCTTCGCCGCGCGCAAGCTCGCCGACATGGCCGAAAACACCGCGAACATCCTGTCGATCGAACTGCTCGCCGCAGCCCAGGGTGTCGATCTGCGCGCTCCGCACAAGACGAGCCCGAGCCTGCAACGTGTGATGCAGACGGTGCGCAACGAAGTCGCGCACTACGAACTCGATCACTACTTCGCGCCGGACATCGCTGCGATCACGCGCCTCGTGCAGAACGGCACGATTGCCGCGCACTCGCCGCTCTCGTTCGCTTCTGAACAAAAGTAAAGCTACGTTGCCACCAGCATGAACGCACCGGCTTATCAGGGGATCAAGGACTTCATCCTCGCCCGCATCCACGCGGGCGAATGGGCGGAGGGCGACCAGGTCCCATCGGAAAACGAACTTGCACGCGAGTTCAACGTGGCGCGCATGACGGTCAACCGCGCGCTGCGCGAATTGACTTCGGAGCAGGTGCTCACGCGCGTGCAGGGCTCGGGCACTTTCGTCGCACGGCCGAAGTACGAATCGACGCTCGTCGCGATCCGCAGCATTTCCGATGAGATCGTCGCGCGCGGCCATCGCTATCAGGCGAACGTGCTGCACGTCGGCGCGACGATCGCCGACGAGGCGCTCGCCGAAGAAATGCAGGTCAACGCGGGTAACCCGCTGTTTCACTCGCGTGTGCTGCATTTCGAAAACGACGAGCCGGTGCAGCTGGAAGAACGCTGGGTGAATCCCGCTGTCGCGCCTGAATACGCGCTGCAGGATTTCACAACCACCACGCCGAACCAGTATCTCGTGCGCGTCGCACCGCTGCAACGCGTCGAGTACAGGATCGAGGCACTGGCAGCCGACGCCGATACCCGTACGCTCCTGACGATGGATGAACTGGAGCCCTGTCTGGTGCTGCATCGACGCACCTGGTCACAGGGCATGGTCGCTTCGGTGGCCAATCTTTGGCACCCCGGCAGCCGTTATCGCTTCACCGGACACTTCTGAACTTTCTCTCTGGGCACTTGAGGGCCACCAACATGAACAACCCGAAACACATCGATCCGCGTCTCGACCCGTCCCGCACGATCCGCGCGCCGCACGGCAGCGAAAAGACCTGCAAGAGCTGGCTGACGGAAGCCGCGTACCGCATGATCCAGAACAACCTGGATCCGGAAGTGGCAGAACATCCGCATGCGCTGGTCGTGTACGGCGGTATCGGCCGCGCTGCGCGCAACTGGGACTGCTTCGACCAGATCCTCAAGTCGCTGAAAGACCTGAACGACGACGAAACGCTGTTGATCCAGTCCGGCAAGCCGGTCGGTGTGTTCCGCACGCACGCCGATGCGCCGCGCGTGCTGCTCGCGAATTCGAACCTCGTGCCACACTGGGCGACGTGGGAACACTTCCACGAACTCGACCGCAAGGGCCTGATGATGTACGGCCAGATGACGGCGGGCAGCTGGATCTACATCGGCAGCCAGGGCATCGTGCAGGGTACGTATGAGACGTTCTTCTCGGTGGCGAACCAGCATTTCAACGGCGACCCGAAGGGCCGCTGGATCCTGACGGGCGGCCTCGGCGGCATGGGCGGCGCACAGCCGCTCGCAGCGACGATGGCCGGCTTCTCGATGATCGCCGTCGAATGCGACGAGACGCGCATCGACTTCCGCCTCAAGACCCGCTACGTCGATAAAAAGGCGAAGACGCTCGACGAAGCGCTCGCGATGATCGAAGAGGCGAAGAAGGCAGGCAAGCCAGTTTCGGTCGGTCTGCTCGGCAATGCGGCTGACGTGTTCGCGGAATGCGTCGAGCGCGGCATCACGCCGGACTGCGTCACCGACCAGACCAGCGCGCATGACCCGATCCACGGCTACCTGCCGCAGGGCTGGAATGTCGAAGACTGGCGCGAGCGTCAGAAGACCGTGCCGGACACCATCGTGACGCCCGCGAAGCAGTCGATGGCCGTTCAGGTGCAGGCCATGCTGACGCTGCAGGAACGCGGCGCCGCGACGCTCGACTACGGCAACAACATCCGTCAGATGGCGCTGGAAATGGGCGTCGATAACGCCTTCGATTTCCCGGGCTTCGTGCCGGCGTATATCCGTCCGCTCTTCTGCGAAGGCAAGGGGCCGTTCCGCTGGGTGGCGCTGTCGGGCGATCCGGAAGATATCTACAAGACCGATGCGAAGGTCAAGGAACTGATTCCCGATGATCCGCACCTGCACAACTGGCTCGACATGGCGCGCGAACGCATCGCGTTCCAGGGCCTGCCGGCACGGATCTGCTGGGTTGGCGTGAAGGATCGCTATCGCCTCGGCCAGGCGTTCAACGAAATGGTCAGGAACGGCGAGTTGAAGGCGCCAATCGTGATCGGTCGCGACCACCTGGACACCGGCTCGGTCGCCAGCCCGAATCGCGAAACGGAATCGATGAAGGACGGCTCGGACGCTGTCAGCGACTGGCCGCTCCTGAACGCCCTGCTGAACACCGCGGGCGGCGCGACGTGGGTCTCGCTGCATCACGGCGGCGGCGTCGGCATGGGCTTCAGCCAGCATTCCGGCGTGGTGATCGTGGCGGACGGCACCGAGGCCGCATCGCAACGCCTGGGCCGCGTGCTGTTCAACGATCCGGCGACGGGCGTGATGCGTCACGCGGATGCCGGCTACGAGCTCGCGCAGGAAACGGCACGCGAGGCCGGTCTCAAGCTGCCGATGCTCGGTCGCTGATGACTTCAACGAACGTGGCGATGGGTAAAACGCCGCACCTGACGCTGATACGCGGCGTCGATCTCGTGGCGTCGCCGTGGAAGAACGGCGGCGGCGTCACGCGCGAAGTGGCGGCCTGGCCGGAAGGCGCCGGTCTCGATACGTTTGTGTGGCGCGTGAGCGTCGCCGACGTGGCGCAGCCGGGTCCATTCTCACGCTTTGCGGGCATCGACCGGACGCTCGTGTTGTTGTCCGGCGCGGGCATGCTGCTCGATGACGCGCAAGGCTACACGCATGCGCTGAAGCAACCGCTCGATATCGCCCGCTTCGAGGGCGAAGCCGTCATCGAAGCGCGGCTCGTCAATGGCCCGACGCGCGATTTCAACCTGATGCTGCGTCGTGGCGCGGCCGCAGGCGAAGTCGAGGTATGGCGCGGCGACGGCGAACACACGTTGTCGGCCGACGTCGCGCTGCTGTTTTGCGCCGAAGGCCCGATCGCGGTGACAGTCGGCGATGCCGCTCCGGTTCAACTGGATATCAACGATACGATGCGTATCGACAGCGCGGATGCAGCGCAGGCGCTGCGCTGCACGACGGGCGGCAGCGGCGCGCTGCTTGCGATCGGCATCCGCTACGCATGACGGACGCGGCCTCGCTGTGTCGAGGCCGCGTATTTCGCCCCACACGGCTATGAGCAAGCGATGAAGCAAACCGTCTGGCATCACCTGAAACTTTGCCCGCAGGGCGACCCCAACCAGACGATCGCCGACGCGGCGATCGCCGTGCGCGACGGCCAGATCGCATGGCTCGGCGCCGCACACGAACTTCCCACCGAATATGCGGCCTGGCCGCGCGAAGACCTGGGCGGCGCGTGGGTGACGCCTGGTCTCGTCGATTGCCATACGCATCTGGTGTATGGCGGCCAGCGCGCGGACGAATTCGCCCAGCGGCTCGCGGGCGTGAGCTACGAAGAGATCGCGCGGCAGGGCGGCGGCATCGTGTCGACGGTGCGCGCCACGCGTGCCGCCGACGAAGACACCTTGTTCCGCCAGTCGGCCGCGCGGCTCGAACCGCTGCTTGCCGAAGGTGTGACCGCCGTCGAAATCAAGTCCGGCTACGGCCTCGACCTGGACAGCGAGCGCAAGATGCTGCGCGTCGCGCGCCGGCTTGGCGAACGCTATCCGGTATCGGTGTACACGACGTTTCTTGGCGCGCACGCGTTACCGCCGGAATTCGCCGGACGTGCCGATGATTACATCACCGAAGTCTGTGACCGCATGCTGCCCGCGCTCGCGGATGAAGGCCTCGTCGATGCGGTCGATGTGTTCTGCGAGCGCATCGGCTTTTCGCTTGCGCAGAGCGAGCGCGTGTTCGAAGCGGCGGAGCGTCGCAAGCTGCCGGTGAAGATGCATGCCGAGCAGCTGTCGAATGGCGGCGGCACGGCGCTTGCCGCACGTCATCGCGCGCTCTCGGCCGATCACCTCGAATTTCTCGACGAAGCAGGCGTTGCCGCGATGAAGGAAGCGGGCACGGTCGCCGTACTGCTGCCCGGCGCCTACTACTTCATCCGCGAGACGCAGTTGCCGCCGATCGATCTGCTGCGCCGCTACGGTGTGCCGATCGCCATCTCGACCGACAGCAATCCTGGCACGTCGCCCGCCACCTCGCTCCTGCTGATGATGAACATGGCGACCACGCTGTTCCGCATGACGGTCCCCGAAGTGTTGCAGGGCGTGACCCGCCACGCAGCGCGCGCGCTCGGCCAGGCGGAACGCCACGGTACGCTCGCAGCAGGACGTTCGGGCGATTTCGCGGTGTGGTCCGTCGATACGCTGGCGGAGCTCGCATACTGGATCGGCCGGCCGCTGTGCGCGCGCGTTGTACGGGCGGGCGAAACCGTCCATACGCGGCGCGCTCACGCATAAGCCGCCGTCCTGACCACCCTCAAGGTCCGAAGATGACTCAATCGAATCAATCGCTGTTCGCCGAATACGCGTATCTACCGGACGGCTGGCGGCGCAACGTGCTGCTGGAATGGAACACCGATGGCATGCTGACCGCGGTGACGCCCGACAGCACCGCGGCTACCCCCGGTGTCGCGTATGCGGCGGGCCCTGTTCTGCCCGGTATGCCGAATCTCCATTCGCACGCGTTCCAGCGTGCGATGGCTGGCCTTACCGAATATCGCGCGAATGCCACCGACACCTTCTGGAGCTGGCGCGACCTGATGTACCGCTTCGCCGCGCGTATCTCCCCGGAAGGGCTCGGGGCTATCGCGCAATGGCTGTACATCGAGATGCTGAAGGCGGGCTATACGTCGGTGTGCGAGTTTCACTACGTGCACCACACGCCCGACGGTACGCGCTACGTGAACCCGGCGGAACTGGCCGGGCGCGTGGTCGATGCAGCGAAGCACACCGGCATCGGCATGACGATGCTGCCGGTGCTGTACCAGTACAGCGGATTCGGTTCGCAGGCGCCGCGCGCCGACCAGCAGCGCTTCATCAACACGCCGGACAGCCTCCTCGATCTGCTCGGTAAATTGCGCGACGCGCACGCTGAGGATGCGTCGCTGCGCTACGGCGTGGCGCCGCATTCGTTGCGCGCGGTGTCGGAGGATTCGCTGCGCGCCGTGCTCGGAGGCCTCGACGCGATGCTGCCGGGCGCGCCCGTGCACATCCACATCGCCGAGCAGACCGCCGAAGTCGATGCCTGCCTCGAAACCGAAGGCGCGCGGCCTGTGCAATGGCTGCTCGACCGTTTCGATGTCGATTCACGCTGGTGCCTCGTGCATGCAACGCACGTCGACGCCGATGAAACCGTCGCGCTCGCGAAGAGCGGCGCGATTGCCGGTCTGTGTCTTACGACCGAGGCGAATCTTGGCGACGGTATTTTCCCGGCGCGGGAGTATCTCGAAGCGAAAGGGCGGTTCGGTATCGGCTCCGATAGCCATATCGGTGTCGACTGGCGCTCGGAACTGCGTCTGCTCGAATACGGCCAGCGGCTGTCACGCCGTCAACGCAATGTGCTGGCCTCCGCAGAGGCGACCCATGTCGCCGATCGCCTGTACGCCGCAGCGCTGGACGGCGGTGCGCGTGCAACCGGCCATCCGGTCGGCGCGTTGCAGGCCGGCCGTCGCGCCGACTGGCTCGTGCTCGACGCCGATCATGCGAGCATCGCCGGGCATGGGCCTGACAGCTGGCTCTCGGGTGTCGTATTCTGCGAGCATGGCGAATCGCCGGTTCGCGACGTGTATGCGGGCGGCGAGAAACTCGTCGACAACCGCCGGCATCGCGACGAAGAACGCGCCTACGCGCAATACCGCGTCGCGCTCGCCGACCTGCTGAAGTGATCGAACCATCGATCGAACGAACTGAACCTGGACTCACATGACTGCATCGAACTCCGCACCGGTCTTCTCGCTGCACCAGGGAAGCCTGCCGCTTCTGATCTCGATTCCGCATCTGGGCACGCGCATCCCGGACGACATCGCCGCGACGATGACTCCGGTCGCCGCGCGCACCGACGACTGCGACTGGCATCTCGACCGCCTGTACGCATTCGCCAAAAGCCTCGGCGCATCGATCCTGACGCCGACCTACGCGCGCTATGTGATCGATCTGAACCGTCCGCCCGATGGTGCGAACCTGTATCCGGGGCAGGATACGACGGGCCTCCTGCCCGTCGATACATTCGACAAGGAACCGTTGTATCGCGACGGCCGGCTGCCCGACGACGCCGAAGTCGCCCGTCGCCGCGACGCATACTGGAAGCCGTACCACAACGCGATCGTGAGCGAACTCGCGGCGCTGAAGGCGAAGCACGGCAAGGTGCTGCTGTGGGAGGCGCATTCGATCCGCTCGCACGTGCCGCGCTTCTTCGAAGGGCGCCTGCCGGATTTCAACCTCGGCACGGCGAACGGCGCAAGCGCGGCAGTAGGGCTCGCCGACGAACTCGCGGCGATCGTCGAGGCACATGACGGCGGCTATACGGCGGTGGCCAACGGCCGCTTCAAGGGTGGTTACATCACGCGCCAGTATGGCCAGCCGGAGCAGGGCGTGCACGCGGTGCAGCTCGAACTGTCGCAGATTACCTACATGCAGGAGCAGATGCCGTATTCGTATGACGATGCCCTAGCCGCGAAGGTGCAGCCGGTGCTCGAGGCACTGCTGAAGACCGCGCTGGCGCGGGTCGCGGCGGCCTGAGGCGCTGGGAAGCCGCCGCGCGGTGCATGTCGCCGCGCAACTCGCGGCGTATTCCGATGTGCGTCGAGGAGCGCGCCGCAAGCGGCGCCTTTGCGTGTTTGCCCGTTCAAAGAAAAACAAGCATATAGCGCGCCAATCCGCTCGGGCTGGCGCTCCGCACGTGCCGCCCGGGCACGCCGTCGCCGTTACACCCTCCTTCGGTCTGTCAGGAACACTGCTCCGCCAGACGGGTCAACGGGTAACCCCGTCGATCCGGCGCTTGCGGTGTTGCGCGCGTCAGTGTGCACACGCCATACGTGCGGGTTGCGCGCAGCATGGCGAAGCGACTACCCTTCATGAACACGACGCCTGCGGTACCGGCCGCGCAGTGGCGTCACGACAACATCGGGCGAGAAAAGATGGACGACTCATCGATGGAAGATTCCGAAGAATCCCAGCTCCCGGTCTGGCGGGCGAACCTTGCGGTGCTGACCCGCGAGGTGGGAGCTGTGACGCGGCTCGCGCGAATGATGACGTTTTCCGCGAGCTATCTGAAGCTGATGCTGTCTGGCCAGCGCGAGTTCAGCGAAGAGTTCGTGCGCGGTGTGGAGGCCGTGACGGGTCTTCCGGCGGGCTGGATGGACACGCCGCATGAAGGGGGCGACATTCCCGCCGATGCGCGCGCCGCCATCGACAACGAGGCGCCGCTCGCGCGCTTTCGCGGCACGGCCCATCCCGTACGCAAGAAATCGGTGCTGCGCCCGCCCGAGCCGATCTTCAGGCAACCGGGCGCTTCGCGGCGCGCGGAAGAGGAAGCGTTCGATGCCGAGGCGCACCGGCGTCACGCGCATTTTCGCAAGGTCCGGGATCTTGCGGTGCAGGACGTGCGACGCTTCGAACGCTATTTGAGTCACCCGCCTGTCGAATTCAGCGCGGTTCGCGCCAAAGTCGAGGACGTGCTGGCCGCCACGGATCTCGACGGTCACGTCCATGCGGACCTGGAAGGCCGTCTTGAACAGATCGAAAAGCACCGCGATCTGCTGCTGCGGCATGTAGAGAAGCTGCAGGAACTGCTGAACCAGCTTGGCGATGGCGACTGAGCGGCACCGCCTGGGACCCATCGACACCTGGTGCACAGGTGCGCGATTACAGCCGCAGTTCAGTGAGGATCTGTTCGGCGAGAAAGTCGCACGGCGGCCGGTTTGAGCGCGCGCTGCGTGCCAGTACGACCTCGAGCTCCGGGAGCTTCGGCAGCCCATGGGGGCGACCCAGCTGCACGAAATGCTGCGGCACTGCGCATCGCGCGAGCGGCGCAATCGCCAGTCCGGCCTCTACCATGCTGAAGAGTCCCATCAGGCTCGGGCTTTCATACGATGTGCGGTAAGCGATCTTCGCGCGCTCCAGCGCATGGATCGCATTGGCCCGCGCGACACTGCCGGCGCCGAAGAGCGCAATCGGCAACGGCCGTTCCTTCCAGATTTCCCGTCCGCCTGCCGAGCCGGCCCAGACCATCGGCTCGAAGCGGATAAAGTCGCCGCTCAAGCCTTTCATTCGCGTGACGCAGGCAAGATCGACCTTGTTGTCGCGGACGAGCGGCGCGAGCGCGTGGCTCGGCAGACCCACCACCTGGATCTCGACTTTCGGATACGTCGCCGAAAACTTGCGCAGCACTGAAGGCAGCAATGACGACGCGTAATCGTCCGGCACACCGATCGACACGCGGCCTTTCACCTCGGGATGAACCATCGACGCCCACGCTTCGTCGCGCAAGGCGAGCATACGGCGGGCGTAGGCGAGCAGCACCTGGCCGTCCTGGGTCAGTGTGACGCTGCGTGGGCCGCGCACGAAAAGCGGCTTGCCGAGCGCATCTTCCAGCGCGCGGATCTGCATGCTCAACGCCGACTGCGACCGATGCACAAGCGCCGCCCCGCGCACGAAGCTGCCGGCGTCGGCGATTGCCACTACCATCGAGAGAACATCGAGATCGAGGGTTTTCATCGGTATCAGAAAAGCTGATTGAAACGTTCAATATAACGCGTTTGTCTGAACGCAAGGCGGACCGCATACTGGCGGCGGTTCAACAATATGCCGCGAGCGCGGCCGGAGACTCACGCAATGCCGATGACCTACGAAGATTTCAGAAAACTGGGGATGCGCCTCGACATGTCGCGCGGCAAGCCTTCTGCCGCGCAGCTCGATCTGTCGCGCGCGCTGCTGGACGAAGCGGGCACCGTAGGGTTCGTGTCGCGCGATGGCATCGATTGCCGCAACTATGGGCATCTGCTGGGCTTGCCGGAAGCGCGCGAATTCGGCGCGGACCTGCTCGACGTGCCGGCTGCACAGGTGGTGGCCGCCGGCAATTCGAGCCTCGAGCTGATGCACGACGCACTCGCGTTCGCGATGCTCGCGGGCGTGCCCGGCGGCGACGCGTGGCGCAGGCATGACGACATTGCGTTTCTGTGTCCCGCGCCCGGCTATGACCGGCATTTCGCGATCTGTGAAGCGCTTGGCATCCGGATGATCGCTGTACCGTTCAACGATGACGGCCCGGATATGGATTTCGTCGAAGCCCAGGTGCGTGACGATGCGTCGATCAAGGGCATGTGGTGCGTGCCGCTCTACAGCAACCCGACGGGCGCGATCTGGTCGGCGCAGGTAGTGCAGCGCCTCGCCTCGATGCAAACCGCCGCGGCCGATTTCCGCCTGATGTGGGACGACGCATACCGCTTCCATCACCTGACCGAACACCACCACACGACGCCCGACATCCTTAAGGCATGCGAAAGAGCCGGCCATGCGGATCGTGCGCTGGTGTTCGCTTCGTTGTCCAAGGTCACCTTTGCGGGTGCCGCGATTGCGTTTCTTGCGTCGTCGCAGCGGAATATTGCGTGGTGGCAACAGCATGTGTCGATTCGCTCTATCGGGCCGGACAAGCTGAACCAACTGCGTCATGTGCGTTTGTTGCGCGACCGGGCGGGGCTCATGCGTTTGATGGAGCGTCATCGCGCCTTGTTGAAGCCGAAGTTCGACGCGGTCGTGGCGACGTTCGACGAGTGGCTTGGCGGCCTGCCGGATGTGTCGTGGAACGAGCCGCAGGGCGGCTACTTCATCAGCCTGTACGCGCCGCGCGGGCTTGCGAAGCGGACCGTCACACTGGCTGCGCAAGCCGGGCTGGTGCTCACGCCCGCCGGCGCGGCGTTTCCGTATGGCATCGATCCTGATGACAGCCATCTGCGTATTGCGCCATCGTTTCCTTCGCTCGACGAGGTGCGCGAGGCGGCGCGTGGCATTGCGCTGTCGCTGTTGAAGGCGGTCGAAGAGACACGCCGCTGAAGACTGTCATGGAGCGGCAAGCGAAGGGACAGCGAACAAAAGGGTGGAGCGCGCGAATCTTCCCGCACGCCAGCATTTGCGGTAAAAGAGCGCATGACCGATCGCGCGCCGATCTCACCGCTTACCGCATGCGCTGGGCAATGAATTCCGCTTCGAGCCGCCACGTCACGCCGTCGGGTTCGAGCGCAACGCCGGTCCAGCGGAAGGCATCGCTGGCGATATCGGTGAAATTCCAGCGGATCGGTGTGCCGTTCGCGTGCGCGCCGATCTGGATGATGTCGTGGCCGACGCGCCGTCCGATCAACTCGTCGCGCTGACCGGTCGCCGGGTTGAGATAGGTGACACGCCATGCACGCAGCGTCGCGTCCCAGATGCGCAGCGTCGTGCCGTACATGTCGTTGCCTGTATCGAGGCGAGGCGAGCGCTGGCTGCGCGGCGGCATGATCCATACGTCCTGCACCGCGCGGCCTTCGAGCACCCAGGCGAAATGGCTCTCGCCCTTGATGTGTTGTGGGGCGACGTCGACGCGGTAGTGCCTGACATCAAGTTCCCAGCTCCCGACGAGCCATCCGTAGACATCGTCGGCTTCGGGAATATCGGTTGCGCGGCCAGGTGCGGCGAGGGCCGGAAAAAAACCCTGTTCGAGATTCGCTTCGCTGAGGTTCATCCTGCGTGCTCCATCGTGTGAAGAATTCATCGACGCGGACGCGCCGCAGCAAAACCGCGTTCGCTGCCGATGTGATAAAAGCATCATACGGACCCGGACGAGGTGACATCTTGGGGAAAATTGCCGCAGATCTGCAACAGGCACTCGAGCAGCGTGTGCTCGCTGGCGGTCGTGGGCGGACTGCCGCGCGTCCCGTCGCGGCGGGCGAAGGCTGGGCCATCCACGACGTGCTGTGCACCTTCGGCCCACACGATCGTCCGTTCGAGGAACAGCACACGCACGTGTGCATCGCGATGGTGGTTGCCGGTTCGTTCACGTGCCGCACGGATGTCGGGTCCGAACTGCTGACGCCGGGTTCGCTGCTGCTCGGCAACACGGGCCAATGTTTCGAGTGCGGACATCGACACGGCGCGGGTGACCGCTGCCTGTCCGTGCACTACACGCCAGGCTGGTTCGAGCGGCAGGCCGCCGACGCTGGCCTCGGCAGCCGCGATCTGGATTTCCGCCGTCTACGCGTTCCGCCCTTGCGGGTGCTGTCGCCACTGATTGCGCGTGCCTGCGCAGGCACATCGGGGAGCGGAACGGCAACACAGCCGGCCTGGGATGAACTGGTCGTCCAACTGGCCGGGGCGACATTTCAGGCGACTCAGGAAGGCACACGCCGCATGTCGAAGCCGACGCCCGCGGTCTGGTCGCGCGTCGCGCAGATCGTGCGCATGATCGACGGCACGCCCGATGCGTCCCACACGCTCAGCGGTCTGGCGCGCGCCGCATGCATGAGCGAATTCCATTTCCTGCGCACGTTTGCGCACGTGACCGGCGTGACGCCACATCAATACGTGTTGCGCGCGCGCCTTCGCGCGGCGGCGCTGCGGCTGGCAGACGATACGGCAAAAATTGTCGAGATCGCGCTGGACAGCGGCTTCAACGACATATCGAATTTCAATCACGCGTTTCGTGCAGAGTTCGGCGTCAGCCCGCGCGCCTGGCGGGCCGGTGTGCGAAGCAGGGTGCATTACGCATGAGTGAGCTCCGCTTGCTGGGCCGCCTGTTGCTCAGGTCAGCGCGACGCTCATGGCGCCGCTCATTCCGGCAGTTTGTCCACTGTGGCCTCGTTTTATCGCTGATCGCGTGCTGCGGCGTGACGATCGCGCATGCCGAAGACACCACCGTTGCGGAAGACGTCCCGCCATCGGTGGTCGAGCGCGACGTTCACCTGTTCATCGTGCAGAAAGACGGTTCCATCGAGGAACGCGACGACACGGTTCTGCGCGCGAACACGACGAGCGGCGTCGACGACATCGCGCAGCGCTACGTATGGTTCAACAAGGACATCGAGCAGGTCCAGTTGCTGGCGGCGGAGACGATCGGCCGCGACGGCGTTGCTCATCCGGTGGGCCCGGAAGGTATCCGCGATGTGCAGGAGCCGCGTTCTGCGGGAGCGCCGACCTTCGAGGACGGCGTACTGCGCACCGTGATTTTTCCGGGCGTCGAGCCGGGTGCGCGCGTGCACCTCGCGTTTCGCAAGACGCGCTCGAAACCGCTGCAGGCAGGCACGTTTTCGTATTTCGTCGAACCGGCGCGCGGGCCGGTCGAGTTGCAGCAACTGATCTTCGATCTGCCTGCCGAGGTGCCGCTCCATGCGGATGCACGCGGCTATGTGCCGCTCGATCCCGTGACGGAGAACGGCCGGACCCGCTACACATTCGAGTATCGTCACGGGACGTATCCGCCGATCGAGAGCGGGGCAGTGGGCTACGCGACATGGGGCGACCGGCTGATCGTGTCCACCACGCCGGATTTTGCGGCGTTCGCGGCGCGTTACCAGTCGGCCGCCGCGGACCCGACGACGGCCGATCCGGCGATCGTCGAACTGGCCCGCTCGCTGACCGCGCAGACCGACGATCCGCGCACCAGGGCACAACTGCTGTACGACTGGATGCGCTTCAACGTGCGCTACGTTGCGCTCTTTCTCGGCGAGACGGCGGCGAAGCCCCATCGCGCGATCGACATCCTGCGCAACCGGTACGGCGACTGCAAGGATTACGTCGCGCTTTACGGCGCGCTGCTGGCGGCGCTCGGCATCCGTAGCGAGCCCGTTTTGCTGAGCCTGGGACCGGTCTATACGCTGCCGTCGGTGCCGGGCTATGGCACGAGCGCAATCAATCACGCGATTCTCTGGATGCCCGATCTGGGACTTTACGCGGACGCGTCGGCGGGCGGTACGGCGTTTGGCTATCTGCCCGCGGGCGTCATGGACCGGCCTGTGCTGCTGGTCGACGAGGGCGTGCTGTCGCGCACCCCCGCCGGGCAGCCGCGCGGGCGCAGCGTGCGGCTGCAGATCGACGTCGGCGCGGACGGAAACGCGACGTACATGTATCGCGTCGAGGATACGGGCGCGACCGCCGAGCCTGAGCGAAACATGTTCCGGCGCTCGACACATGCGCGCGCCCAGCAGATCGCGTCCGACCGTTTGCGTCAGACGGGTTTGCACGGCACGGCGCAGATCCGCACGGGCGATCTTGCCGCAACGGATGGACCCTTCACGAGTTCGATCCAGGGCACGGTCGAACATCTGGTCTGGCCGGATGGCACGACTGCGCTGCCTGCACTGTCGAGCCTGTCAGGCGGAATTGCGACGCAGGTTCAGACGTGGCTTGCGGAACCGGTGCGCACGCAACCGTATGTCTG
Organism: Paraburkholderia sp. BL10I2N1; assembly: GCF_004361815.1. Taxonomy (NCBI): domain Bacteria; kingdom Pseudomonadati; phylum Pseudomonadota; class Betaproteobacteria; order Burkholderiales; family Burkholderiaceae; genus Paraburkholderia; species Paraburkholderia sp. BL10I2N1. The sequence continues at coordinate 4,340,299 of NZ_SNWA01000001.1, read as the reverse complement.
TATCGGTGGAGATTTCGACGAGACTGCGCAGATCACGCTGCCGGCGAATGTGCGCGTCACCGATGTGCCGCGCGATGCCGCCGTGCGCGCACCGTCTTTCGACTATGCGTCGCACTACGTCTTCGATCCTGCTACGCGGACCTTGCAGGTTACGCGGCGTTTGCATGCCGCGTTCGGGCACCAGGTCTGCTCGCCGGAAGAGTTTGCGCAGTCGCGTGCCGCGCTGGAGCGTATCGAGCGGGACGCATTCTCGCAGGTGGTGGCGAAAGCCGAGGGAGGCTAGTCGAGGCGCGTGTCGCCCCGCGTTGAAAGCGGGACGGCACGCGCGGCAAGACCGTTGTGGCGGAGGAACGCCTAGCTGCCGCTCTTCGTGACCACAGGGACCCAGACGCCGCCCTTCACCTGATACAGCGTGGACTGGGCATTCTTCAGCGCACCGGTGTTGTCGAACGAGATCGGCCCGGTCACACCTTCGAAGCTGATGGTTTTCAGCGCAGGCCGGTACACCGACGGCGTGGACGACTTCGCCACCTGCATCGCCTTGATCGCCGCCCACGTCGCGTCATAGCCGAACGGCGCATAGGACAGGATATCGACGCCGTACTTCTTCTTGAATTTGTCGGAGAAGTCTTTGCCGCCGGGCAGTTGCGCGAGCGGCTTGCCGTATTCCCACGCCATCGCGCCGTCCGCTGCGTCGCCGGCCAGCTTCACGAACTCGGGATCCTCGACGCCGCCGCCGCCGAGCAACTGCGCCGTCATGCCGAGCTGCTTCATCTTCTTCGCGATGGCCGCTGCCTGATTGTCGAGGCCGCCGAAGAAAATCAGATCGGCGTTGGTCGCCTTGATCTTCGTCAGCTGGGTGCTGAAGTCGACGGCGTGGTTGTCGGTGTATTCGCGCGTCACGATGTTGCCGCCGTGCGCTTTCACCGCCTTTTCGAACTCGTCGGCTTCACCCTGACCGAACGCGGTCCGGTCGTCGATGATGGCGATCCGCTTCGCCTTCGTGACGTCGACGGCATAGGCGCCTGCATTGCCGGCGTTCTGGCCATCGGTTGAGATGACCATGAAGGTGTTCGCAAAGCCGCGGCTCGTGATGGTCGGGTTGGTTGCGGCCGGGTCGATCATTGGAATGCCGGCCTGCTCATAGATCTGCGAGGCCGGAATCGTCGTGCCCGAATTGAAGTGGCCGACCACCACCGATACGTTCTGGTCCACCAGCTTCTGCGCCGCCTGCACGCCGATACGGGGGTCGGCCTGATCGTCTTCGGACAGGAGGCTGAAATTCGCGACCTTGTCGCCGATCTTGATCTTCTGCGCGTTCGCCTCGTCGATCGCGAGCCGCACACCGTTCTCGAGATCCTTGCCGTAGCCGGCGTTCGCGCCCGTCAGCGGCGCGGCGAAACCGATCTTGACCGGCAGATCGTCCGCGAAGCTGGATAACGGTGCGACCGACAACACGGCACCCAGCAGCACAGCGACAGGTTGCATCGTCTTGCGAAGACTCATGTTCTCTCCTTCCATCTACAAGGTTCAAGGGACGAAAACCGGCTCGATCATGTGCACCGGAGACACGCCGCGGATGAATGCGGGGAAATGCGCCTCCGGCCGGCTGCTCAAAGACTGCCTGATAAATCGCGGTGCATGGTACGTCCGGAAACAGAGACAGCTGACTGCCCGGTACGCTGCGATTGCAGTGATCAATCTGGCGCGAATATAGAAAGCCAATATGAGGTCGTCTTGGCAGTTCGCGGCGCTTTGACTGCGCATTTCAGCACAGACCAAAAATGTGAATTCGAGCGGGTTGACTGCGGGAGGGACAATGGCGGGGGGAGAGCGGGGGGAATGGCGGGCGCTGCAGCGCGACAAAAAGAAAGCCGGCGCGTTTGCGCCGGCCCGCATATCACTGCTCGCCTTGCAGGCGCAGCAGTTCCTCGCGCAGGCGCACGAGCGGTTCCTTGACGTCGTCGCTGGCCCACGTGTCGAGGTCGTCGATTGCGCGCATGCAGCCGTCCAGCACGATATCGAGATCGACCGGCACACCGTTCGCGAGCGCGAACTGGATCGTTTCCGCGAATTGCGCGCATTCGTCCGCGCCATACGAGATGTCGAGGTTGTCGGCAATCACAACTGCGATGTTGCTGCGTGCCTTGTCGTCGGCGGCGACGAGGTCGATGATGCCGCGCGCGACGGCTGGCGAGTAGTAAAGCGCGATGTCGAGCCATTGCGCCGGATCGAAATCCGCTTCGCCGAACTGGTTCTCGAAGTACTCGATGGCTTCCTGTTCGTGCGCTTCGTCAGCATCGACGCTGATGCACAACTCCTCAAAATATTCTTCCCGCTCGCTGCGGATCTGTCCGTCCATCGGTGCCTCTTTACCTGTGCTGGGATGATGCTGGCGCGGAATGCGCGGCTCGAATTATAGGACGTCCCGTCGCTGTGCATCTGCACGCAGGTCTGCCGCCACGAACCCGCCGCGGTCTGGTCGTTCATTGTGTAATCCGCAAGAAAGTTTTCCACGCGCGGGGGATTTTCCGCGGCGCTTCTCTCGCTAGACTGCTTCTGACTGTTCTGGTCACGCAACTGTGGAGAATCGAAGATGAAAAGCGTACTTGTTTCGCTGTGCTGCGGCGTGCTGGGTTTCGCGTTGGCGGGGCCGTCGATGGCGCAGGAGTCGGGGCTGTCAGGCGGTCTGACTCGCGCCGAAGTGAAGGCGGAACTGGCCGACTATCGGGCGGTAGGCTATGAGTTCAGCGAAGCGGGCTATCCGGAACTGGCCGTCGAGGCCGCGCACAAGGTGGCCGCGTTGCGCGCGGCGCGCGCTGCGGCTGCTGCGGGTCAGCCACAGCCGGTGATAGTGTCGAACCGGTAGACGTGGGTGCGCATCGAGCCAGCCGAAGTGGTGAGGGTTGGACGCGTATTCCGAGTCATTCCCGCGTCACTCGGCTTCGCTCACCACCCACGCATCGAACCAGTCGCGCGGATGCGCGATTTCGTTCTGGGCCGCGACGAGTTCGAGCTCGTAGCGGTGCGCTTCCCAGGTCGCCTTGACGACGGCGTTCACGGCCGCGAGCGTATGTTCGAATGCCGAGCGCACCGGGTCGCCCAGCAGCGTGCGGGCGACGAACACTGCGCTCGTCAGGTCGCCGACGCCAACCGGCTGGCGTGCGAACGGATAGAGCGGGCGCTGCCCCATCCACGCTTCGCGCTCGGTGACCACCAGCATGTTGAAGCAGTCGGCCGGGCTGTTGCGATCGAGCAGGTGTTTGACGAGCATGATCTTCGGTCCGCGGAGAATCACTTCGCGGCATGCGGCGACGGCTTCCTCGACGGTTTCGATCTCGCGCCCGACGAGCCGCTGCAGTTCGGTATGGTTAGGCGCCATGCCGTCGGCGATCTCCGGCATCCTGCGCACGAGAAACTGCTGGATGCCCGGTTCGGCCTTGTAGCCGCCTGCCGCGCTTGTCGGTGCGCCCATCACGGGATCGCAGAAGTACCAGGCATGCGGGTTGGCCGCCTTTACCGCACGGACGATCTCGATCACGGCTTCGCCCTGGTCGGGTGCGCCGAGGTAGCCTGACAACACCGCATCGCAGCGCGGCAGCACGCCGATCGCGCCGATGCCTTCGACGAGATCGAGCAGTTGCGCCGCGTCGATCGAACTGCCGGTCCAGTGCCCGTACTGCGTGTGATTCGAGAACTGCACGGTGTTGAGCGGCCACACGTTGACACCGAGGCGTCGCATCGGGAATTCCGCCGCGCTATTGCCCGCATGACCGAAGACGACATGCGACTGGATGCTCAGGACGTTTTTCATGATCTGCATCGCCGGAGCGCCCGGTGCGCGCCGCTGGTATTGACTGGATGGGACCGCACGCCGCTGTCATGCCGCGAAGCGCCGCCGTGCGGATCTCGTGCAGGTGCAGCATGCGCGTGCGAGAAACTACGATACATGAGTTTTCACGTGCGCGGACCCGATCAGGCCCCGCGTTGTTGCGCCGAACCATCAGGTTGCGGCATAAAGATGCCGAAACTTCGCTCAACGTGAGGCGATGTCAGACCAGCTCCCGATAGAGCGCGAGATAGCGCTCCGCCGATGCCCCCCAGCCGTAGTCCTGACGCATCGCGCGTTGCTGCGTCGCCTTCCAGTCGGTGCGGCGCGCGTAAAGCGCGAACGCGCGACGGATCGCGGCGCCCAACGCCTCAGGTTCGAAGTGCTCGAAAACGAAGCCGGTGGCGAGGTCGTCGGCAAGATTTTCGAGCGATGCGTCGAACACCGTATCGGCGAGGCCGCCCACGCGATGCACGAGCGGAAGCGAGCCGTAGGCGAGCGCATAGAGCTGCGTGAGGCCGCACGGCTCGAAGCGCGACGGCACCGCGATCACGTCGCTCCCGGCGAGGATCATGTGGGCGAGCGTCTCGTCGAAGCCGCGTTCGACGGCAACCATGTCCGGATGCGCCTGTGCGACGCGCATGAGGCCGTTCTCCAGCGCCGGGTCGCCGGTGCCGAGCACGACGAGCTGGCCGCCCCGCCTGATGATTTCCGGCAACGTGGCGAGCAGCAGGTCGAGCCCTTTCTGCTCGGTCAGCCGGCTCACGACGCCGAACAGCAGCGCATCGCCTTGTTCCGCGATGCCGAAGCGCTTTTGCAGCGCTTCTTTACAGGCGCGTTTGCCAGGCAGCCGCGACGGGCCATAGCGCGCGGCCAGGGTCGTGTCGTTGATGGGGCTCCATACCGCGTAGTCGACCCCGTTCAGGATGCCGGTCAGATCTTTCGAGCGCTCACGCAGGAGTGCATCGAGGCCGCCGCCCTGGGCGAGCGTCTGGATTTCGCGCGCGTAGGTCGGGCTTACGGTCGTGATGCGGTCGGCGTAATACAGCCCGGCCTTCAGGAACGACAGCTGGCCGTAGAACTCGACGCCGTGCATGTTGAAAAAGTCCGCCGGCAGACCGAGCAGTGCGAACTGCCGGGCCGGGAAAATCCCCTGATACGCAAGGTTGTGGACGGTGAATATCGTGCGGGCGATCGTCTTGCCCTTTTCACGTTCAGCCGCTTTCAGATAGGCCGGTGCGAGGCCGGCATGCCAGTCGTGGCAATGCACGATCTGCGGCACCCACGCCGGATCGACGTGTTGCGCGATCTGCGCCGCCGTCCACCCGAGCAGCGCGAAACGCTGGGCGTTGTCGCCGTACGGCACATGATCGTCGTCGAGATAGGGGTTGCCGTGGCGGATGTAAAGCTCGTCCGCGCGGATCATGTACACCTCGATGCCGGTCGACGGCAGCGTGCCCAGTTCGAGGGTCACGCTGGCCGCGCCGAAACGGTTGCCGAACTGCGCGACGGGCTTCAGGTCGGCAAGGCCCGCCGCCACCGACGGAAAGCCCGGCAACAGCACCCGGACGTCCGCGCCGCGTTCGACGAGCGCGGGTGGCAGGGCGCCGACCACGTCGGCCAGACCGCCGGTCTTCAGGAGCGGATACAGCTCGCTCGCGACGTGCAGGGCGCGCGTCGTCATAAGGGAGACTCCTTGTGTCGATACAGCTTGTCAGGCTGCGGCTAGTGCGCGGTCTGTCGTCGCAGCGCCTCGGGGGTGACGAGCACGACGCCGCTTTCCGTGCGATAGAAGCGGTCGCCGTCGAGGGTCGGGTCTTCGCCGATCACCGTGCCATCCGGAACCGTGCAGCCGCGGTCGATCACGACCTTGCGCAGCCGGCAGCTCGCACCGATCGTCACCTGTGGCAGCAAGACTGCCTCATTGATGTTACAGAACGAATTCACGACGACATTCGACGACAGCACCGAGCGCGAAATTTGCGACCCGGAGATCACGCAGCCGCCGCAGACAATCAGGTTCGTTCCCGAACCCTGCAGGCCGTTCAGGTCGCGCACGAACTTGGCGGGCGGCAACTGCTCCTGGTGGGTCCAGATTGGCCAGTTGCGGTCGTACAGGTCGAGCGTCGGAATGGTGGAGGCCAGATCGAGATTGGCGGCCCAGTAGGCGTCGATGGTGCCGACGTCGCGCCAGTAAGGCTCGGTCTCCGTCCCCGAGGACACGCACGACATGCTGAACGGATGGGCGATCGCATGCCCCTGGGTGACCACGCGCGGGATGATGTCTTTACCGAAGTCATGATCGGTGGCGGCGCTCGTGATGTTTTCCTCGAGCAGCGAGTACAGGTAGTCCGCGTTGAACACGTAGATGCCCATGCTGGCGAGGGCGATGTCGGGGCGTCCCGGCATCGCGGGCGGATCGGCGGGCTTTTCGACGAAGCCCGTCACACGCCGGTTTTCATCGACGTGCATCACGCCGAAGGCCACGGCGTCCATCCGGGGGGTCTCGATGCAGCCGACGGTGCAGTCCGCGCCGCTTTCGGCATGATCGAGAATCATCCGCGTGTAATCCATCTTGTAGATGTGGTCGCCCGCCAGCACCACGACGTACTTCGGCTGGATCGAGCGGATGATGTCGAGATTCTGGAAGACGGCGTCGGCCGTGCCGCGATACCAGTGCGCGCCTTCCACGCGCTGCTGCGCCGGCCACAGATCGATGAACTCGTTGAATTCGCCGCGCAGGAAGCCCCAGCCGCGCTGCAGATGGCGCAGCAGCGAGTGCGCCTTGTATTGCGTGACGACGGCGATGCGGCGGATGCCGGAGTTCAGACAGTTCGACAGCGCGAAATCGATGATCCGGTATTTGCCGCCGAAATGAACCGCTGGTTTGACGCGTTTGTTCGTCAGGGGGCCGAGCCGCGTGCCGCGACCGCCGGCCAGCACGATGGCGAGCGTGGTGCGTTGCAGATCGTTGAGGCTTGCCGGAGTTTCCATGTCTTTGTCTCCCTGGAAGGTGCCCCCGGATTGCAGTGTTTTTCTTTTTGCGGCGTCGCCTGCTATTTCTAGCACCGATTGGCAGCGCGCGAATAGTCTGGATTATGTGGATGCGGACTCGCTGCTGTCTGCCAGTATCACCCGGGACGGCGCGGTGTGCGAGTGCGGTATGACGCACAGTGCGTGATTGTGCGTCGTGCCCGCGGTGTGCAATAACCGTGCCACAGACAGGTGGCCGTAAGCGTGCCGGGTGCCGGCCAGCACGTCCTTCACTGGCGCCAGTCGAACAGTTCGAGTTCACGTCGCCGCAGCAGACGCTGCATATGGCGTATATGGACATCAAGCCGGAGCATCCGAATGGCCGGACAGCGGTTCTGCTGCACGGCAAAAATTTTTGCGGGGCGACGTGGGAAACCACGATCCACCGTTTGAGCGAGGCCGGCTATCGGCTCATCGCGCCGGACCAGATCGGCTTTTGCAAGTCGAGCAAGCCGGCGCAATGCATCGTGGCCGAGGCGCGGCGACGCCACGACGCGCAAAGGACGCTCAAAGACGGCGGCGCGCTGCTTGCGGGTATCGAGGCGATGCAGGCTCAACCGGTAGAACACGACTGAGCGCGCCGCCTTGCAGATTCGACCCGCGAGAAACAGCTGCAATTGTCTGCGCAGGCACCCATTCGGGCTCGCGTGCCGTTAGGCAGCGCTCCCAAAATCAAAATGTCAATTCTTGACACCCGCGAGCCGCGATCTGTTTTAGGGTTGTCCTCCCGTACCCCAATAAAGGAAACGCGAACCATGTCGGAACAGCAAAAGAACGGGACAACCTGTCCGTTCGCAACTATCGGCGCGCGCACCGGGCGCGGCGGGCGTGTTGCCCGCGTGTCGACGACTGCGACGATTCATGAACGAGGTCTTGCCGTGGTGGGTGACCTTGTGACCTACGACGACGGCACGGAAACAACCATCATTGACCGTGCGGGCTTTGCCGCAATGTGGGCCGACAAGCCGATCGCGCTGGTCGGTTCTCGCCTGAGCAATGGCGACACGATCACGACAGCCATGCAGGATGAATTCGGTATCACGGTTCGCGACGGCGAGGATATTTCTGGCCTGTTCGATCCAGCATACATGCTGCCGCTGAGGGCCGCCACGGATCGAGGGAGCATTGATGCGTAAAGCAGCGGTCCGCGACGGCGATCCTACAACAACGGGAGGATATGTCATTGGCACTTCGACCCGCATCAACGATAAGGGGAAGAAGGTTGCCTTGACTGACGATCATGCCACCTGTGGTAACTGCAAGGGTACATACAGGATATTCGGCACCGGCAAAAAGATGTCCGATAGGGGGCGATGCGTAGTGGTTGACGACGACCGCGTGCTGTGCCCGTGCGGGAAGAATCGCGTCATTGTCGGTAGTAACCCCGGTATCTTTATTGAAGCCGACGGCGGTCAGGCAGGTATCAGACGCACCAGTGCGGCATCGACGCCGAGCGCTTTATCATCAGCGGCGAAAGTGTATGACGAACAGTTCACCCTCCGGGATGACGACGGTTATCCGCTCGCGAATGTGCGGTATCGCGCGCGTATGGGTTCCCACGTAGTAGCCAGTGGCCTCACAGACGCGCAAGGCCGCACGCAACGTATCAATACGGAATCCGCGAAGCGCATAACGCTAGAAGTTGCCGACCTCTAAGCGCGCGTCTGAAGCTTTCGTGACGTGAGCAACCGCGAAAGCGCAGCCTCATTTTTTCGATCACGGGGAACTAACACAGTGTCTGACTATGAATTCGTAACAGTCCACGATTCAGCAGTTACGAACACCAACCCAAATTCAATGGTTACAGTTACCGTGGATACAAGCGGGTCAGCGATCTGCGATAACATGAGCGATGCCGAATTTAGAAAGACTGTTCTGACCTTGCGCGATGATGCCGTCAAGGTGATCGCACTCAGAATTCAGGACTTATCCAACTGGAATGCTGCCGCACAAGCGAGAGTAAAACAATGGTTCGGAAAGTCAGACGAAGATGCCCGCACTAAACTTATAAGCGGCCTGAAGGCACTTGTACCGGTTATGAATGGGCTGACCGCAAGAAACTTCGTACGTGTAGATTCAGAGCAAGACAGAGCTACCGGTTGTGTGCCTGGTACGAAAAATCTCGATGGAGAAGTTGCGCACGTATGCGCTCCCGATACGGCTACGCATACCATTGCGATTAATAGAAATTTCTGTCAATTACCTCAAAAATCTGTGTCCAGATTATCTTCAATGCAGCTGACAATAGTTCATGAATGCACGCATTTCGTAGACACATTTGGCTCCCTGGATTATCCGGGTGGATATGGGTACACAGCTTGTACGTGGTTCGCCAGCGATCACCCTGATCGTGCAATAACCAACGCAGATAGTATTGCCTGGTACGTTTTGGCACGCTACTAACGACTTAAACATGAAATTTATCGGTTACGCTTTGGGCGCAGTCGCGGTTGCGATATCGTTGCAATCGCATGCCTGTTCGGTCTTTCTTCAAAGCAACATACAATTGCCGCTTAACGCTGCCGATGTAAGCAATAGTGACCGTCTCTCTCTAACTCGCCGCTATCTAACAGCAAGGGAATGGACAACAGAGGGGGCGAGCGCAGAGGTCGATGCGGTGGCTTTTGAATCCGAACAGAATCCAAAAGAACTTGCCGCTTTGCGAGGAAAAAATGTCAAGACGTTCTTGATGCGGTTAGGTTTGGACAAGGACAAAATATTCGTTCATGAACGGGTCATCAAGCTGAGCAAGGGCAAGGTCGATCCAGACGACAAATGGCAGATCGGTGTCGAGTTCGTTCCCAACTGTCCGTCTTCGGGATGTCAGAACCTGTGTAATACCCCGAAGCTACAGGGTGTCGCCAGCTATGCGGTAACAGCTGATACATTGGGTCCGGCACCCGGAAGCAACAGTTTTACGTGTGGAGACAAACGCGAACCCACGAAAGCCCGTATTCTCGAAACTCAGGTGTGGACCGTGCGTACTCAGGAAAAATCGTTGACTCTGGTCGGGAACGATAGCTTCGGCAAACAGGAGCCCCTTTCGGATATTTGCTATCGTGTGACGACCAGCGCGCGGGAGTACATTGGGATGACTGACGATCAAGGTCGCACCGAGCGTATGCAGTTACTTGGTCCCGAACACACGAAGATCGAGATGAAGGTCGATGCAGACCGGTATCCAGTTAACGGGCAGTGACTGATCCGCAACGTTGGTCGGGTCTTTCGTTCTGTTGCGAAGTAATAGCTTGAACTAAGGCCCCGCCTCGGCGGGGCTTTCTCATTCAAACTTGCAGCATGCTTTCACGACCGAATAGCGTTGCCTGGGCGTCATGCGGCTGTGACGTGACGAATTCGGCCCACGCTTGCAAGCCAGATCGCGCGGCTGCGCTTTCCGGCGTCAGCCCTTGCTGCTGGCGATGGCTTCGCGCACCTGCGCGGCGATCTCGAACGAACGCAGGCGCGCTGCGTGGTCGTAGATCTGCGCGGTCAACATCAGCTCGTCGGCACCGGTCTGCTCGATCACCGACAGCAGGCCTTCGCGTACTGCTTCGCGGTCGCCGATGACCGAGCACGAGAGCGAATGTGCGACGCCGCCCAATTCCATCTCCGTTGCCTCGATGCGCTCGACAGGCGGTTGCAGTTGCCCCGGCGTGCCGCGTCGCAGGTTCACGAACTGCTGCTGCAACGACGTGAAGAGGCGTTGCGCCGCCTCGTTCGTGTCCGCCGCGAACAGGTTCACGCCGACCATCGCATAGGGTTTGGCGAGCGCGGCGGAGGGACGGAACTGCGCACGATAAATCCGCAGTGCCGTCAGCATGTGGTCCGGCGCAAAGTGCGACGCGAACGCGAAGGGCAGTCCGAGCGCTGCCGCCAGCTGCGCGCTGAAGAGGCTCGAGCCCAGCAGCCAGATCGGCACATGCAGCCCGGCGCCGGGGACCGCGCGCACGCGTTGGCCAGGCACTGTATCGGCAAAATATCGCTGCAACTCGACGACGTCGTCCGGAAACGACTCCGCGCTGCCGTGCAGATCGCGGCGCAATGCGCGGGCGGTGGTCTGGTCGGTGCCGGGCGCGCGCCCGAGACCCAGGTCGATGCGGCCCGGATACAGCGATTCCAGCGTGCCGAACTGCTCGGCAATCACAAGCGGTGCATGATTCGGCAGCATCACACCGCCGGAGCCGACGCGAATGGTCTTCGTGCCGCCCGCGACGTGGCCGATTACCACCGAGGTCGCCGCACTCGCGATGCCGGTCATGTTGTGATGCTCGGCGAGCCAGTAGCGCAGATAGCCCCACTGTTCGGCATGCTGCGCGAGATCCAGCGTGTTCGTGAAGGCCTTCGTCGGAGTCGCGCCGACGGTGATGGGGGAGAGATCGAGAACCGAAAAAGGGATCATGTTGTGTTCGTCCGACGCCCGGCGCGGTACGGCCTGCGGCCGAACGAAGTGTCCGGATACGCGAAAGGGCCAGTGGCGGCCAGGGCAAAGCAGGATTGTGCCAAAGCGCACGTATTCGCGCTGACGGCCTCCACAAGTCCCTGCACGCAGCAGGGTGTTGTGGTGCAGCATGCGATTAACAGATCAGAAAGAGGCCGTAAGTGCGACGTCGCACAGAAATGGCCATGCCCCGGCGTTAGCGTGAAGCTGTCATTTCCTTGCGCGGTGCGCGTGGGTGTGCCTCACGGGAAGCGACGCTCAGGCAGGAAGTTGACGCTGATCGGTCCCGCATCGTCACGCGTAGGTCGGCTACGCAGAACAATCCCGGACGATGCGGACCGATCGGTCAATTCGCGCGCAGCCGACCCGTCGCGATCGTGCCCGCCGGGTGTCGAGAGAAGGGTGTTGTTGGCGCGTGTCGAACACGATCGCCGTCGCGCTGAAGGAATCGACGATTCGTCAGCCGGGTTGGTGTAAACGCTCTCTCGCGTTGCCTGACAATCGCGGCTAAATTGTCGGCACCCAGACAGGATAAGTCGAGGGACCAGACGACCGCGAGCAGCGGTCAACATTCCGGTTGCAGGCGTGGACAGGGCGCGGTTTCTGTCCGGATGCGCCGGGTTGTTGCGCCGCTGCCAGGCGTCTTTCTCTTTTTCTGGCACACAGTCTGATCGGCCCCCCCGTGCTCCCCCATGTCGTCCCGCGTTGCAGCTTCGCGCAGTGTTGCGACGTGTCTCTTCCGTCTCAAGCATTTTCACCCGCTCCACACTGTCCCCCGCGACTGCGCTTCATCGCGCGTCACGCTGTTGTGCGCGTGGGCGCACGCATTCGGCAGGCCAACGCTCGCCCTTTTCGAAGCAGGCAGTTATCCTGTAGTACAACCTTCATACAGGACGTGCTTCGTTTCGAAGATGGCTCACCGTTCCAGACTGCTTGCCGTGATGGTGCTGGGCGTCTCGCTCGCACTGACGGCTTGCGACGACCAGCAAACCGATCGCGCCGTGCAAAAGCTCAAAGACTTCTTTAACGCCGTCAAACCGGACACACTGCTGCTCAAAGGCCTGACTCCCGGCATCACGACGGAAGACCAGGTCCGCAAGCAGATGGGCCGGCCGGAAACCGAGCGTACCTACACCGACGGCTCGAAACGCCTCGAATATCCGCGCGGTCCGCAGGGGCTCAACACCTATATGGTCGACATCGATCGCAACGGCACGCTGAGCGCGATCACTCAGGTGCTGACCGCGACCAACTTCGCGAAGATCCGGCCTGGCATGACCGAGGATGAAGTGCGCCGGCTGCTCGGCAAGCCCGGCGAAGTCGCCCGTTATCCACTCAAGCCGGAAACGGTGTGGAGCTGGAAGTGGCTCGAAGGCGGCGTCACACAGGAGGCTTTCTTCAACGTCCATTTCGACGTGGACGGCAAGGTCTACACCACGTCGCGTTCCGACGTGATTCGCGGGCGATAGGCGAGGGACGCAACATGATCCGTCGACGTCGTCATCAACGCATCGGTCTCGTGCTCGGCGGCGGCGCCGCGCGCGGCTGGGCTCATATCGGCGCCATTCGTGCGCTGCTCGACGCGGGCATCAAACCGGATGTCGTCTGCGGCACGTCGATCGGTGCGCTGGTCGGCGCGGTCTACGCGAATGGCGATCTCGACTGGCTCGAAGAATGGGTGTCGCGTCTCACGTGGCGAACCGTTGTACGTCTGCTGGATCTGCGTTTTTCGGGCGGTCTGCTGGGCGGACGGAAAGTGATTCAGGTGTTTGCCGACCGGTTCAACGGTTGCGAAATCCGCGATCTCAAGATCCCCTTCGCGGCAGTCGCGACCGAACTCGATTCGGGCCGCGAAATCTGGCTGCAGGACGGGCGCGTGGTTGATGCCGTGCGGGCCTCGATTGCGATTCCGGGCATTTTCACGCCGATGTGGCATGAGGGAGCGTGGCTCGTCGATGGTGGCCTCGCGAACCCGGTGCCGGTATCCGTCGCGCGCGGGATGCGGGCCGACTGTGTGATCGCGATCGATCTGAATAACGACATCCTCAACGGGCGCGATCTGGGCGGCGTTGCGGTCGACATGTCGGTGCCCATCGAGGAAGTCGATCCCGACGCGCCGCCGCCCGTCGCCTTGCGCAAGAACGGCAAGCCGTGGCCGCGCTGGCTCGCGCCGGAGAACGGCCGCGCAGGCGGCACGAGCGACGTGCGCGTGCCGCCGCCGCCGAGCGCACGCGTGCCGTCGATGCTGAGTTCGATCGGGCAAAGCATCGACATCATGCAGGTGCGTATCACGCGTAGCCGCCTCGCGGGCGAGCCCGCCGACATCCTGATCCAGCCGCGCCTGGGCGGCATGGGTATCTTCGATTTTCATCGCGCGGGGCCCGCCATTGACGAGGGCCGCGCCGCGGTCGAATACATGATGCCGGCGATCAAGGCGCGGCTCGGCATGGTGTGAATCCGCTCTCGTACGGGCAGCGCATCAGGGCGAGCGTGCCCTGAGCACGACGACGCGGTCCACGGCGAGCCATGCGGCGTCGCGCCCATTGCCGCAGCCCACGCCGGCGGTCACGCCGCCGGGCACGAGATGCGTTTCGAAGAGCGCGTAGAGATCGGTGGGCGGCGGCTGGTACGGACAATCCGTCTATCGAAAAAGCGACCCGAAACTTGCTAAATCGCGGCAGCCATCACGCTTGTCCCGTCACCTTACAGATTCGTATTGCCCGTCAAAACAGGCGTTTCGCGCCGGGGCAACACCCGATCGACGGATGTTGCAACGCAGCAAGACGCATGACCGCAATTTGAGCGATTTATTTTCGCCTGCGAGTATCCGCGCCATGCCGGAAGGCCGCCCGCCGCCTCATCAGACCACGCGCTGACGAGCGCGGACCAGAGAGAAGAGGGCGGTGCCGGCCATGACTCAACACTTCGACGGAGACACGCGTGTTCCTTTACGGCTTTGGTCCGGTGCTCCTCGCCGGTACGATCCAGACGATCGAGCTGTCCGTCCTGTCGCTTGCGGCCTCTGTGGTGCTCGGTCTCGCGGGCGCGGCGGCGAAGCTCTCCTCCAACCGCCCATTGCGCAGCCTCGCAACCGGCTATACGACGCTGATTCGCTCGGTGCCGGATCTCGTACTGATGCTACTGCTCTTCTACAGCATCCAGATCGCCGTCAACGACCTGACCGACGCGCTCGATCTGCCTCAGTTCGACATTGATCCATTCGTGGCCGGTGTGCTGACGCTCGGCTTCATCTACGGCGCGTATTTCACCGAGACGTTCCGCGGCGCATTCCTGTCGGTGCCGCGCGGCCAGCTCGAAGCGGGCAGCGCCTACGGGATGAGCGGCATGCGCGTCTTCACCCGCATCATGTTCCCGCAGATGATGCGCTTCGCGCTGCCGGGCATCGGCAACAACTGGCAGGTGCTCGTCAAGGCGACCGCGCTGGTGTCGATCATCGGGCTTGCCGATGTCGTGAAAGCCGCCCAGGACGCGGGAAAAAGCACCTTCAACATGTTCTTCTTCATTCTCATCGCGGCACTGATCTACCTCGCGATCACGACGGTCTCGAACATCGTGCTCGTGTGGCTGGGGCGGCGTTATTCGATTGGCGTGCGGCACGCGGAGCTTTGACACCACCATGACTGAAATCCTCACCGAGTACTGGCGCGCATTTCTCTACTGGGACGGCCATCGCATGTCGGGGCTGGCGGTCACGCTGTGGCTGCTGGTCGTGTCGATCGGCTTCGGCTTTGTGATGGCGATTCCGCTGGCCGTGATGCGGGTCTCGAAGAAGCGCTGGCTGTCGATGCCGGTGCGCTTCTATACCTACGTGTTTCGCGGTACGCCGCTGTACGTGCAACTGCTGCTGATCTATACCGGCATCTACAGCCTCGAATTCGTGCGGGCCCATTCGCTGCTCGATGCCTTCTTCCGCAGCGGCTTCTACTGCGCGATCCTCGCGTTCGCGTTGAACACCTGCGCCTACACGACGGAGATTTTCGCGGGCGCGATCCGCTCGACTTCGCACGGCGAAGTCGAGGCGGCGCGTGCCTACGGCATGAGCTGGTTCACGATGTACCGGCGCATTGTGCTACCGTCCGCGCTACGCCGGGCGCTGCCGTTGTACAGTAACGAAGTGATCCTGATGCTGCACGCAACGACCGTTGCCTTCACAGCGACCGTGCCCGACATCCTCAAGGTGGCGCGCGACGTGAATTCGGCGACGTACCGCTCGTTCGAAGCCTTCGGTATCGCGGCGCTGATCTACTGTGCGGTATCGTTTGCGCTCGTCGCCGCGTTTCGCCGCGCCGAGCGCCGCTGGCTCGCGTATCTGGCGGTACGTACGCACTGAGCCGGGCGCGCACAAGGAGCGCTGCGGCGGGAGGATCAGCCCGCGGTAACGCGCAGAACAGAACGTATCACCCTGTCGCAAGACGGGCCTGCATTCACACTGGGAGAGCATCTTGCTCCATACATCTCAAACCGAAGCCTGCAAGCTCGCCGTGCAGGACATCCACAAGCGCTACGGCGACAACGAAGTGCTGAAGGGCGTGTCGATGAACGCGAACAAGGGCGACGTGATCAGCATCATCGGCGCGAGCGGTTCGGGCAAGAGCACGTTCCTGCGCTGCATCAATTTTCTGGAGCGCCCGAACGCCGGGCAGATCATCGTCGACGGCGAAACGGTGCGCACCAAAACCGACCGCCACGGCAATTTCGAAGTGGCCGATCACAAGCAGCTACAGCGCATCCGCACGAAGCTCGCGATGGTGTTCCAGCATTTCAACCTATGGGCGCACATGAACGTGCTCGAGAACGTCGTCGAGGCGCCGATTCACGTGCTCGGTCTGTCGCGTCGCGAAGCCGAAGAGCGCGCCCGTCAGTATCTGGAGAAGGTCGGCCTCGCGCCGCGTCTGGAAAAGCAGTATCCGTCGCATCTGTCGGGCGGCCAGCAGCAGCGCGTCGCGATTGCCCGTGCACTGGCGATGAATCCCGACGTCATGCTGTTCGACGAACCGACTTCGGCGCTCGATCCGGAACTCGTCGGCGAAGTGCTGAAGGTGATGCAGAAGCTCGCCGAAGAAGGCCGCACGATGATCGTCGTCACGCATGAAATGGGTTTCGCGCGCAACGTATCGAATCACGTGATGTTCCTGCATCAGGGGCGTACCGAAGAAGAAGGGTTGCCCTCCGAGGTGCTCACGTCGCCGCGCAGCGAACGGCTCAAGCAGTTCCTGTCCGGCAGCCTGAAGTAACTTCTCGAACAACGCCTCGACGACCCGCGCTTCAGAACCAGATGGCCCGCACGTCCAACCCGGCACGCACGACCCAGGTCGCGATCGTCGCGTTGCCGCCCGTGTCGATGTCGGGCGTAGGGCCGATCGTCGACGCACTCCATCTCGCCAACGAAATCGACGGTCGCGCGCTGTACCGCTGGCAGGTCTGTTCGTGGGACGGGCGCCCTGTGCCGCTCTCCGGCGGCGCGCAGTGGCCCGCCGATGCCGCGTTCGGCGACGCCATTTCCGCCGACTGGCTGATCATCGTCAGCGAGCGCTTCCAGCAGTTCGCCGACTATCGGCTGTTCCTCGCGAGCCTGTCGCGCGTGGGGCAGCGCACGCCGCTCGTCACGGGCATCCATCACGGCGTCTGGTGGCTCGCGATGGCCGGGCAGTTGTCCGGCTATCGGGTGAGCGTCAACTGGGAAACCTATCAGCAGTTTTCCGAGCAGTTCGAACGCTCGATCGTCACGCAGCAGATCTTCGAAATCGATCGCGACCGTGCGACCTGCGCCGGCGGCCAGGCCACCGTCGACTTCATGCTGGCGATGATCGCCCGCGAACACGGCCCGGAACTGGCGGACCGGATCGCCGACACGCTCGGCGTCGGCGTGTTGCGCGCGGGTGAGGAGCGTCAGCGCATTCCGTTCGTGACGGCGCCCGGCGAGCGCCATCCGCGCCTGAACGACGCGCTTCTGCTGATGGAAGCCAATATCGAAGATCCGCTGACCACCGATGAAATCGCGGGTCTCGTCGGTGTCTCGCGGCGCCAGCTCGAACGGTTGTTTCGCCAGTATCTGGCTGCGATGCCGTCGCGCTACTACCTGGGGCTGCGCCTGTCAAAAGCGCGTACGCAACTCCAGCGCACCAGCAAATCGATGGTGCAGATCAGCCTTGCATGCGGTTTTTCGTCGGCTGCGCACTTTTCGAATGCGTATCGCGAACATTTTGGCGTCACACCGCGCGAGGATCGTCGCAATTACATCGAAAAGCAGCATGGCGGCGGCCCGGACGGTCGCGTGAACGTGCCGCGCCCGGCCGCGCTGATCGAGCCGCCCGATACGGACTAAAGCCGCGCATGCGGCCGCAGAACACCAACCCCGATAGAACGCGTCGCGTATAAGCAAGACGGTTCGCACGCGGTTTCCTACACTAGTGACATTACTGCAACGAGGATTAGCCATGAACGACCTGACTGTGACACGCGAGACTTTCGACGAAGTGATGGTGCCGGTGTTCTCGCCAGCCGCTTTCGTGCCGGTGCGCGCCGAGGGCTCGCGTGTCTGGGATACGCAAGGCCGCGACTACATCGACTTTGCCGGCGGCATCGCCGTCACGGCGCTCGGCCACTCGCACCCGGAATTGCTGAAGGTGCTGCAGGAGCAGGGCAGCAAGCTGTGGCACATCGGCAACGGTTACACGAACGAACCGGTGCTGCGCCTGGCCAGGCGTCTCGAAGACCTGACGTTCGCCGACCGAGCATTCTTCGCCAACTCGGGCGCGGAAGCGAACGAAGCCGCCCTGAAACTGGCGCGCCGCGTCGCGTTCGAACGTTTCGGCGCCGACAAGTACGAAATCGTCTCGTTCACGCAGTCGTTCCACGGCCGGACCTTCTTCACGGTGAGCGTCGGAGGCCAGCCGAAGTATTCGGAAGGCTTCGGTCCGGTGCCGCAGGGCATCATCCATCTGCCGTACAACGACACGGAAGCCGCGCTGAAGACCATTGGCGCGAGGACGTGCGCGGTGATCGTCGAGCCGATCCAGGGCGAAGGCGGCGTCATTCCGGCCGATCCGGCTTTCCTGCGCGCATTGCGCGAAGCCTGCGACAGGCACGGCGCACTGCTGATTTTTGACGAGGTACAAACCGGTGTAGGCCGCAGCGGCTATTTCTACGCGTATCAGGACACGGACGTGACGCCTGACATCCTGACCACCGCGAAGGCGCTCGGCAACGGCTTCCCGATCGGCGCGATGCTGACGACGACCGAACTGGCCGCGCATTTCAAGGTTGGCGTGCATGGCACCACGTACGGCGGCAATCCGCTGGCTTCGGCGATTGCGGAAAAGGTCGTTGAACTGATCAGCGAACCGGCCGTGCTCGAAGGCGTGCGCTCGCGCGGCGAACTCCTGAAGGCAAAGCTCGCAAAGATCAACGAACGTTTCGGCATTTTCAAGGAAGTGCGCGGCAAGGGTCTCCTGATCGGCGCCGAACTGACCGATGCGTTCAAGGGCCGCGCGAAAGACTTCGTCACCGCTGCCGCGAATCATGGCGCGATGATGCTGATGGCGGGGCCTGATGTGCTGCGTTTTGCACCGTCGCTGATCATGCCGATCGACGATCTCAATGAAGGTCTTGCGCGCCTCGAAAAGGCAATCGAGGCTGTCGTCGGCGCGACCGCTGAAGCAGCGGCACGCTGATTCATCTGCATCACATTCAACCACTGGAACGATGATGCTCTTCGTACGCCCTGGCCGCCTCGCCGATCTCGATGCGCTCGAACACATGGCGCGCACCGCCCAACCCGTGCTGCACTCGCTGCCGCATGACCGGCGGGCGCTCGAGGCGCGCGTCGCGTTGTCGGAAGACTCGTTTCTCGCGGAAGTCGATTTTCCGGGCGAAGAGTTCTACCTGTTCGTGCTCGAAGACGCCGCAACAGGCAAGCTGCTGGGCACGGCGAGCATCGTCGCGGCGGCCGGCTACTCCGAACCGTTCTACGCGTTTCGCAACGACGCGCTGATCCATGCGTCGCGTGAGCTGCACGTGAACCGCAAGATTCACGCGCTGACCATGTCGCATGAACTGACCGGCAAGAGCCGGCTCGCGGGCTTCTATATCGATCCCTCGTTGCGTGGCGATGCGGCGGCGCATCTGATGTCGCGAGCGCGGATGATGTACATCGCCGCGAACCGCAGGCGCTTCACGCCGGAAGTGTTTTCGCTGCTGCTCGGCGTGACCGACGATGCGGGCGTGTCGCCCTTCTGGGAAGCGGTGGGCCGCAAGTTCTTCGGCCGCAATTTCGCCGATATCGAAGTGGAGTCGGGCGGCCGCAGCCGCACCTTCATCGCGGAAGTCATGCCGAGCTATCCAATCTACGTGCCCTTGCTGCCCGAAGCGGCGCAGCGTGTGCTGGGCGAGCCGGACGAGAAGGCGCTGCTTGCCTACGACATCCACCAGGAAGAGGGCTTCGAGACGGACCGCTACGTCGATATCTTCGATGCCGGTCCGGTAGTGACGGCGCAGGTCGATCGCGCGGCGTGCGTGGCGCGCAATGAGAATCGCGTGGTGCACGAAGGGGCCGCGGCCGAACAAGGGCCAACGTACCTCATCGCCAGCAATCGCGCAGGCGATTTCCGCTGCGTGTTGGCGGATCTGCCAACGGACAAGACCAGAGGCGCCACACTGTCGAGCGCCACGCGCGAAGCGCTTGGCGTGCAGGACGGCGACACGGTGCGCTGTGTGCCGCTGCATCAGCAGACGCAGAATGAACATTCGGGAGAAGCACAATGATCGTCGTTCGCGTCGTGCAGACGGGCGATGTGGACGCGCTCGTCGCGCTCGCTCAGGAGACCGGTCCCGGTCTCACCACCTTCAAGCCGGATCGCGATGCGCTGGCAGCGCGCGTCGAACGCACGCGCCGGACAATGGAAGGCAAGGCCGCGCCACACGAAGAAGGCTATTTCTTTGTCATGGAAGATGCGCAGACGGGCGACGTGGCAGGCGTGTGCGGGATCGAAACCGCAGTCGGTCTCGAACAGCCGTTCTACAACTATCGCGTGAGTACGGTCGTGCACGCGAGCCAGGATCTCGGCATCTGGACGCGCATGCGTGCGCTCAACATCTCGCATGATCTGACGGGCTACGCCGAAGTGTGCTCGCTGTTTCTGAGCCCGCGTTACCGGACGAGCGGCGTCGGCGGTTTGCTGTCGCGCTCGCGCTTCATGTTTATCGCGCAGTTCCGCGAGCGGTTTCCGCAGCGCATCTGCGCCGAACTGCGCGGGCACTTCGATGCGGACGGCACATCGCCGTTCTGGCGCGCGGTGGGCTCGCACTTCTATCAGATCGATTTCAACGCCGCGGACTATCTCAGCTCGCACGGACGCAAGGCGTTCCTCGCCGAACTGATGCCGCGCTATCCGGTGTACGTCGATCTGCTGCCGGAAGAGGCGCAGGCCGCCGTCGGCCTCACGCACAGCGACACGCTGCCCGCCCGCCGGATGCTCGAAGCCGAAGGGCTGCGCTACGAGAACCACGTCGATATTTTCGACGCCGGTCCGGTGCTCGAATGTCATATCGCCGATCTGCGCACGGTGCGCGAGAGTGTCGTCGTGCCGGTCGAGATTGGCGAGCCGCGGGTGCAGGACGGTGGTCCGCGTTCGCTCGTATCGAATACGTCGCTGGCCGACTTCCGCGTCGGCATGGCGCCCGGCGTGCCGGAGGAGGGCGTGTTCCGCCTGTCCGCCGAAGATGCTGCTGCGCTCGACGTGCGCGCCGGCGATCCGGTGCGTGTACTGCCGCAGAAATCAAAACAGGGATGATCATGACTGAGCTTTTTATCGACGGCGAATGGGCCGCCGGCACCGGCCACCTGTTCGCGTCGCGCAACCCGGGCACCAACGCGAAAGTGTGGGAAGGCAACAGCGCTTCGGCGGAAGACGTTGACCGTGCGGTGCGTAGCGCGCGCCGCGCCTTTGCAGCGTGGTCGGCGCTGGATTTCGACGCACGTATCGCGATCGTGCGCCGCTTCGCTACGCTTCTGACCGAACGCAAGGAAGCGATCGCCGAGGCGATCGGTCGCGAAACTGGCAAGCCGTTGTGGGAAGCGCGCACCGAAGTGGCGTCGATGGCTGCGAAGGTCGAGATCTCGATTCAGGCCTACCACGAGCGCACCGGAGAAAAGCGCACACCGATGGCCGATGGCGTCGCGGTGCTGCGGCATCGTCCACATGGCGTGGTCGCGGTATTCGGGCCGTATAACTTCCCGGGCCATTTGCCGAACGGGCACATCGTGCCGGCGCTGATCGCCGGCAATACAGTCGTGTTCAAGCCGTCCGAACTGGCGCCGGGCGTCGCGCGTGCGACGGTCGAGGTGTGGCGTGAGGCGGGTCTGCCGGCCGGCGTGCTGAACCTCGTGCAGGGCGAGAAGGACACGGGCGTGGCACTGGCGAACCATCGTCAGATCGATGGCCTCTTCTTCACCGGCAGTTCGGACACGGGCACGCTGCTGCACAAGCAGTTCGGCGGCCGCCCGGAGATCGTGCTCGCGCTCGAAATGGGCGGCAACAACCCGCTCGTCGTCGCACCGGTCGCCGATCTCGACGCCGCCGTGCATCACACGATCCAGTCGGCGTTTCTGTCGGCAGGGCAGCGTTGCACCTGCGCGCGCCGCATCTTCGTGCCGAGCGATGCCTTTGGCGACCGCTATATCGAGCGTCTCGTCGAGGTGACTTCGCGCATCGCCGTGGGTGAATACAATGCCGATCCACAGCCGTTCATGGGCGCGGTGATCTCGGCGCGCGCCGCTTCGCGTCTCGTCGCGGCGCAGGACCGGCTGCTCTCGGACGGCGCGAAATCGCTGCTGACGATGGAACAGCGCGATCCGCAACTCGGCTTCGTGACGCCTGCGATTCTCGATGTGACCGGCGTGCAGGACCTGCCCGACGAAGAGCACTTCGGCCCGCTTGCGCAGATCATCCGCTACACGACCTTCGACGCCGCAATCGACGGTGCGAACGACACCGAATTCGGCCTGTCCGCCGGTCTGCTGGCCGACGACGAGTCGCTGTGGACGCATTTCCAGCGCAGCATCCGCGCGGGCATCGTCAACTGGAACCGGCCGACCAACGGGGCTTCGTCGGGCGCGCCGTTCGGCGGCTCGGGCCGCTCGGGCAACAACCGGCCGAGCGCGTACTACGCGGCCGATTACTGCGCGTATCCGATGGCTTCCGTCGAAAGCGCACAACTGCAGATGCCCGCGAGCGTTTCGCCGGGCCTCCAATTCTGAGGATCGACGATGCAAGCCAGTGAAGCCAATTTCGACGGACTCGTCGGCCCGACCCACAACTATGCGGGGCTGTCGTTCGGCAACGTCGCATCGCAGAACAACGAGAAGTCTGTCGCGAACCCGAAGGCCGCGGCGAAGCAGGGTCTGCGCAAGATGAAACAGCTTGCCGAGCTCGGCTTTAATCAGGGCGTGTTGCCGCCGCAAGAGCGGCCGTCGATGCGCCTTCTGCGCGAACTCGGCTTTTCCGGCGACGACGCTTCCGTCATCGCACGTGTTGCGAAGGACGCGCCCGAGCTGCTCGCCGCCGCGAGTTCCGCGTCGGCGATGTGGACAGCGAACGCGGCGACAGTGAGCCCTTCGGCGGACACACACGATGGCCGCGTGCATTTCACGCCGGCGAACCTGTGCAGCAAGCTGCATCGCGCAATCGAACACGAATCGACGCGCCGCACGCTGCAGGCGATCTTCGCGGACAACGCACGCTTCGCGGTGCATGAAGCGTTGCCCGGCACGCCGGCGCTTGGCGACGAAGGCGCGGCGAATCACACGCGCTTTTGCGCGGAGTATGGAGTGCGCGGCGTCGAGTTCTTCGTCTACGGGCGCAGCGAGTATCGTCGCGGGCCGGAACCGAAGCGCTATCCGGCGCGCCAGACGTTCGAGGCGAGCCGCGCGGTCGCGCATCGTCACGGGCTGGTCGAAGGCGGAACGGTCTACGCGCAGCAAACGCCTGACGTGATCGATGCCGGTGTGTTCCATAACGACGTGATTGCCGTCGGCAACCGCAACACGCTGTTCTGTCATGAGACCGCGTTTGTCGACCAGTCCGCGGTGTACGACGAACTGCGCGCCAAGCTCGACAAGCTCAACGCGTCGTTCAATGTGATCGAAGTGCCGGACGCCCAGGTGAGCGTCGCGGATGCCGTGACGTCCTATCTGTTCAACAGCCAGTTGCTGACGCGCCCGGATGGCCGCCAGGTGCTGGTGGTGCCGCAGGAATGTCGTGAAAATGCGCGGGTTGCCGCGTATCTCGACAGCCTCTCGGCGCAGCATGGTCCGATCGACGACGTGCTGGTGTTCGATCTGCGTGAAAGCATGAAGAACGGCGGCGGCCCGGCCTGCCTGCGTCTGCGTGTCGTGCTGAACGACGCAGAGCGCGCAGCGGTGGCGCCGGGCGTATGGATCAACGATAACCTCTTCGGTCGCCTCGATGCGTGGATCGAAAAGCACTATCGCGATCGCCTCGCACCGGCCGATCTCACCGATCCGCAACTGCTGGCCGAGTCGCGCACCGCGCTTGACGAACTGACGCAGATTCTCGGCCTCGGCTCGCTCTATGACTTCCAGCGCTGATCGCGGCGCGCACGCGCTGCTCGACGATTTTCTGGCATACACGCTGGGTGGCAAACGTCCGTCACCGGAAGAGGCCGTGGGGGAGTGCGCGAACGGCACACGCTTTGCGTGGCAGGGCGATGGCGTGCTGCAGCTTGAACCCGCGGTGCTCACGAACGGAACGCGTAGCGTGCTCGCGTCGGCGGGCATTCACGGCGATGAAACCGCGCCGATCGAATTGCTGTCGCTGATGGTGCGCGATATCGCGACGGGGCGCATGCCGCTTGCGTGCCGGCTGCTCGTGATTCTCGGCAACGTCAATGCGATGCGTGAAGCGCGCCGTTATCGCGACGACGACCTGAACCGCCTCTTCAGCGGCCGTCATGCACAGGTCGCGCAGAGTCGCGAAGCCCCGCGCGCGGCCGCACTCGAGCGCGCCGCAACGCGTTTCTTCGCGGCCGCGTCCAATGCGCCCGAAGCACGCTGGCACGTCGATATGCACACGGCGATCCGTGCCTCGGTGTTCGAGCAGTTCGCGTTGTTGCCGCACACGGGCGCGCCGCTATCGCGTGCGATGTTCGAATGGCTGCGGGACGCACGCATTGCCGCTGTGCTGCTGCATACGACGAAGGGCAACACGTATTCGCATTTCACCGCCGATACGTGCGGCGCACTGGCATGCACGCTCGAACTCGGGAAGGTCCGCCCGTTCGGACAGAACGATCTCGTGCGTTTCGCGGGGGCCGATCACGCGCTGCGCCGGCTGGTCGCAGGTGAGCCGGTCGTTGAATCGGCGCCGCTGCCGCGCGTGTTCACGGTCATCGACCAGATCACGAAGCAGAGCGACGCGTTCGAACTGCTCGTCGCCTCGGATGTGCCGAATTTCACGCCGTTCGAAAAAGACACGCTGCTCGCCCGCGATGGCGATTATCGCTACTCGGTGCGCCACGACGAAGAACGCATCGTGTTTCCGAATCCGACGGTGAAGCCCGGCCTGCGCGCCGGGTTGCTCGTCATCGAAACCACCGACAGCACGCTGGCCGCGCTCGTCTGACCCATCGTACGGCCGCGCGGTCGCTGGGACCGCTGCCGCGTCATGGGGCCGGCCCGGCAGGTGTGCTGCGCCGACTCCATACAATCGCGCCTCCGCGGCTTTCGAGGGGAACCGCATCAGCCGCAAGGGTTCGGCATCGATATCGGCAACGCCGCTTGTGCAAAGCTGAAGGCGAAATGCGTGTGGCCGACTCGAAAAACCGGCCGCCTGCGCGGCCGGTTTTTTTTCGAAATCGTTTGCGCGCGGCTGCCTGATGACTTCTGCGTGCGCTAGAATCTGCCAGTGCCTGAGGCCCGCGTCGAGAGCGCTGGCCGGTCGGATTCAGACACAACGAATACACCACAAGAGCAGAGCAAAACGAAGCGTCGATACGCTTCGCGGGGGACGGGTATGACTACGATCGCAGTCGAAGATCACCAACATCCGGACGGCACGTCCGGCCAGGCCGACCATGCGCTGGACGACGTCTACGTCGCGCGTCAGCCGCTGCTGGATCGCGACGGCATGCTGTGCGGCTTCGAGCTGAAAGCACGCCACACCGCCATTCCGACGCCGAATCCCGCCGCATTCACCAACAGCGAAACCGCCGACGCCGCACTGAAGGCGACTGAAGCCGCGCGCGCGGCGGATGCGAAGGCGGTGATCTGGGCCATCGCGCAGCCCGACGTAAGCGGAGCGCTGGCCGGACATATGGCCTATGTCGATGCGAGCCGTGAAATGCTCTTCGACGACACGCTGCGCCTCTTGCCCCCCGAACGCTTCACGCTCGAACTGCCTCCCGCCCTCGAAGCCGACGATGAACTCGTTACGCGCGTCATCGCGCTGCACGGGCGTCGCTATCGTTTCGTTCTCGACGATGTGACGCAGCCGGGCGACACCTTCGCCAAACTGCTGCCCTATGCCGATGCCGTGAAGATCGACTTCCGGCGCACCCAGCCTGCGCTGCTGCCGAAGCTCGCGAAAGTATTGAAGGCGGCGGGCAAGATTCTGATCGGCAATGGCATCGACACGCCTGCCGATTTTCAGGCCGCGCACGATCTCGGCTTCGATCGCTTTCAGGGTTACTTCTTTGCCCGTCCGCAGACCCAGAACCTGCGCCGCGCGAGCGCGCCGCGTCACGCGTTGCTGAATCTGCTGCAACTGCTCGCCTCTGATCCGACAGTCGCGCAGCTCGAAGCCGAATTGAAGCTGAACCCGGTGCTGGTGATGCATCTGATGCGGCTCGCGAATTCGAGCGGCCTGGGTGTCGGTCACAAGGTCACGACGTTGCGCGAAGCCATCAACGCAACCGGTACGAACCGCATCGCGCGCTGGACGCAATTGCTGCTGTACGCGGACGGCCGCAAGGTCTCGCTGGAAGACGATCCGCTGCTGCAACTCGCCGCGACCCGCGCGCGTTTCATGGAACTGGCCGTGGAGCGTCTGCCCGAAGCGGGACGGGACGAGGCCGATGCGGCCTTCCTCACCGGCGTGTTTTCGTTCGTCGATGCGGTGTTCGGCGGCTCGCTCGAAAACACGCTCGACATGCTCATGCTGACCAAGCCGATCCGCGCGGCGATCCTGCGGCGCGAGGGCGCGCTGGGCATGTTGCTGTCATCGATAGAAGCGCTTGAGCGCGCAGCATGGACAGATGTCGATACCGTATGCCTGCAGTTGGGGCCGCTGACGGCTGCCGATATCGCAAGGCTCGGGCTGATGGCCGCTGCATGGGCTGGCGTGGCGGATCGCAGCGCCGAAGCGGCGGGGCTTGAACGGATCGAGGATTGAAGAACCGGAGGCGGGGAAGAGGGCGCGTCACGCAAGTGCCGTACCTCTCGCCCCGGTAGCGCGCTGTGGGCGCTCAGGTTGGCTGCCCCGTCACACCCTCAAAGCAGTTCCATTTCCCGCGCGGGCGCGTGGGCGAAGAACCTGCCGACTTCACGCGCAAGCTCGTTGAGCGCGCCCATCTCCCCTAGAGAAATCTTGCGCGGCTCCTGCTCATGCGTCCAGTCGCCGTATATCAGTGCAACCGTCGACTGGTTCTCCAGCGCGACCGGCAACAGAACAAACGAGCGTGTGTCGCCGAATGAGCGGCGGAACCATTCCGGCAGGCGCGCCATCATTTTCGGGTCGCGGGCGTTCTCGATGAAGATGCCGACCGAGTTCGCAATCGCGAGATGGAACACGTCCGGCTGGAAAGCTGCGTTGAATTGCAGCGTCGGCAGCAGCGCCTCCATCTTCGGTCCGAAGCCGAGCCGCGCCTTGAAAGTACCGGCGCCGTGCCTGACGAAGACGACCGTGCGGGCAAAGCCGAGGCCGGCCAGCACGGTTTCCGATGCCAGCGCGAGCGCCGGTGCAAGTGCGTTGTCCGACGGCAGCGCACGCAGGTCTTCGACACCCGCGCCAATCCGTGCCTCCGGATCGAGTGCCTCGCGCGCAATCGCGTCGGCGTTGGCGCGCAGCTCGCTGATCTCGCGCATGACGCCATCGCCGGCCTCTTCGCGGGCCAGCGCAACGCTCATCTCCACGAGCACGTCCGGATCGGTTCCGAGCGTACGGCCGTAACGCTGCGCGAGTTCTCCGATGCGCGCTTCGCGTACCGCGTCGGGAAGATTCGGCAACGTGAGGACGTGCGAGACCTCGGTCGAATAGTTTGTGATCGCGCGCAGCCACTGCACCTGGCGCGGCTCCTCATCCTGCGGATTGAATTGGCTCATGCCGGCCCGGATCATCTCCGGCAGACGCCAGCGCGTCGCGGCTTCAAGGCCGATTTCGTCGAACGTCACACCGAGTTCGGCATTGCACGCTTCGGTTTCTTCCATGCCGGCGTCGACGTGGCGGCGGATCTTGTCCCATTCGGTATCGAGATAGAACACGACCAGCAGCTTGCCGACCTGACGCATTAACGTGCAGACGACGGCCTCTTCTCCGGCGCGCAGGTCGCCGCGCTCGGTAAGCTTGCGCGCGACGCAGCCCGACAGCATCGTGCGGTTCAGTTCCAGCTTGGCGTCAATGCGCCGCGGCACGCTGTGATGAAAGTGATCGACGAGCTTGAGCCCGACGACGAGATGGCCGACGGCGTCCATGCCAAGCACCATCAGCGCGCGCGTGACGGTGGTGATGTTGCCGCCGAAGGCCATGTACATCGCCGAGTTGGCAAGCCGCAACACCTTCTGTGTCAAGGCGAAGTCCGACAGCACGACCTGCACGAGCGCCGAGAAGTCGAGGTCGTCGTTGGTCATCGCCGCCATTGTTGCGCGCAGGGACTGCGACAGCATGGGGAAGTCGCCGCGCTCGCTCATCCGCGACCACAATCTGTCGAGTAGCGCAGCCTTTACCATGTGATTCCCGCGAAAGCCATACGTGTTCCAGTGATTGGCATGCCGGCGCGTGACCGGTGCTCGATGCGGATGTGCGCGGTCCGCATCAGGAGGTTGCGCCGTGCAGGTGGAGCGTGCGTGCTTCGAAGCGCTGCGCCAGTTCTTCCGATGGCAGCGCCTTGCAGACGAGCCAGCCCTGTATGTGATCGCATCCCATCTCGGTCAACAGTGCGCGCTGCGCTTCGGTCTCGACGCCTTCGGCGACCAGTTCGAGGTCGAGCGTTTGCGCGAGGCCTACGACCGCGCTGACGATCGCCTGATCGTTGCGCGAGGTTAGCAGATTCTCGACGAAACTGCGGTCAATCTTCAGCTTCGCGAGTGGAAAACGCTGCAGATACGCGAGACTCGAGTATCCCGTGCCAAAATCGTCAACGGCGAAACGGATGCCGATTGCGGTCAGTTCCTCGAGCAGCGCCTTGGCGTGTGCCGGGTCGTGCATCAGCAGGCTTTCGGTGATCTCAAACACGAGGCGGCGCGGGTCGATGCCGGTCAGGGCGATCGCTTCGCGCACGCTGTCCGTGAAGCGAGGGTCGCGGAACTGCTGCGGCGATACGTTGACCGCTACGTATTGCAGCCTGATACCCTGGTCGTCCCACTGAATCAGTTGCATGCAGGCAACCTTCAGCACCCAGTTGCCCAGATAGTTGATGAGGCCGACCGATTCCGCGAGCGGGATGAACATCGACGGCGGCACGAGCCCATGCACCGGATGCAGCCAGCGGATCAGCGCCTCGACGCCGACGACGCCATGGGTCTGGCTGCTCGTGATCGGCTGGAAGTGCAGCGAGAATTCGCCGTTGCGCACGCCGTCGTAGAGATCCGCCTCGAGCTTGAGGCGCTCGGCGTCGGCGGGATTGTCGTCCGGGACGTAGAAGGCGAGGGTGTTGCCGCCGCCGGACTTGGCCTGCAGAAGTGCATGGTCGGCCCAGCGCATGAGATGGCTGCCGCCAGGCGTTGCGTCCTTCATATGACGCGCATCGGGATACAGTGCGATGCCGATGCTCGCCGACAGGTGAACCTGCTGGCCGTTGAACGAATACGGTTGCTGGATAGCCGTCAGGAGACGCCGGGCCAGCGCCTCGGCGGCAAACGATGCGTTCGGATGCGTCGAGATCAGGGGCAGCAGGATCGCGAACTCATCGCTCGCGACGCGCGCGATGGTCTCGCCCTGGTTCACCATGTTCTGCAGGCGCCGCGCGGTGTCGCGCAGCATCTCGTCGCCGGCGTCGTAGCCGAGCGCGCGGTTCACGCGCTGATAATCGTCGATATCGAGTAGCAGCAGTGCGGCGGTCGAGCCGTGCGCATCGGCTTGCTGTTGCGCGTTGAGAAGCGCCGGCACGAGCGCAGCCTGGTTCCACAGACCGGTCAGGCGGTCGTGATGCAGCGCATGCTTGAGTCGGTCTTCGGTCGCGCGCCACGCCGACACATCGAAGCCGGCGATCGCAAAGCCATCGGTACCGTCGTGGCTGTTGCGCACCACGCGCAGTTCGACCGCGACCGGGTAGGTCAGCGATTTCACGAGTTCGAGCGTGATCTTTTCGACGGCGGCGCTGGAGGCTGCATGGGCGAGCACGGCGTCGAGCTTCGCGACATCGCCGGGGGCGACCAGATCGTGCAGCGTGATGGTCTGCAGGTACTCGCGGTGGTAGCCGATGAAGCGCAGGCTCGCGTCCGAAACATAGAGGAACTTGAGGTCCCGGTCCACATGAGCGAGGAAATCGACGCCGCTGACCGTGTGCTCGAGGCGTGGGTGGTCCTCGCGCGGCAGGGCCTCGCCGTCGGCGCGCCGACCGAGCGCACGCAGTCGGTCGATGACCGTGCGCAGAGGGCCCCGGCGGGGCGCGGTGACGCTATTCGCTTCCATGTTTGTCGCAGGCAACCCGTATTCTCACTTGCAGGCGGAAGGCCGGTTCCGCCGTTTCCGGCAGACCGGTCTCAGGACACGAGACCGTCCATCAGAACGAGATATCGACCCCGGGGCGGAAATCTTTAGCCGATCGGGCAAAAAAAGCAACGGTAAGTGAAACCGCTTCCAGCCGCCACTGCAGCGGCCCGCGGATTCGGTTAAAGTGGCGCGGATTGTCGTCGATGCGGCACAGTCCAACAGACGCGGGCCGATTGGTGCAGTCAGCTCGCGCGCCCCGCGGTCCACCCGAATGCAAGCTGCCAAGAGACATGTCTGATCCGCTCGATACCGGGTCCACGCGCGCCGGCGCAGGCGAAGACCTGCCCGGAGAGCCTGCCGTCGCGGCCGACCAGTTCGTCTATCTCGGCCGACAGCCGATCCTCGACCGGAGCGGGGCGCTCGCGGCCTACGAACTGCTGTTCCGCGCCGGTGCGCACAATTACGCCGAGGTCAAAGACGACGCGCAGGCCACCGCGCAGGTCGTCTCCCGTACGATCGGCGGGCTTGGCGTGGGCGCCGTGCTGGGCCATCAGCGCGGCTATGTGAACATCAGCCGCGAGTTGCTGTTCGACGACATCGTCCATCTGATGTCGCCCGAGCGCTTCGTGCTCGAGATTCTCGAAACGGTCACCTTCGACGCGCGCCTGCTCAAACGCATCGGTCACCTTCGCCGCGCGGGCTTTCAGATTGCGCTCGACGACGTGGTCGAACTGACGGGCGGTCTTGTCGCCCTGCTGCCGCACGTGGATATCGTCAAGGTCGACTTCCTCGCGACCAACCGCGCGGCGCTGCCGGCGCTGGCCGCGACGGTGCGCCGCCATGGCAGGACGCTGGTGGCCGAGAAGGTGGAGACGCAGGAAGACTTCGCATTTGCCCGCGAGCTGGGCTTCGATCTGTTCCAGGGTTACTTCTTCGCGCGGCCTCAGGTATTGAGCGCGCCGGTCATACGCTCCGCGCGCCCTGCGCTGTTGCGGCTCCTCGCGCTGCTTGCGCGCGATGCCGGCATTGCAGAACTCGAAGCCGAGTTGAAGCTGAATCCGAACGTGGTCGTGCAACTGCTGCGACTCGTGAATTCGAGCGCGTTCGGGCTTGGGCGCAATATCTCGTCGCTGCGCGAAGCGATCATCGCAACCGGCACGCGGCAGATCGCACGCTGGGCGCAGCTGCTGCTGTACGCCGATGGCCGCGACCTGCCATGGCGCTCCGATCCGCTGGTGCAACTCGCCGGGACGCGCTCGCGTTTCATGGAGCTGGCGGCGAGCTGGCTGCGACCTTCGGAGGAGAGCTTTGGCGATGCCGCCTTCATGACCGGGATCTTTTCGCTGGTGCATGTGGTTGTCGGCTCGACACCGGAAGCGACGCTCGACCGTCTGGGCCTGTCGCCGCCGATCCGCGATGCTATCGTCAACCGAACCGGTCCGCTTGGCGCGCTGTTGCGCCTGACCGAAGCGGTCGAGCAGGGCGAGGACGCGGCGGCGGTCGCCCGCGATGCAGCCTTGCCCGGGTTCGCGGCACTCACGCCCGAAGTGCTCGCGGAGCTTAGCCTGTCAGCGGCGGCCTGGTTTGCCGCGCACGCCGGCGAGTAGTCCTGTCAATGCGCTCGTGAACCGGGGCGTGAAGTCGTCGCGATTGCCCAGGTGGCGGGAGCGAGCGAACCTGCGTTCCCGCTGCGCGATCCAATCGAAGGGGCGTTACGATGCCTCGACATGCACTCTGCATGACAGGTGTCGTGCGTCAGTCAATCGAAAGGAAAATCCCTATGAAACGAAACTTCATGTCGCTCGTGCTGGCTGGCTGTTTGTCGGCGGGGCTGGTACTGCACGCGGGCACGGCCAGCGCAACGCTCAAGCCGGGCGATGCGGCGCCGGACTTCACCGCGCAGGCTTCGCTCGGCGGCAACACGTATACCTACTCGCTTGCAGACGCGTTGAAGAAGGGCCCGGTCGTGCTGTATTTCTATCCGGCCGCGTTCACCAAGGGCTGCACGATCGAAGCCCATGAATTCGCGGAGGCCGTCGACGAGTACAAGAAGTATGGGGCGACCGTGATCGGCGTCTCGCACGACAACATCGGGACGTTGACGAAGTTCTCGGTCAGCGAGTGTCGCAACAAGTTCCCGGTAGCGGCCGACGAAGACCGCAAGATCATCGATGAATATGACGCAGGCATGCCCATGCGTATGCCGATGGCCAACAGGGTGTCGTATGTGATCTCACCGGATGGCAAGATCATCTACGAATACACGAGCCTGTCGCCGGACAAGCACGTCGAGAACACATTGAAGGCCGTGAAGGATTGGGCGGCAACGCACAGGCAGCCTTGACGGACTGGGTTGGATATCGCGCGGCGGATTAGACCGCCGCTTTCTTTTTATGCTTCCAGTCCGACTGGAGCGCCCGTTCGTGCCGGAGTGAAGCCAGATGCCGATTGTGGTTGTCCTGCTGGCCCTGATTGCGCTGATTTACGGCGCGGTCCGGGCGTTTGATTTCCTGTCGACGCAATTCGGTCTGGGCGTTGCAGTGGGCGTGGCGGTGGTGGTCGCCATCGCTCTGCTGTTGGCTATCGCCTGGTGGTGGCGGCGCCGCCGCGAGGTGGCCGCGAATGTACGCGACGGCGACTGGACGCACGAACTGAAGGGTGAGTGGGGCGAGATCAGACTGGCCGCCGCCAAGCGGTTCCTGAAGGTGCGCGTGGGAAATGACGTCGGCGAATATATTTTTGCCGACGTCGTGCAGGCAGAGGCCGAACGCGCGGGCGACGGCTGGCAGGTCGCCCTCAAGGTGAAGAGCGGCACGCATCCGGCCTGGCAACTGCCCATGAGCGGAGAGCGGCAGGCCCGGCAATGGGCGCGGATTTTCACGCTGGCCGCAGCGCAGAAGCTCTGAGGCACCTGTCGCTTTCGGTTTGCGCGCCCCGTCGGCCTGCACGGCAGACCGACGTGAGAATCGACTGGTGAGGCGAGCTATTCAGTCGCCGGCGCACCTCGCGAGCGCCGCTGGCGTCTCGTTTCCCATTTCACGCGAATCCGGTCCATATAAAGATAGACGACGGGCGTCGTGTACAGCGTGAGCATCTGGCTAACGATCAGGCCGCCGACAATCGCAATCCCGAGCGGTGCGCGCAGTTCCGCGCCTTCACCCCGGCCGAAGGCGAGCGGCAACGCGCCGAGCAGGGCCGCGCAGGTCGTCATCATGATCGGCCGGAAGCGCAGCAGGCAGGCCTGGTGGATGGCATCGCGCGACGATAGTCCTTGCCTCGACGCTTCGATCGCGAAGTCGACCATCATGATCGCGTTCTTCTTCACGATGCCAATCAGAAGGATCACGCCGATCAGCGCAATGATGCTGAAATCCGTCCTGAACAGCAGCAGCGCGAGCAGCGCGCCGACACCCGCGGACGGCAGCGTCGAGAGAATCGTCAACGGATGGATGTAGCTCTCATAGAGCATGCCGAGCACGATGTACACCGCGGCGAGCGCCGCCAGTATCAGGATGGGCTGATCGGACATCGACTGCTGGAACGCCTGCGCCGTGCCCTGGAAGCTGCCGCGAATCGTGCCCGGCATGCCGATCTCGGCCATCGTCTGATAGATCACGTTCGTGGCCTCTGACAGAGACCTGCCCGGTGGCAGGTTGAACGAAATCGTCGATGCCACGAACTGCCCCTGGTGATTCACCGACAGCGGGGTATTACCCGGCCCGAAGCGCGCGATGGCCGATAGCGGGATCATCGTTTCCTTCGAGGTCGACACTGCCGAGCCTGCCGATGCGCTTGACTTGCCGCTTGCCGCGATCGAGTTGGTGGCCAGGTTGCGGGCAGAGTCGGCGGCGATCGCCGCCGCGCTCGTTGCAGTCGTGCCTGCCGTGCCGCCCGTGGTCGCGGCCGTGACCGTGCCGGCGGTCGCGTTGGTGGTCTGCGCGCCGCTCGCGCTGCCGCCCGACGTGCTGACGTAGATCTCGTTCAGCATGTCCGGATGCTGCCAGTATCGCGGGGCGACTTCCATGACGACGTGATACTGGTTCAGCGGGTTGTAGATCGTCGAGACCTGGCGTTGTCCAAACGCGTCATACAGCGTGTTGTCGATCTGCGACGGCTGGATGCGGAGGCGGGACGCCGACGCGCGGTCGATCGTCACCATGGCTTCGAGACCGCCCTGCTGCTGGTCGGAGTTCACATCGGCCAGTTCGGGGCGGCGCTGCAGCGCCTCAGTGAGCTTCGGTCCCCATACGTACAGATCGGTGGTCGAATCGGACAGCAGCGTGAACTGATACTGCGCGTTCGACTGCCGGCCGCCAACGCGGATATCCTGCACCGCCTGCAGGAAGGTGCGGGCGCCCGCGACATCGGAGAGGGGCGCGCGCAGTTGCTGGATGATCTGGTCCGCTGAGGCACGGCGCTCGCTCTTCGACTTCAGCGTCACGAACATGAAGCCCGAATTCGTCTGGCGGCCGCCCGTGAAGCCCACCACGCTGTCGACCGCCGGATTCTTCTGCACGATCGCCATCATCTCGGAGAACTTTACCTTCATGGCCTGGAACGACGTACTCTGGTCGGCCTGGATGCCGCCGATCAGCCGGCCGGTGTCCTGCTGCGGGAAAAAGCCCTTCGGCACGATGATGTACAGATAGACGTTCAGGCCGATCGTCGCGATCAGGATGGCGACGATCAGGCGCGGATGCAGCAGCGCCCAGCCGAGCGTGCGCTCGTAGCCGCCCTGCATGCGCGTAAAGCCGCGTTCGAGCCAGCGTCCGAAACGGCTTTCCTCGCGCTTGTCGTGATGCTCGGGCAACAGGCGCGAACACATCATCGGCGTGAGCGTGAGCGAGACGAGCAGCGATACGCCGATTGCCAACGACAGGGTGAGCGCGAACTCGCGGAACAGCCGCCCGACGATGCCACCCATCAGCAGGATCGGCAGGAACACGGCCACCAGCGAGATGCTGATCGACAGTACCGTGAAGCCGACTTCGCGGGCGCCGATGAATGCCGCCTT
Organism: Paraburkholderia sp. BL10I2N1; assembly: GCF_004361815.1. Classification (NCBI taxonomy): domain Bacteria; kingdom Pseudomonadati; phylum Pseudomonadota; class Betaproteobacteria; order Burkholderiales; family Burkholderiaceae; genus Paraburkholderia; species Paraburkholderia sp. BL10I2N1. The sequence continues at coordinate 4,305,080 of NZ_SNWA01000001.1, read as the reverse complement.
CATGCGCGGCACGCCGTTCTCGATGTGCCGCGAGATGTTCTCCAGCACCACGATGGCATCGTCGACGACGAAACCGGTGGCGATGGTCAGCGCCATCAGCGACAGGTTGTCGATCGAGAAGCCGAGCAGGTACATCGCGGCGAACGTGCCGATGATCGAGATCGGCACCGCGACGCTCGGAATCAGCGTGGCGCGCCAGTTGCGCAGGAACAGGAACACCACCATCACGACGAGCGCCACCGCGACGATCAGCGTGCGCTGTGTGTCTTTCAGCGAGGCGCGGATCGTGATGGAACGGTCAGCGGTGGGAATCACGTCGACGTCGGCGGGCAGCGAGGCCTTCAGCTGCGGCAGCATGGCCTTCACCCGGTCGACGGTCTCGATGATGTTCGCGCCCGGCTGGCGATACAGGATCACGAGCACCGAGCGCTTGCCGTTGATGAGACCCAGGTTGCGCAGATCCTCGACCGAATCGACCACCTGCGAGACGTCGGACAGATGCACCGCCGCGCCGTCGCGATACGCGATCACGAGATCCTTGTACTGCGCGGCCTTGGTCGCCTGATCGTTGGTGTAGAGCTGTACGTGCGTCGGGCCGAACTCGATCGAGCCTTTCGGGCTGTTCGCGTTCGCGGCGGCAAGCGCCGCCCGCACGTCTTCGAGGCCGATGCCGTAGTGGAACAGCGCGTGCGGTTCCAGTTCTACGCGCACCGCAGGGTTGGCCGAGCCGCTCACGTCGACTTGGCCCACGCCGTCCACCTGGGACAGCGACTGCTGCAGCACCGTGGCCGCCGAGTCGTACAGCTGACCGGCGGGCAGCGTGTTGGAGGTCAGCGCGAGAATCAGGATCGGCGCGTCGGCGGGGTTGACCTTGTGGTAGGTCGGGTTGCTGCGCAGGCTGGTCGGCAGGTCGGCACGGGCGGCGTTGATGGCGGCCTGCACATCGCGCGCAGCGCCGTCGATATCGCGGTTCAGACCGAACTGCAGCGTGATCCGCGACGAGCCCACCGAACTCGACGACGTCATTTCGGTTACGTCGGCAATCGAGCCGAGGTGCCGTTCGAGCGGACTCGCGACACTGGTTGCGACGGTTTCCGGGCTCGCGCCTGGCAGGGTCGCCTGCACCGAGATCGTCGGAAAATCGACCTGCGGCAGCGGCGCGACCGGCAGCTTCACGAACGCGAACATGCCTGCCAGCGCGATGCCGATCGCCAGCAGCGTGGTGGCGACCGGCCGGGCAATAAACGGACGCGACAGGTTCATCGCTCAGTTCCCCGCATCGGCGGCAGGCGGCGTCGGGGTTGCATCGCCGCGATGAAAACGCGCACGGGCGCGGCGTGCCAGCGAATCGAAGCCGAGATAGATCACGGGCGTGGTGAAGAGCGTCAGCAACTGGCTCACGATCAGACCGCCGGCGATCGCGATGCCGAGCGGGTGCCGCAGTTCGGAACCCGCGCCGGTGCCGAGCATCAGCGGCAGCGCGCCGAGCAGGGCGGCCATCGTCGTCATCAGGATCGGCCGGAAGCGCAGCAGCGCGGCCTGATAGATGGCCTCGCGCGGCGGCTTGCCGTGTTCGCGCTCGGCTTCGAGCGCGAAGTCGATCATCATGATCGCGTTCTTCTTCACGATACCGATCAGTAGCACGATACCGATGATGCCGATGATGTCGAGATCGTGCCCGGTGATGAGGAGCGCGAGCAGGGCGCCCACGCCCGCCGATGGCAGCGTCGAGAGGATCGTGATCGGATGGATGAAGCTCTCATACAGCACGCCGAGCACGATATACATCGTGACGATTGCCGCGAGGATCAGGAACAGCTCGTTCGCGAGCGATGCCTGGAACGCGAGCGCCGCGCCCTGGAAACGTGTCTGGAACGAAGCGGGCAGGCCGATGTCCTTTTCCGCCTGTCCGATCGCCTTGACTGCCGCGCCGAGCGACGCGCCCGGTGCCAGGTTGAACGACACGGTGGTCGCCGGGAACTGGCTCAGGTGCGTGACGAGGAGGGGCGCCGGCCGTTCATGGAAACTCGCGATGGCCGACAGCGGCACCTGTCCGCCCGTCGATGTTGCCGACGGCAGAAAGATCGAATTCAGCGACTCGACGTAATGCTGCATCTCCGGTTTGGCTTCGAGAATCACGCGATACTGGTTCGACTGCGTGAAGATCGTCGAGATGATGCGCTGGCCGAACGCATCGTATAGCGCGTTGTCGACGGTGGCGGGCGTGATGCCGTAGCGCGCGGCGGTTGGGCGGTCGATTTCGACGAATACCGACTGGCCGTTTTCCTGCAGGTCGGTGGCGACGTCGGCGAGTTCAGGCGACTGCTTCAGCCGGTCGATCAGCTTCGGCATCCAGGTGGCGAATTCCGTGATGTTAGGGTCCGTCAGCATGAACTGATACTGCGTCGGGCTGACCGTCGAATCGATGGTCAGATCCTGCACCGGCTGCATGTACAGCGCCGCCCCCGGAATATGCGCGACATCTTTCTGCAACTGGCGGATCACGTCGCTCGCGGAATTGCTGCGGTCGTCGCGCGGCTTCAGGTTGATCAGCATCCGGCCGCTATTTAGCGTGATGTTGCTGCCGTCGACGCCGATGAACGACGTCAGGCTTTCCACGTCCGGATTCTTCAGGATCTGTGCGGCGAGTTCCTGCTGCCGCTCTGCCATCGACGCGTACGACACCGACTGCGGCGCCTGCGTGATCGCCTGGATCACGCCGGTGTCCTGCACGGGGAAGAAACCTTTGGGAATCACCACGTATAGCAGGGCCGTGAGCACGAGCGTCAGCAGCGCGACGAAGAGCGTCGCGCGCTGACGGTTCAGCACCCACGTCAACGCCACCGCGTAACGCGCAATCACATAGTCGATGAACTGGTGCGCTTTCGCTTCGAAGCGGTGGCTTTCTTTCGGCGGCGTGTGACGCAGCAGCTTCGCGCACATCATTGGCACGAGCGTCAGCGAGACGACCGCCGAAATGACGATCGTCACCGCCAGCGTGATCGCGAATTCGTGGAACAGGCGTCCGACCACGTCGCCCATGAACAGCAGCGGAATCAGCACCGCGATCAGCGAGACCGTCAGCGAGATGATCGTGAAGCCGATCTGTTTCGAGCCTTTCAGCGCGGCCTCGAGCGGCGGGTCGCCGTCCTCCACGTAGCGCGCGATGTTCTCGATCATCACGATCGCATCGTCGACGACGAAGCCGGTTGCGATCGTCAGCGCCATCAAAGACAGGTTGTCGAGCGAGAAGCCGCACAGGTACATCACGGCGAGCGTGCCGATCAGCGACAGCGGCACCGACAGGCTCGGGATGATCGTCGCATAGATGTTGGCGAGGAACAGGTACATCACGAGCACGACGAGCACGACCGACATCAGCAGTTCGAACTGCACGTCGCGCACCGACGCGCGGATGGTGGTGGTGCGGTCAGTGACGATTTCGACGTCGAGCGAGGCCGGCAGCGACTGCTGCAGTTGCGGCAGCAGCTTCTTGATGTTGTCGACCACCTGGATCACGTTGGCGCCCGGCTGGCGCTGCACGTTCAGAATGATCGCCGGCGTGTTGTCGACCCATGCGCCGAGCTTGGTGTTTTCCGCGCCCTCGATGATTCTCGCGACGTCGGTGAGCATGACCGGGCGGCCTGCCTTGTAGGCGATCACTGCGTCCTGATAGGCCGCGGCGTCGGTCAGCTGGTCGTTCGAGTTGATCGTGTACGAACGGCTCGGGCCGTCGAAATTGCCCTTTGGCGTATTGACGTTCAGGTTCGAGACCGTCGTGCGCAGGTCGTCCAGATTCAGGCCATACGCTGCGAGCGCACGCGGGTTCGCCTGGATGCGCACCGCCGGCCGCTGGCCGCCCGACAGGCTCACGAGACCGACGCCCGCTACCTGCGAGATTTTCTGGGCGAGACGGGTGTCGGCGAGATCCTGCACCTGGGTGAGGGGCAGCGTCTTCGACGTGATCGCGAGCGTGATGATCGGCGCGTCGGCCGGATTGACCTTGGCGTAGATCGGCGGCGCGGGCAGGTCGGACGGCAGCAGGTTGCCCGCCGCGTTGATCGCCGCCTGCACTTCCTGTTCGGCGATATCGAGCGGCAGGTCGAGACTGAACTGCAGCGTGATGATCGACGAACCCGCGGAGCTTTGCGACGACATCTGATTGAGCGAGGGCATCTGTCCGAACTGCCGTTCGAGCGGCGCGGTCACGGACGACGTCATCACGTCCGGGCTCGCGCCCGGATAGAAGGTCTGCACCTGGATGGTCGGGTAGTCGACTTCAGGCAGCGCCGAAAGCGGCAGGAAGCGCAGCGCGACAAGCCCTACCAGCATGATCGCCGCCATCAGCAGGGCGGTGCCGACCGGGCGCAGAATAAAAGCGCGGGATGGATTCATGCGTTATCAGCCGTGCCTTATTCCGAGGCTTGCGCCGCGCGTTTGTGACGGTGGGCCTGCGCGCCCGATGCGCCGGACGCCGCGGCAGCACCGGATGCGCCCGCTGCAGCCCTCGGCCGTTCTGCGGGAATCGTGATCTTCGAGCCTTCGCGCAGCCGGTCCGAACCGTCGATCACGACGCGCTCGCCAAGCGCGAGGCCCGACTGGATGCTGGTGCGCTCGCCATCGACCGGGCCGATCTTGACCGTACGCACGGTCACCGTGTTGTCCGGTTTCACGATATACACGAACCGCCCCATTGACCCGTTCAGCACCGCTGAGGTTGGCACGATGGTCGCGCTCTTGACGACGTCGACGAGCAGGCGCGTATTGACGAACTGGTTCGGGAACAGCCCGTTGTCGGGGTTCGGGAACAGCGCGCGCATCTTGAGGGTGCCGGTGGTGGTGTCGATCTGGTTGTCGAACGTATCGAGGTAGCCCGATTCCAGTGCGGTGGTGTTGCTGCGGTCGTAGGCGGTGGCCGACATTCTCGTGCCCGCGTGAATCTGTTTCATGATGGCGGGCAGGTTGTCTTCGGATGTCGTAAAGAGCACGCTGATCGGCTGCAGCTGCGTGATGACGACGATGCCGTTGGTGTCGCCCGAGGTCACGTAATTGCCCGGATCGACCTGGCGCAGGCCGACGCGGCCCGACACCGGCGCCGTGATGCGCGCATAGATGAGGTCGAGCTTGAAGGTGTCGACGTTCGCCTGGTCCGCTTTGACGGTGCCTTCGTACTGCCTGACGAGCGAGGCCTGCGTGTCCACCTGCTGGCTCGCGATGGAGTCCTGCGCGAGCAGCGTCTGATAGCGCTTCAGGTCGAGGCGCGCGGTTTGCAGCAGGGCTTCGTCTCTCGCCAGCGTGCCCTGCGCGTTGGCGAGCGATATCTGGAACGGGCGCGGGTCGATCTGCGCAAGCAGGTCACCCTTCTTGACCATCTGGCCTTCCTGGAAGGCGACAGTCTGCAGGGTGCCGCTCAGCTGCGTGCGCACGGTGACGTTGGCAAGCGGGGTGACGGTGCCGAGCGCTGTTAGCACAACCGGCATGTCGCCCTGTGTCACGCTAGCGACGTGCACCGGCTGAGGCATGTTGGCAAGGCCCGCGGCGCCGAGGCCAGCGCGCGCGCCACTGGCGCCGCCGGGCGCCTGTGCGGCGCTCGGATCGCTCCCCCATGGATGCCAGCGCACCAGCACGATACCCGCGATCACCAGGGCCGAGACGATCAACCCGATCGTGCGGGCCCGATGCGGTTTCGCGCCCGGCGGAACGCGAGGCGTGCCGGCTGGCCCTGCCGGTTCAGGCGATTGGCGGGCGGGGTCAATGCTGCGCGGCGTTTCCGGATGCTTTTGTTGTTCGTCCATCAGTTCGTTCAGGTGGCTGGCGTGTAGTTGAGCAAGGGCGCGTTGCGCGACGCGATAAGCTGGGTAGCAGGCGATAGACAACAGAAGGCGTCAGGTGACGTTCATGAGCGCCGTGATATTGACCCATGCCGATGCCTCGCTCGATGCGATGCTACGCGAGGCGCGGGGAAAAGATGTTAAGGCGCGTCGTTGCGAGTATGACTGCGCTCGACAGGTGAACACACCGGGTCGAACCAGTTTGCCGGCGTTGCAACGGGCGCCGCCGCGCTGAAAGCATGATGCTACGTCCCCCGGCTTGTTACAGTCCAGCGGCGTATTTTTCGATTGGTTACCTGAGTTACACCCGCGGCGACTGCAACCGGGGATTCGATGTCTCAATCGTCGAGACGCTGGCCGGGCGCGCCGCCAATCTCGCGCACGATTTTCCCGATGCATTCGATGAGGGCTGGCACGGCGCGCGACGTGAGCCAGTCGCGCGGGCACTGATGCGCCGCGCCGCCGCAGTTGACCGCATAGCGTTCGCCGGATGGGCCGATGAAGCCTACGGCGACCGCGTTGAGGTTTTCGTGCCATTCGCCGGTCGCAATCGCGTAGCCCTGGGCGATGGTTTCCTGCAAGGCGTCGTCGAGGCGGGTGCCGAGATGCGCCCAATCTTCCCCGGCGGCCGCCTGCAGGCCGACGAGCAGCCGTTGCCGCTCCGGCTCGCTCAACGCGGCCATGTAGGCTCGACCGACGGCGGTGCGGCACATGTCCATCCGCGAGCCGACCTCCAGTCGCGACACGAGCACGGCCGAGCGCGGGCGGATGGTATCGATGACCACCATGTCCAGACGGTCGCGTACCGCCAGATGCACCGACAGCGAAGTGCGCTCGGCCAGATCAATCAGGAACGGCCGCGAGCGTGCGCGGATATCGAAGTTGCGCAGGAAGCCGTTGCTCAGTTCGAGCACGGAGGCGGTGAGGACGAAGCGCTCGCTGTCCGGCAGCCGGAACAGAAAGCCGGCGCCGACGAGCGTCGCGGTAATGCGGGACACGGTCGGCTTCGGAATCCCCGTCAGTTCGGTCAGTTCGCGGTTACTGAGGGGTGCGTCGGCAGCGGCAATCTGCCTGAGCACGGTGATGCCGCGCGCGAGCGCGGTCACTTCGTCGGCGGAACCGTCCTTGTCCTTCAGTGGATCGGTGATGTGCGTGGGTGTCCGTTGCAGGCTCATTTCGTTTTTATGGAACTGTATTTCATTTTTTTGATTGTGCCGATGGGTCCCAATCTATCCCATCGACGCCCGGAAGCCCTCTCGGCGGGGCCTTCGGAGCGAGTTTCATCTGAAGATTCATTGTAGCGAATCTGGTGCCGTGGCGCGTACAGTGGGACGACATTTTGCTTGACTTAGTCAGCATAAACATAAAAAATGGAATTTCATTTCGAAAATCGATGTTCTGTCGATGCTTTTGGAATCCTTTCAAAGCATGTCTGAACCGCGCCGGTGCGGGTTTCAAGGCTGGAGCACAAGGGTTCGAGCAGAGCCAGATGAGGAAATCGGATTTCGGATCCCGTCTCTCAGGTTCTAGCACGGCCCTCGGAATGGCTAGAACTTTTTAAGGCGTCACGGTTATGTGACGCTTTTTTTTTGTGCGCTATCGGCGCACAAAAAAGTCTGCAGCAATCGCTAACACGCGTGAACAGACAACAAAGGCTGGTCGAACGGCGAAAGACGCGCTGCGGTCCGGCATCCGATAGGCCGTGTGCGTGTTCCGGAACACATGCCGCACTCAGTTCTCGACTCTGTCTGCGAGAGCCGCGGGGTGAAATCCATCGAGGTCACTTACTATTAAAGCGTCCCTGCCGGCGCCGGTTTGAAAACCTTGACCAGATTCAATCTTCGAGCGTCGCCTGCGCGGCGCATCCATTCGATTTCAACGACCACGCGAGAGCAGGTTGTTCGCCGAGGTGACGCCGTCCACCTTGTTCGCGCTCCGTTCGGCCAGCGCGATCTGTTCACGCGCGGGTACCCATCCGACAAGCGTGAGTTCTCCTGAACGAGCAATCTTGATCATGGAATGCCTGGCCGCGAACCGCAGCCCTCAGGCGTCGTGTCCACATACAGCACGCCATACCGCACCACCGTGTTGATGTGTTCGCCAAGGAACAAAGGTTCCTGCGGCAGTTCCGCGACCACGTTCATATCGCGCAGCGGTCCCGTCGTGCTGACAATCATCGTCGCGTCGATTGAGAGCCAGCCTGACGAATTCTCATACTTCGCAAGGTAGGTGCCTTTCATCAGCGGCACAAAGCCGTTACTCGCGGACCCTGCAAAGCGTGCGATCTCGCTGGATTCTTCCCACGTCACCAGCGTGGACATGCGCGGCGAATAGCGGATAAGCAACTGTCCGCCCACCAGCACATCAAGGTCCGTCGCAAGTTGCCACGTCAGATTCGCGCTGTCGTTGATGATGTCAAGCTGGAACTGCTGCACGTTCTGAGGCGGTCGATTCAGGCCGTACAGTTCGCGCTGGATCGACGCAGGCCGCGACATGATGCCGAGACTGTTGACCGCCCACACAGTGAAAAACCACATGCCGGGTGTAGTCGGCTGAACGTCGATGCTGTTCATCCCGGTTTCTTCCACCACCGGGGAACCTGTCGCGGACTGATACGCGACCTGAAAGCGGATCGCGCCAGTCGGCGCGAGCCATGAAAACGTCACGCGCGCGCCAACAATGACCGGTGAGATTTGATACAGGCTTTCGGTCAGGTTCAGTTCAGACGGCGGCGCAATGTTGAACGGATCAATGATCGACGTTTCAGGCATTTCGAGCGCAAGCCCCTGCTCGATTGCCGCAAACTTGCTCGCGTTATACATCACCCCGTTGACCTGAATGTTGCCGTCTTCATCCTCGGTCAGCGACAGACACCGCCATAGCTCGCTTTGCAGATTGGACGCCCACAGGGACCAGACGCCCATGCGGGAGACCGGCAGCGAGAACGGCGGCGCTACGGTTAGCTGGGTCTGATCACCACTGAGCGCGCCGAACACGTCGCGGGTCTCAAGCCGTCCATTCGGCAGCATCACTGACAGCCGATAACTGACCCCGGCAGTGATCGTCACAGGTGCATCGAGCGCGACCGTAGAAGCGTCACCGCCAAGGATGCGGCCACCATTGCGCGCACCTGCGCGCGTCGGGTCGGTCGTCGTGAACACGTCGCCGGGTCGCATGAAGGCCGCATTCACGCCAGTCTTGAACGACACCGTTTCTGAAAGCATCTGCTCGGTTAGCAGGATGCTACGACCGATGCGGTGCGCGAGGCCCCGCGAGGTGCATCCGAAGGCCAGCACTTCGGCTTCCCGCAGGCCGAACTGCGCGATTGATTCGCCGTCCTCTACGTACTCAATTTCCTGCTCGTAGCGGTTCGCAGGATTGTTCCATGTCACCAGCGCGACCGTGTGCCGCTGGTTCAGTGGCGTGCCCACATAGCCGAATTCGCCGTTGATGACGCTGGCAGGTGTGAAGGCCATCACCGGATCAGAAGGCCGGTCTGCCGTCACGGTGAGCGCACCACCGGACCAGAAAAGCATGCCGTTAAAGATGCTCGCGAACTGCTGCATCACTGCGATGGCGTCGGCGCGTTCCTGAATGTAGACGTTGCAGGTGTAGCGCGGCTCTAGTCCGCCGAAGCCATCCGCCACCATGCCATCACAGTATTGGCTGATGTCGTACAGCGTCCACTTGTCCATCAGTTGCGGATTCAGGTACGCACCGAGGCCATAGCGGCGCGTCACTGCCACGTCATAGAAAATCCACGCAGGGTTATCGGTCCACGCGACTCTAAAGGTGCCGTCCCATACGCCGGGATACTCGCGCGAGATCGGATCGTAGTTCGACGGAATCTGCACCCGCAGCATGCGCGTGTCGAACGACTGCTTAGGGATCGCGCGGAACGTCGAGGCGTCCACCTGCACCCCTGCGAGCGCCGAGTACGGATAGATCAGTTCGCTACCGTCCTGTGTTTCGCAGGTGTGCGCTCCCTGATCCTGCATTATCTGGTCGCGAACTGCGGCCCCTAGTCGGAGACTTTCCCATGTCATCACGAAGCAGGAAGGCGCGCGCGAAACTCGCGCCGCCAGCATCAACTGCTGACCCCGCTGCGGTCGATTCATTCGAGCCTGACTACGGCACGCGCTGCGAGGTGTGCGACGAGTCGCCATGCGTGACCGGTGTAAAAGCTGGCCGCGTCGTCTATCAATCCGGCCTATGCGGTCCTTGCACCTTCGGCACCGCAGAAGCCATCGACCCCGCCAACTGGTGAGGCACCCAATGAACCGGAAAATTCAAGTTGACCTGTCAGAGACCCCGCCGCTAGTCAGGTGCGACGGTGAGATTTTAGGCGGTGTATCACGCGCCGAGATTCACCTTGAACCGAATCAACTGGCCTTGCTAGTTCTCGTGATCAACGTGTTCGATGTCGAAGGCGGTTCATTGCCGCACGGCTGGGAGACCAGCGAGCAACACGACGATTCGGAGTCGCCATGACACCCCCTGAAAATGACCGCCTGTTACGGATGGCAGAGGTCGAGCAGCGCATCGGACTGAGCGGCAGAACGATCTATCTGAAGATCGCCGCAGGCACTTTTCCCAAGCCGATCAAGATCAGCGTGCAGGCGGTGCGCTGGCGTGAAAGCGAGGTTAATCAATGGATCGCAGATCGTGCCGCAGAGATGCAGAAACCCGACCCGACCGCACCGGCAGATCAGATACCCAAGCCGCCAAGTAAGGCGAAGAAAACGGGATCGGAAGCATGATCACCACACCACCAGACCCGCCCCGAGCGGGTCTTTTTTTGCCTGCTCGCTGCGCTCGATCAGATCGCATTCACACTGCTGACGTTTGTCAAATAACGTCAAAGTATTCATAACGCATAGAAGTGTCATTGCAAACGCATGGGTATCCGGGTAAAAGATTGTCCGTTCGCGGAATGCGTACCCTATTAGAAATGAGGTCGCAACATTGCAGCGCTCGTTTAACCATTCAAGGAAAAACTAAAGATGCCAATTCCTGCACATATGTGGCTGAAAGACGATGGCGGCGCAGACATCAAAGGTTCTTCGACCGTTCAGGATCGCGAGGGAAGCATTGAAATTATCAGTTTCGGCCACGGTGTGAATCTGCCGGTCGATGCTGCTAACGGAAAGATTACCGGCGCACGTTCGCACTCGCCGGTTGCGTTTGAAAAGGAGTTTGATTCAGCGACGCCGTATCTTTACAAAGCGGTGGCGACGGGTCAAACGCTGCAGTCGGCCGAAATCAAGTGGTATCGCATCAACGATGCAGGGAAAGAGGAAGTGTATTTCGTGATGCTACTCGAAGGCGTAAAGGTCTGCGGCATCAATCCCGGCATGACTAATACACGGCTGGCGCAGGCGTCCGCGCTCAATCACTCTGAAGCGGTGTCGATGATGTATGAGCGGATCACATGGCACTATCTGGACGGCAATATCAAATACACCGATGCTTGGAATGAACGCGCCTGAGCGGGAGTGACAATGGCTGTTACTGGAAAATTTGTTGTTGATAACAAATGGCTGTCGCCGCTCACGATTGATGGTGTGGGTACATACGACGCATTTTCGGGCGATGAAATATATCGGAATCGGGGCGGATGCACGGCGATGGCCAGCAAAGGACCTATTCCGGCCGGTAAGTATTGGATCGTCGCACGCCCTACTGGCGGCGTAGGCTCCAAGGTTCAAGCGTGGCTTAAGGATGAGTGGAATTCTTACAAAGGAAATCCGTCCGATCACAGCGAATGGTTCGCGCTGTATCGGGATGACGGGATGATTGACGATGTGACGTGGGTTAATGGTGTCAAGCGTGGACAGTTCCGGTTGCATCCGGCAGGAGGTGCTGGCTTGTCATTCGGATGCATTACCTTGCCGAGCCGTGTCGATTTCCTGAGAGTCCGCACGGCGCTTTTGCACACCAAAACCATCGCTGCTGGCAATTCAGGACTTAACTCATACGGAACGATCGAGGTCATCACGCATGGCAATACTTGTCCGTAGGCTATTCAAGGTCGCGCTGTTTATCGGGTTAGTTCTTCTTTCAGTTCGTTATATCCCACTGTCCAATGAGTGGTCAGCAGCCGAAACACGTGCATGGTTTCGTGCTTCGGATTGGCTCGGTGTCGATGACCCCGACAACTTGTATTTCGCGGTATGGCTGACTATCGAACTGATCGTGGCAGTGCTTGCTTATGCGGCGATCATAAGGCTATGGCGGCTCTATCGCGGCAACAGGCAACGTTGAAAAATAGCGATTGATGACCGCACTTGTCGGTAGGCTCGTCAAGGTGGCGCTGTTTGTCGGCCTGTTCTGCCTCTCCGTGCCCTACGTCCACACATACCCTATACCGATGCCGGAAAGTCAGGCGCTTGCGTGGTTACACGCTGCAAATCGGCTTGGCATTCGTGACCCGGATGATTTATACATCCCGCTCATGCTGTTGGCTGATCTGCTTGTGGCGACGCTTGCCTATGTGGTGATCATGAGGCTATGGCGGCACTGCCAACGCAAAAAAAACTGCGCTCCATGAGCGGCGATCAGGCCACCGCCCGTCCAGTCTGGTCCTATCTGGTCAGATCTCTTCAGGCTCGTTTCGGGGGGTAAGTGGTGGGTCAAAAACCGAGGCGTAGTGGAGATTCAAGCGGGATAAGGCATTGCGCGGTGCGCGCGAATTTTGGTCTGGAAGGCGATGCCATCGATCACACCGAGTATCTCTCCCATCTCGCGCGAACGTTGCTCGATGCGCTCAATGCTTTCGACCGAAGCGCGCACCGCGGCCTGTCCCGCTACCGCATCGGCATGCGCACGTGCAGACCGCTCATCGGCTTGCTGTGTTTGATCGGTGTTGTAGCGCACGGCTTCCAGCAAGGCTTCGAGTGAGGCACGGGTCTGCTCCAGGTTGGCAGCCTGCGATTCGGTGCGTTGCGACAGCGAGGTGGCATGTTGGGTCGCCTGGGCCCCTCCCATGGCGATCAGTTCGGCTTCGCTGCGCATGCGCGCCACCATCTGCGACAACTGGTAGGCGAGTACGCGCCCCTGTTCGCCCAGCGCCGCCAGTTCGTCGCGCCCCGCCAGAGACACGTCCCGTGACAGATCGCCGTCGCACAGCGCATTCGACTGGGTCCGCAAGATCGAGATTGCATGAAGCAGGCCGGCTCCGAAGAGCGCAAAAATCACCAGGAACTGCGCCAGTCCCAACGCGGCGCCATAGCTGCCGTACCAGCGCGCCGCCGCGACGGCGACGATTGCGCTAAGTGCGGCAATCGTCCACTGCACCCGCAGGTTCCAGCGGCGCAATGCCGACCTGAGCGGGAGAGAAGGAGATTGTGCGTGGGACAGGCCGCCGGTTACGCGTGGAGTCTCTCTATAGGTTGACATGGATATTCCCCGAACCTAATTTTGTTTTTTGCCTTCGACCGCTGGCCAACTGCACGGGAATGCAACCGGGAGCACATCGCTGGCGTGCATGTTCTTCTGTTCCTGGAGACGCCTCACGGAAGTGACGGTTGTCACGGAACCCATCGCTCCGGCAAACCTCCGTCTCCCTTGAATTCGCCCAGCGCGGCTGTCGCCGCAAAGGCCAGGTTCACGCGGCGATTTTGCCATGGCGGGGGTAGCATGGTTATCGCAAATGCCCTCATCTCACTTCTATTCTTCTTATCGGGCGAATGCGCTCCGGCATGCTGTCGAATGCCCAGGCTTCGGACTCGATACGCCGTGTCCGGTCTGGCTGGCGCTGGCCGAGCGTGCATAGGCACGGCCCGCGCACTGTGCGGCCGGTGACATGACCGGGGAAATCATCCCCGCTGTGCGATAGTCCAACATACGGCCCATAAGCAACCGACGTGGCATGTTCGTCAAAGGAGGGCGCGATGTTGATAGCCGATAGCAACCCAGCCGTCTGGTTCGACGCGAACTCGAATCAGAGTCAGGTTGTCGTCGTGCCATACGTCGAGTGGGCGCGTGAAGCGCGTCTCGAATATCAACTGAATGTCGTCAACAGCGGCAGGACGGGTACTTCCAACGTCTCGCAAGGGGGCACCCTAAGCGTTTCGCCGGGACGGCCTCAAGCCGTGTCGACGGTTCGCGTTACCCCACAGGTGGGCGGTAGTTGTGAAGTCGACCTGACCTTGCGCGAGGGCGACAAGGAAATAGGCCGGTATTCGTATGACTGCACGGCGAAAAAATAGCCGAATCGCGGTTGACGCCATTCCCACATTTGCCACAGGAGTTTGCACTCGCGCTGCCAGAAAGGCGGTTCGCCAGGCGACGTCGTCGCGCGGCCACGCCAGCAATCCGCCAGGGATGCCGCTGATGCCCGCGATTCGTCCGTTGAAAAGGATGAGCACGGTGGCAGCGACGCCAATCGCGAGTCATCCCGCGAGAGAAAGGAGGGGCGTGTAATTCACGACACCAATCGACATGATGTGTCTCTATGGCCATAAGTCGATGCGATGAGGTGAAAACCGGTTGCGCAGTGGTTCATGAGCGCCAGCCGAGCGCGGCGCCAAACAGGCCCGCGACGCAAACCAGCGCCGATACGGTGCACACGAGCCAGAAGTACACGCGGCGGGGCCGCCGCGCGGCAGGCAACGCTACTATGCTCAACGAGATCAGCAAGCCGACTACGAGCGGCAGCATCAATGCGTTGACGACCTGCGCTGCAACGTTCAACAGGACGAGGTCGGGCGCCAGCCAGACAACCAGTGCGCTGAGCGCGAGAGCGGCGGCATAGACGCCGTAAAACCACGGTGCGTGCGAGGGCCGCCCGTCGAGCGAGCGACTGTAGCCGGCAACTTCGCCCAGACCCCACGCCAGCGCCAGTGAGCAGACGATGCTGGCCACGAGCGAGGCCCCGAGCACGCCGGCGCTGAAGAGCAGTCGCCCGACTTGCCAGCCGGCGATACCTGACAGCGCCGTGCTGATTTCGCCCACGCTTTGCAGGCCATGCTGTGGTCCCGTGCTCGATAGCGTCGTGGCGGCCGCGACGAGAATGGCCGCCGTCAGAGATTGCGTGAGCACGGCGCCAACCGCCGTTTCAACGCGTGCCGAAGGATAGTCGCTCGCAGTGAGCTTCTTGTCGGCAATCGCCGCCTGCTGATAGAAGACCATCCACGGATTGAATGTCGCGCCAATGAGCGCGGCGGAAAGCCACGCGAACTGAGGATGCGCAAAGGGAATGTCACGCAACTGCCCGGCCAGCGCCCTGATACTCGGGTGGGCGTGCCAGGCGACCGCGAAAAAACTCAGCTCAAAGGTTCCGATGGCGATGGCCACCCTGTCGACACGTCGATGCGAGCCGGTGAGGATCACCGCCAGCAGGATCACGACAGCCAGGGGCAGCGTCATGTTGCGCGAGACGCCGTACATTTCACCTACGCCTGCGACACCCGTGAATTCGGTAATCAGCGAACCCATCACGGCAACGACGAGTCCCAGGGCAGATATCCAGCCCCACGTCGGGCCGAACCGTTTGCGGATCAGTTGGCCATGGCCTTGTCCCGTGAAAATGCCAAGGCGCACGCTGAGTTCCTGAACCATGTAAAGCAGGGGAACGAGAGCGAAGAGTACCGGCAGCAGGCGAATGCCCCATTGAGCGCCGCTCTGCGCGGCGGTGACGACATTGCCGGCGTCACAGTCGGCAAGCATGACGAGCAGACCCGGGCCCCAGGCTGCGCTTGCGCGCAGCATGTCGCACGTCTTTCTTTTCAGCAGCAGCGAGCCACGCATGGATGTCGGCAGCGGTCAGGAGGGGAGACGGGCGGCGAGGGATTGTAGCGCGTGGGATGCCGTCCCGGCTCCAGTTCCGGTTCCGGTCCCGGCTCAGGCGCTGGGCCTGAACAGCGGGCATGGGAAGTAGCGCCGCCGCACAGCGCCAGACCATGACCGACCGGCCTTCTCCATGGGCGAGGCGCCTCAGTCCCGCGTATCGGTGTGCCAGTTAGCGCGCCATCAGGGCGACGGTCCCGAGACCGAGTATGGTCATCAGAAGCGAACTGCCGACATGAATCGCGATCTCCCCGGCAGCCCAGCCGAGCCGTCCCTGTTGCAGGTGGCTGACAACTTCCGCGGAAAAGGTGGAGAACGTCGAAAGCCCGCCCATCAATCCGGTAATCACGAAGAGCCGCCATTCGGGGGCGATACCCGGATAGCGCCCGAACACTGCGATTGCAACGCCGATGATGTAACCCGCGATGATGTTCGACGCAAGAGTGCCGAACGGCAGAAGGGGAAATACGGTGTTCAGACGCACACCGAGAATCCAGCGCAGCAGCGAACCGAGCGCGCCGCCGATTCCGACGGCAAAGATAGACAGATACATCGTTGTTAAAGTCCTTGGCGGAGGTCGATAAACCGGGCTGCGCAGGCGCGGCGCTGCCTTGCGCGGGTTCCCGGGCGAGGGCAGGCATCATCAGCCACGACGGCGGTTCAAGGACAACGGAGAATGCCATCTCCGGCCGGGAGTCTATCATCGGCGGTCGTCCGCAGCGATAGCGCGCGCCGGTTCCGCGTTGCACCATGCGATGGATGGCGGTGAACTAGAATGAAGCGTCAGGCGCCGCCGATATGGCGCTGTCTGTCAGGCTTTTGCACAACCGGCTCTCGCTGGAGGCCGCCATGAAAGGCTACCAACTCACGTTTTACACCGAGCAGAGCCGCAGGCATGGGCGTCAGTCCGTGGTCGAATGGCTGCTTGCGAAGGCGAAGCAGGTCGGCATCCATGGCTCGACGGTCATCACGGCCACCGAAGGTGTCAGTCACGCGGGCGTCCATCACGCCGCGCGCTTCTTCGAGTTGACCGACCAGCCGCTGCAGGTGATTTTCGCAGTCACCGAAATCGAGGCCCAATTGATGTTCGATGCGATCCAGCGCGAAAACGTCCACGTGTTTTATACGCGCTGCCCGATCGAGTTCGGCATGCTTGGCGCCGATGAACCGGCGCGGCGCAAGGTGAAACGCTTTTCGCTGCTGCATCGTTTTCACCGCGCGGCCACCTGAGTTCCGTGCTGCCGCGCCGGCGTGTGGGTCGCGCGGTATGGCGCGATGTCACTCGCGGGGCTTCAGCCGACGCTTTCGCGCTCCGGCATCGACGTGATCTGGTGAATCGACAGGTCGGCTCCGTTGAACTCATCTTCCCGATCGAGCCGCAGGCCGACGGTCACGCGGATCAAGCCGTACACGGCAGCGCCGCCGGCCGTCGCGACCACGATGCCGCCCAGCGTGCCGACGATCTGCGCGCCGAGAGAGACGCCGCCAAGTCCACCCAGCGCGTGCAGTCCGAAGATCCCGGCGGCGATACCGCCCCATGCGCCGCACAGCCCGTGCAGCGGCCACACGCCGAGAACATCGTCAATGCGCATGCGGTTCTGGACGCAGGTGAACATGTAGACGAACAGCGCGCCCGCAATACCACCTGTCACAAGCGCACCAAGCGGGTGCATGATGTCCGAGCCGGCGCAGACGGCGACGAGTCCGGCAAGCGGCCCGTTGTACGTGAAGCCGGGGTCGTTACGCCCGGCGAGCCAGGCGGTCAGCGTGCCGCCGACCATCGCCATCAGCGAATTGACGGCCACGAGGCCGCTGATCTTGTCGATCGTCTGCGCGCTCATCACGTTGAAGCCGAACCAGCCGACCGTCAGTACCCACGCGCCGAGCGCAAGGAACGGGATGTTGGAGGGCGGATGGGCGGCGATTCGGCCGTCACGGTGATAGCGGCCATGACGCGCGCCGAGCAGCACGACGGCCGGTAGCGCGATCCACCCGCCGAACGCATGCACCACGACAGAGCCGGCGAAATCGTGAAAGGGCGCGCCAAACGTCTGGCTAACCCACGCCTGCACGCCGAACCGGTTATTCCACACGATGCCTTCGAAGAACGGATAGATGAAGCCGACCAGCACGAACGTCGCGAACAACTGCGGATTGAACTTCGAGCGCTCTGCAATCCCGCCCGACACGATCGCCGGAATCGCCGCGGCGAATGTCAACAGGAAGAAAAAGCGCACCAGCGCGTAGCCGTTGTGGGCCGCGAGCACATCGGCGGGATCGAAGAACCGCACGCCGTAAGCGATCGTATAGCCGATGAAGAAATAAGCGATAGTCGAGACCGAAAAGTCGACCAGAATCTTGACCAGAGCGTTGACCTGATTCTTCTTGCGGACCGTGCCGAGTTCGAGAAACGCGAAGCCTGCGTGCATCGCAAGCACCATTGCGGCGCCGAGTAGCAGAAAGAGCGTGTCGGTTCCGGCCTTTAAACTTTCCATCTGAAATCCTGCTGTGCGCAAAAAGCGGGCATGGAACGCAAGAAGCGGGCCAAATCGGGGCGAAACGTCTGTCGGAGGTGCCAAAGTGCACTGGATTGGGTTATCCGGGGTTGTGTGCAATTTTTTTCGGAAGCCTTTACTCACTCTTGAGCGCACCTGCGTGGTGCGTATGCATTAAAGGTGGGATTTTGGGCTGTTGACGATCGCGCTTTCGGTGCATGCGGCGCCCGGTCCCGATATTGCGAAGTTGCCGGCAGGCGTGCTGAAAGCTGGCGGAGCGGGCTTTGTCTTCCGTCCGAAACGCCGACATAATGTGCGTCCCGGGGCGGCGTCCGTCTTGTCCGGACTTTTGGCGCGCGCATGAAACTGACCACCAAAGGGCTGTTGCTGATTGCGATTCCCGCTGTGTTCGAGCTTGTGCTATTGATGGGCATCATCAAGGCGCAGGCCGACGCAACGGAGGCACAGCGTTGGGCGCTGCATAGTCAGGATCTGCTGCGCCAGACCACGGCGATCCTCCAGCCGGTGCAGCTCGAGTCGGTGCGCCTGCGCGGTGATGTGATTTCGGGCGAACCTGGCGGCGCGGCCCCGATTGCGTTGTGGATGGACCTCGACCGGCGCATCGACCGTCTGGCCGAACTGGTTGCCGATAACCCGTCGCAGGTCGAGCGTGCCGTGCAGATCCGTCAGGCGGTGCAGGCTTACCGGCGCTGGTCCGACGCGGTAGAAGATCTGCTGAGTGCGGGGCGCCGACGCGATGTGCTGGACCGTTTTAGCGATCCGAAGTCCGATGATGTGCTCGATCGCGTGCAAACCCAGATTGCCGCCTTCCAGTCGGAAGAACGCCGCCTCGACGAAGAGCGGATGAGTGCGGCTGAAACGGCCCGTGAGCGTCAGCAAATGCTGGTCGTGGCCGCGGTGATCGGCTCCATCGTGTTTGTTGCCGTGGCGTTCGGCCTGCTTGCGCGCGGTGTGCGCGGCCGGCTGGCGTTACTGTCGGAGAGCGCTCGCCGGCTCGCGCAGAACGAGCCGCTTGCTGAACCTCTGCCCGGTACTGACGAAGTTGCGCGGCTCGACCTGACTCTTCACGACACCAGTCGGCGTCTGCTTGAGGCTGAACGGCTGAAGGCCCGCTTCCAGACCGATCTTGCCCGGCGTGCTGGTGAACTTGCCCGCATCAACGAAACGCTGCGCCAGCAGACGCAGGAAAACGAGATGTTCGTCTACAGCGTGTCGCACGATCTGCGCTCGCCGCTTGTCAACCTGCAGGGCTTTTCGAAGGAACTGATTCACGTGTGCGGCGACCTCCGTCGAGCCGTGCGCGAGTCTTCGCTGACAGACGTGCAGCGCGCGCGCATCGAGCGCCTGATCGACGAAGACATCAGTGAGGCGCTGCGTTATCTGCAGACCGCGGTGCTGCGTGCGTCGCACATCATCGACGCGTTGTTGCGCCTGTCGCGCGTAGGGCGGGTCGAGTACAACCAGCAGCAGGTCGAGGTGGCCGACATCGTGCAGCGCGTGATCGACGCGATGCGGATGTCGATCCGTGCGCGCGGCGCCCGGATCGTCGTGCACGACTTGCCGCCGGTATGGGGAGACCCTATCGCGCTCGAGCAGGTGTTTGCCAACCTGATCGGCAACGCGGTCAACTATCTTAGCCCGTCACGCGAAGGGCGCGTGGAGATCGGCACGACGCCCGCACCGCCAGGTGTGCGTTCGCTGTGCATTTTCTACGTGAGGGACAACGGCCTCGGGATTCCGGAGATCGCTTTGCCGCGGCTTTTCAGCGCCTTTCAGCGGCTGCATGGCAACGTCGCGCCTGGAGAAGGGATCGGACTGGCGCTGGTGCGCCGTGTCGTGGAACGGCACGGTGGCCGCGTGTGGGCGGAATCGACGGAAGGTGTGGGAACGACGTTTTACGTGTCGTTGCCCGAAGCGGCCTCGCGGATCGTACCGCGCGATCTGCTCGACGTCGTCGGTTCGGGGGAAGCCCGGCCGTGAGAACCCGGCCGGAGCCCGCTTGAGGCGCAATCAGCGCGACGGCAAGCGTAACAATCCACACTCTGTGAGTTCCATTGAAAGACCGTCCAAAAATCGAGCGACCCGTATAGGAAGGCGTGTTTCTCGCGGACATCAGGCAGGTCATCAAGGCGTGATTGCCAACGGGAAGGGAGTCGCGGGCTGCGAGGCGAGGGCTGCAGCCCGGACGATGCGGCATTACAACTCGATGCGGGTGCCGAGCAGCACGAGGAACTGGCGAATCCATTCCGGGTGGGCCGGCCACGCGGGCGCTGTCACGAACGGCGCGTCGGTAATGGCGGCATCGATGGGAATGTCCGCGTATTCGCCGCCCGCCAGTTTGACTTCTGGCGCGCAGGCGGGGTAGGCGGAGATCCGCTTGCCGCGGATCACGTCGGCGGCCGCGAGCAGTTGTGCCGCATGGCAGACTGCCGCGATCGGTTTGTTCGCTTCTGCAAACTGGCGGACGATGTCGATCACTTTCTGGTTGAGGCGCAGGTATTCAGGCGCGCGTCCGCCCGCAATGGCGAGGGCGTCGTACTGGGTCGGGTCGACGTCGTCGAACGATGCGTTCAGCGCGAACTGGTGGCCGGGCTTCTCGGTGTAGGTCTGATCGCCTTCGAAGTCGTGAATCGCGGTTTTCACACGGTCGCCGGCCTTCTTGCCCGGACAGACGGCGTCGACCACGTGGCCGATCGCCTGTAGTGCCTGAAACGGCACCATCGTTTCGTAATCCTCGGCGAAGTCGCCGGTCAGGAACAGGATTTTCTTTGCTGCCATCGCATGCCTCCAGTCAAAGGTGGAACACATCGAACGTTCACGCAGTCTACTCCACGGTGTTTGACAGAACGGCGACCGGTTGGGGCATGACACAGATCGAATGACGCACGTTCCAGGCGCGCGATGCCACAGCGCTCGCCGCCCTGTTTCGCGATGCGGTCATGCAACTGACGGGCACCTGTTACGACACAGCGGCGCGCCTCGCGTGGGCATCGGCGGCAGGCGAAGCCGACGCATTTGCAGTCACGCGCGACGGCGTATGATTGAGGCGTTTTCGCATGCAAAAGCCGCTCGACGCGGCTCCCCCTCGACGATGACCTCCATCACATGCCACCCTGTGTTTCGGCGCACGGCCTTTGCGTTTGCGTTGCTGGCTGCGCTCGCCGCATGCCAGAAGAACGACGCTTCGGCGGGACAGGCCGACAGCAAACTCAACGACGTCGCGCAGGCCGCGGGCCAGAAGCTCGATCAGGCCGCGAGCTACGTCGGCCAGCAGGTCGATGCAACGCGTTCGGCGGCCAAACAGAACCTCGGCACGGCTGCCTCGGCACCGTCGATCAAGATCGATCCTGCTGCAATGGCTTCGTCTGCCCAGGCCAATTTCCAGGGCGCGGCCAGCGCGACGAGCGCAGCGATCGACCACGCTGCCTCGATGACCGGCGCTGGTCTCCAGACGGCCGGGCGTAAGCTGCAACAGTGGTCGGGACAGAACACAGGGGCTTCCTCGTCGACCGCGGCCTCGGTTTCCGCCGCGACGTCGGCCGATACGAGCGACGCCCAGAAGCAAATGGACAAGTGAGAACGATTTGACGCCGTCATTAAATGTAATTACTATGGTTACACATTGTCGCCGGGTGGGTTCGCTGTGAACACGAGTAGCCGGTTTGCGTTTGCCGTTCATGTGCTCGCGCTGTTGTCGCAACAGGACGGTGTGCCGCTCTCGTCGGAGATGATCGCGGGCAGCGTCAATACGAATCCGGTGTTGATCCGGCGTCTGCTCGCGATGCTGTCCGAGGCGGGGCTCACCACTTCGCAGCTTGGCGCAGGCGGCGGCGCGCTGCTTGCGCGCGCGCCGGAAGACATCACGCTGCTGGAGGTCTATCGCGCGGTCGACGATGCGCAACTCTTCGCGATGCATCGGGAGGAGCCGAATCCGGCGTGTGTGGTCGGGCGGAATATTCAGGCGGTGCTGCGCGGCATCATCGACGACGCGCAGCAGGCGATGGAGGCCTCGCTCGCTTCGCGCACGGTGGCGGACGCCACCGCCGATGTCGAGCGGGTGGAGCGGCAGCGCGAACGAAAAAAGCGTGTGCGTGCCTGAAGCGCGGACAGGCCGGCGTCTGTTTCAGCGAAAATTTCGCTGGAACATGCGCTGGAGGTGAACTGGGGGCCAAGCCCCTCTTTTTTCCGGCATATATGTAATCAATTGAGTTACATATATGCATTCCATGGGGGTACTGAAATGAACAAGACACTCAAAATCGCATTGTTAGGCGCCACCGGGATGATCGGTTCGCGCATCGCGGCGGAGGCGGCGCGCCGCGGGCACCAGGTGACGGCGCTGTCGCGTAATCCCGAGCGCGTAAGCGCGGATATCCCGAACCTCACGGCGGCAAAGGCGGATGTGCTCGATGCAGCCAGCGTCGCTGATGCGGTGCGCGGTCATGATGTCGTGGCGAGCGCCTATGCTCCGCCGCAAGGGGAGGTTGGGGGCGTCGTGGCGGCGTCGAGGGCGCTGGTCGAAGGGGTGCGCCGGGCCGGATTGAAGCGCCTCGTGGTGGTCGGAGGTGCAGGTTCGCTCGAAGTTGCGCCTGGCAAGCAACTGGTCGACACAGAGGGCTTCCCGGATGCCTACAAGCCCGTGGCGCTCGCCCACCGCGACGCGCTCACGTACTACCGCACAGTGACCGACCTCGACTGGACCTTTTTCGCTCCGGCCGCGCTGATCGCTCCCGGAGAGCGCACCGGCACGTTCCGCACAGGCGCGAACGCACTGATCACTGACGCCGGCGGCAACAGCCGTATCTCCGCCGAAGACTACGCGATTGCGTTCGTCGATGAGCTGGAACAAGGCCGCTTTGTCCGGCAGATCGCGACGCTTGCTTACTGACGGCTGACCTTGGCGGTGCGCGCAGGCGTGATATTCCTGAGCACTTGAGAGGTCGAAAGGCGGCGCAGGCGGGTTCGTCGTGTTCGCCTGCACCGCAAGCGTCCTAACATTCGGTTACGCATGCGAACGCGTCTTGCCCGTAACTGCGGCTACACTGGCATGTCCCGTTCTGTCTCCGAATCCGATGAAGTCATGCCCGTCGCGGCGTGAATCCGGGGGCGCGCCGTCTGCTGGCGCGCCACCGGCTGTTCGCGCCGCATACCAGTCCCCCCGTCGCCATCGCGCTTTTGCACGCGCGGTATCTTTGCTCGCCCGGCCGTGTGAGGGGGCGGGGTGGTCCGGGTGGTTCGCATGGGCTGCCGGCGCGTGGCTGGCCGTGGCGGTCTGCGCTGTCTGTCTTGGCCTGTCGCCCGGGCTCGCGCGTGCGGCCGGCACGCCCGTGATTCCTGCGCTGCAGAGCCTGATCAATAGCGCGACCGTGTCGTCAGCCTCCAGCGCACGGGGGGGATCGGCGGCGGAAGCGGCATCGGCGCCGTCGCCGGCCAGCCAGGCCGAACTGGCGCATTCGCTCGACGACGTCATCACGACGCTCGATAACGACCATCAACGCGCCGCGCTGGTCGCCCAGCTGAAAAAGTTCCGCGACGTTTCGCGAACCGTCGGACCCGCCGCGCCCGCGCAGCCAAGCCCTGGCCTGCTGGGCGCGATCGCGTCGGGGATCGCGTCGGTCGAGGCCGACGTCAACAACGGTCACACGCCGCTGCGCTACTGGTCTGGACGCCTCAACGCGGCGGGCAACGAGTTGTATACGATCGTCACGAGTCAGGGGCGCGAGTCGTTCGGCCGCGTGCTGCTCGACATGTTTGCGATGCTGGCTGGCTGGGGCGCCTGCGCCGCGGGGCTCATCTACCTGCAGCACTGGCTGTATGCCCGCTTTAGCATCGTCTACGAACTGGACCCCAACCCGACCACGCGCGAACTGCTGATTTTTGCGCTGCGGCGCGTCGGCCCCTGGATTGTCGCTTTCGTCGCCGCGTTACTGTTCGCCCGCGCGATGCCGGATGCCCTGGGTCGTACCCTTGGCACGGTGATCGCCTATGCGATCGTCGCCGGCGCGGTGTTTTCAGCGATCTGCCTCATCATGTTTTCGTTGTTCGGCTCAGGCCACCGGCGCGTTGCCGTGAGGCTGCTGCTCGTGCGCGGCCGCCGGCTGCTGTTCGTGATCGGCATATGCGGCGCGTTGGGCGACGCCGCGGTGAATTACGATGTCGCGCATCAACTGGGCTCGAATCTCGCGGGGTTGGTCTCGACGGTCGCGAACATGTCCGCAGCACTCCTGACCGGATATTTCGCTCTTGCATTCCGCCGCCCGATTGCGCATCTGATCCGCAACCGGTCGTACGAACAGCGGCACGGCCACAAGGCTGCGACCGACGCGTTCGATGTGCTCGCCTCCCTCTGGCATGTGCCGATGCTGATGCTCGCGACGGTCTCGGTCATCGCGACGATAGCGGGCATCGGCACGAGCGAGAACGTGCTGCAGATTTCGGTCGTCACCGCGCTGCTGCTGGTGCTGGCTTTCTTCCTGAGCGCGATCGTGTTTCGCGTGACGCGCCCCGGCGATGCCCGGCGGCGCCGGCGCTCGCCTTACGTCACGCGGCTGCTGCGGTTCGTCGGCACGTTGCTGGTGCTGTTCATCTGGCTTGCGTTCTTTGAGTTTGCGGCGCGGCTCTGGGATATCTCGCTGGCGCAGGCTGTCGAGGAAAGCGTGACCGCGCGCGGCATCGCGCACGCGGTGACGGCGATCATCGCGACGGTATTCCTCGCATGGCTTGTCTGGATTCTCGTCGACACGGCGATTCTCGAAGCGCTGAATCCGAGCGGCCCACGCATCAAGGGGCGCAATCCCAGCATGCGCGCGCGGACGATGCTGCCGCTCATCCGTAATGCCTTGCTCGTGACGATCCTGACAATCGCGGGGATCGTGACGGCAGCGAATCTCGGCATCAACGTGACGCCGCTGCTCGCCGGCGCGGGTGTGATCGGCCTTGCGATCGGCTTCGGCGCGCAGTCGCTCGTGACTGACCTGATCACCGGCCTTTTCATCATTATTGAAGACACCATTTCGGTCGGGGACTGGATCGACGTCGATGGCGGACACGCGGGCACCGTCGAGCACCTGACGATCCGCACCGTGCGTCTGCGGGACGGGCAGGGCGCGATTCACGCAATTCCGTTCTCGCAGATCAAGATCGTGAAGAACCTGTCGCGCGATTTCGCGTATGCGGTGTTCGAAGTGCGCGTGCCGTTCTCGGCGGACGTCGACCACGTGACTCGCCTGATCCGCGAAGTGGGCGCAGACCTGATGGCCGACTTTCGCTACCGGCGCGAAATGCTGGGATCGGTGGAAGTGTGGGGGCTCGACCGTTTCGACCCGAACTGGATGGTCGTCAAAGGGCAGATCAAGACCCGGCCGCTGCAGCAGTGGAGCGTTGCACGGGCCTTCAACCTTCGGCTCAAGCGCAAGATGGACGAGGCGGGCATCGAGATTCCCGTGCCGCAGATGCGTGTCTATACGTCGGCGGCGGACAGCGAAGGTCTGGAGGTTGCCGAGGACGACGTAGAGACGCGCATGGCCGCGCGATCACAGGCCGCGGGTGGTTCCGCGACGCCGGCGCAGACTGTCGCGCCAGCCGTGCGCGACGTGTCACACGCGCCGCGTCCGGCGCCGCCATCGACGGGGGAATCCGCGCCGGTCGCCCCGCAGATCCCCACCGCCGGCGAGCCGGGCAGAAGCTAGGGAGCCGGACGATCGCGCGACCGGCGTTGCTTACGCGCTGACGCGCTGGTCCGCGAGGCGCACGAAGTCGTTCACATGCGTCGCGAGTTGCGTGCCCGGCACGCCGTACAGATGCAGCGAAATGGCGGGCGCGTCGCTCGCGTTGCCAAGCCGGTGAATGCCGGCGTAGCCGGCGCGCGTGAACGAAACCGCGCCGCGCGCGCGAGGATGCGCGCGTACTTCGCTCGCGCACTGGTCCGCCGCGATCCAGCCGTAGATATTTTCCGTGAGCGTGCCATCGATCACCGCGTAACCGCACCACGTGTGATGCGCGTGGACGCGGCTCGCCTGTCCGGGCATCCAGACGAGCGCAGCGACGGCGTAGCGGCCAAGCGAATCGGCCGCGAGCAGGTGACGTCGGTACGAATCGGCAGCCCCTTCGCGCTGGGCAGACGTGAGCAGTGAGGCGTCCACGGCGGCCTCGGCCAGCGCCGCACGGACGCTGCGTGCGAAGGCCGGCTGATGCGATGGTTCGTCGGCTTGCGCGGACCGCTCGAAGGCCAGCTCGAGCGTGCGGCACAGGCGTTCCAGTGCGGTGGGCTGCGCGAATGCGTGAGATGTTTGCGACAGCAGACGGGCGTCGCCACCGGAAGATCGAACGGGGGCGGCACGGTCGAGAGCGTACAGGTTGGCGGCGTGGTTCATGGGGTGTTGGAATCTTTGTTCTGTGGTGATCGGACAACGTTATTTATACCGGTTTGCATGGAGAAAGAGTTTCCATATAATTTCCTGAGAAGCCTGAAAAGTAGAATAATTTTCTATTGGGGTGGCTCATGGGAATGGACCTCATTGATCGGAAGCTGCTGGAACTGCTTCAGGAAGATGCGACGATGCCGATCGCCGAACTGGCGCAACGGGTGAACCTGTCGCAGACGCCATGCTGGAAACGGGTACAGCGTCTCAAGGATGCGGGTGTGATCCGGGCGCAGGTGGCGCTATGCGATCCGCGCAAGCTGGGAGTGGGTACGACGGTGTTCGTCGCGGTGCGCACGAACCAGCATACGGAAGCATGGGCGCAGGAGTTCACGCGGGCCGTACAGGGCATTCCTGAAGTGGTCGAGGTGTACAGGATGAGCGGTGAGACCGATTACCTGTTGCGCGTAGTCGTCTCGGATATCGACGACTATGACCGCGTCTACAAACTGCTGATCCGGGCGGTGCCGCTTTATGACGTCAGTTCCAGTTTCGCGATGGAGCAGATCAAATATTCGACGGCGTTGCCCGTTCGCTACAACGGCTGAGCCTTGTTGTATAAGGAAAATCTTTTGGTCGATGGCGAAGAGGGCGCAAGGAGAGTGCAAGGCACGTGGGCGTAGAATGCCGGCTTTCTCCATAAAACCCGCGAACTGGGTGCTCTCCATGAACGATCCGCGCAAGAAGAACCCGACCTTTGGCATTGCTGTCTTCATTGTGGTCGCGGTGATGCTGGTGATCGCAACGCTGTTCTATAACGCGATCAGGGAAAAGCGCGATTTCGATGAACAAAACACGCCTGCCCCCGCCGCGGCGTCAGTGTCGACGACCACAGGTCCGACAGGGGGAACCGGCGCGTCGCAATGACGTGCGGGCCCACGCGCTGGTCAATAATCGCCTGCCTTGCAGATTTCTAGTCTTCGGGCAGACGGATGACGCTCGCGTCCTTGCGGATCAGGTACGACGCCACGACCATTTGTTTGCATTGGTGCGCAAGCAGTTTCAGTTCGTGAACCGAGTCCGCGGAATAGCCGGGCGACTGCTCTGCTGCAACGACCATCGTGTCGAGTTCGCGTGTCAATTGCTTCGTGACGTCGGACTGGTCTTGCGGCGGAGGTGTGCCGGCCTCCGCCTCGGCCAGGTTCTCGCGAACGACGGTCAATGCCCGTTGCTGTGGCTGCAGCGACACGCTGACATGTAGTTGCGCAGACGTGCGCAGTAGCGGCGCGGCCGCCGTGATCTGTGATGCGAGCACGTGACTGCGCACCAGCAGATCGTTGAGTTCGGGCACGAACTTCTGCACGGATTTCGGTTCGAGCATCATCCGCTGGAACGCTTGTCCGAGATTTGCAAACGCTACGTGAACATTCTTGCGCGCGAGACGGTAGCGGTAGTCACGGTCGAGCGCGCTGGCGGCAGCCGTGGCCGCGGGCGTGGCTGCGGTGGCCGGCGCTGTCCTCGCGGACACCGGGGCGACGGCGGATCTCACGTCGCCCGCTGCGGCCTGATCGAGCGTCGCTGTGCCGCCACCTCCATTCAACGTCGCTTCCGCCAGCGCAACCATCGGCGTCAGCGCACCGGCTTCAGTCACGGTGTCGGGCGGGATGGCTGCGCTGGCGGAAGCAGGCCGGCCGCTCCACCACCAGCTGGCTTCCAGATACTGCCGGGTGGCTGCAATCATGTCATTGACGAGCTTGCCCATCAGCCGGTATTCCCAATACGGGAACAGGTGGCTGGCCGCGATCGCGATGGCGCAACCGACCACCGTATCGATCGCGCGCTCACCGATGATGTGCAGGCTGCCGGGCGCAAGCAGATGAAACATCAGCAGCACGTACGATGATGTAAAGACGACGCTTGCCGTGTAGTTGAAGAGCAGCAGGCTGTAGCTCATCACCATCGACGCGAACATCACCACGAGCAGGACGTGCGGCTCCTTGACGAAGACGATCAGCGCGATACTGGCTGCGCAGCCGATCGTCGTGCCGACTATCCGCTGCCCGTTACGCTGCTTGGTCAGCGAATAGCCGGGCTTCAGGATGATGACGGTTGTCATCACGATCCAGTAGGCATTCGTCAGCGGCAGCAGGCGCCCGAGCCAGAAACCGACGGCCACGGCGATCGTTACGCGCAGTGCGTGGCGAAAGCTCGGCGAGGCCATCGTCAGATTCGAGAAAATCTGCCGGTACGGCACACGGCGGCTCGAGATGAAACGCGACAGCGCCTGGTCGAGGCGCAGTTCGGTTTCCGTCACGTCGGCCTCGCTGGAGAGGCTTTTGCGCATCTTGTCGATGAGGCGCGTCGAACTCCATACGCGTCGGAAGCTGGCGGACACCGCCGCATATGCTTCCGGATTCTTCTTGGGCAGATCGTTCTTGCGCATCAACTCGATCTCGTATTCGATCGCGCGCAGTTCGGCCTTCAGGTTCACGCGGGCGCGCGGCGGACGGTTTTGCAGCACCGCGAGTCCGATGTCTTCGAGGTCCGCTGCGGCCTTGCGCATCAGGTCGCGATAGAAAACCAGCAGGTCCGAGGCGCCGAACGTAGTGCGCACGAGCGGATAGTCCGTGTGGGAGCCGACGAACAGCTCGTGCAGATCGACCGTATTGATGAACAGGTTGAAAAGTGCCGCGCGGCGCCCGTCCAGCTTGCCGCTCTTGAGCTTGGGCAGGTTGCGCAGCACGATGTCGCGTGCGGCGTCCTGACGTTCTACAGCGGCGATCTGCCTCGCGACCAGATTGCGATAGCACTCGTCGAGGTCATTGTCGAGATCGTAGAAGTCCGCGCGCGAGGCCAGGTAGTCTGCGCAGGCGAATACGCTTTCGGCGAGCGCCTGCTGTTCGATGCGGTGCATCTGCCAGCGGCTCACGATGGTTGCCCAGTAGGTGTACCAGAGCCCGCCCAGCAGGATCCACGACGCGTTCTGGAGCGCCTGCAGCGGCGTGAAATGCTCTTCAAGCGTCATGATCATCATGAAGAGCGTCGCGAAGCTGATCTGCGGCCAGCGGTTGCTGTACACGACGATCAGCGAGAGCACGAACGTGAGCGGCACGACCGTACACCACAGGGCGACCGCATTGACCGTGGCGAGCCCCGTGGCAAGCGCCGACAGAAAGCCGATCACGCTGCAGGCGAGCATCTCGTTGTGCTTGTACTTGAGCGGCCCTGGCATGTCGACCACGCAGGCGCCGAGTGCGCCCGTCGCGATCGTGAACCCCAGCTCACGGTTATGGAACACGATGAGACAGAGGACGGCCGGCAACGATACGCCGACCGCGATACGCAGTCCGCCGTAAAAGTACTGGCTATACAGAAATTTCTTGATTTCGACCGAATAGCGCATCGAATGCCTGGGTTTTTCCTGGGTCCGTTGGCGAAAAAAGCGATTGAGGGACAGGCTCAAGCTGGGTCGAGTCTAACTGATTTTGGCCGTGTTCTGACCTCGTCCGTCTGGCCTGGTTCTGTGCCGTCGATGCCTTTGCTATGCTGTCGCCACAATGTCGTTTGCGGCCCGGGTTTGACGAGGCGCCGCTGTTTCCATAGGCCCCATGCTCCAGCTCTTCTATTCGAACCGGTACGAGATTCTCGTTTCCGCACTGCTTGACGATCTGTCCGCCGCGCCGTCCGACCCATGGACTGCGCAACCTGTCATCGTCCCGAGTGCGGCCGTGCGGCGCCGGCTTGAACTCGATATCGCGAGGCAGCATGGCGTGTGTGCCAACGTCAACTTTCGTTACCTCGCGCAATGGCTGTGGGCACAGATTGGCGGCGTGATTCCGGTGCCCGTGCATTCACCCTTTGCACCGGACCGGCTGGTATGGCGCTGCTACAGGCTGCTGGGCGAGGAGGGCGAGGGCGCGCCATGGAACGCGTCGCCCCGCTTGCGCAGCTATCTCGACGCCGCCGATGCGCCAATGCGCTACGAACTCGCGCGGCGTGTGGCCACCGTGCTGGATCACTACCTGACGTATCGCCCGGAGTGGCTGACGCAATGGCAGTCGGGCGGCTCGATCTTCGCCGGCGTGTCGGGTGGGGCAGGTGCCGCGAACGACAAGGGCCCACGGTTGACTGGCGGCAGCGAGGTCACGCGCGAGGACGAACAATGGCAAGCCGCGCTGTGGCGCGCGCTGCTGGCGGAGGTTGGGGGAGATGCGCAATCGCTTGCCGCCGCAACGCCGCCTGCCTACCGGTTTCTCGACGAAGTGCGCACGCTCGATCTCGATACGGTGGCGCGGGCGAACTGGCCCGAGGCCGTCAGCGTGTTCGCGCTGCCGACGATGCCGCCGCTGCACGTCGCACTGCTGCGCGAACTGTCGCGCTGGGTCGATGTGCGTCTCTATGTGATGAACCCGTGTCGCGAATTCTGGTTCGACATCGTCAGCGAAGGCCGGGTCGAGTTGCTCGACGCAACTGGACAACTCGATTACCAGGAAGTCGGTCATCCGCTGCTGGCGGAATGGGGCAGGCAGACGCAGGCGCAGTTGCACATGTTGCACGAACTGACCGAGAGCGCGGCGTCGAGCGAAACCTCGTATTTCATCGAGAACCCTGCGCCGAGCTGGCTCGCCAGCGTGCAGAACGCAATCCTCGATTTGCGGGACGAGCAGGAAAGCGAGCCGCCTGTCGAGCAGGGGATCGAGGTTCATGTCTGTCATAGCCTGTCGCGCCAGCTCGAAGTGCTGCATGATCGTCTGCTCGGCTGGTTCGACGAGTTCGACGACCTTCAACCGTCCGATGTGCTCGTCGCGTTCCCGGATCTCGGCGCGGCCGGCCCGCTGATCGATGCAGTGTTCGGCACGGCGCCCGCTGGCGACACGCGGCGCATTCCCTATCGCATCACCGGCCTGCCGCCGTCGCAGGCCAATCCAGTCGCGCGCGTCCTGCTCGATTGGCTCGCGTTGCCTGAGCGTAGCGTGGGTGCACCGGACCTGATCGAATGGCTGCGTGTGGATGCGATCGCGGCGCGCTACGGTATCGATGCGCCTGCGCTCGAAGCTGCGCAGGAATGGCTGGCGTCTGCGGGCGCGCGGCGCGGGCTCGCACCCGTCGAGCCGGAACATGAAGCGGTGCCGGTCGCGCGTCATACATTTGCCGATGCCCTCACGCGGCTCTTTCTCGGGTATGCGATGCCGGACGGCGGCGAGCCTGTCGATGCGTGGCTGCCCGTCGAAGGCGCCGATGGCTCGGACGCGGATCTGCTCGGTCGGCTTTCGAGTTTCGTCGACGATATCGATGCCTTCGCGCGCCTTTGCGAAGCGGAGCACACGCCGGTCGAATGGAGCCAGCTATTGCTCGAAACGCTCGGCCGGTGCTTCGACGCAGGGGTTAAGTTTGCGGATTCGCTGGCCGATGTGCGCGACGCGCTCGACGCCATGAGTGAAGCGATGCGCGCCGGTGCTGAAGAGGTAGCGTTGCCGGCAGCGGTGGTGCGCACGGCGCTCGCAGAAGCGCTCGATGACCCTGCACGCGGCGGCGTGCCATGGGGGAGCGTCACGTTCTCGTCGCTGACGAGCCTGCGCGGCTTGCCGTATCGCGTCGTGTGTCTGCTCGGCATGGACGATGGCGTGCTGCCGAGCCTCGCACGTGCGGACGAGTTCGATCTGATGGCGGTGTTCGGCAAACCGGGCGACCGTCAACGCCGCGACGACGAGCGCAACCTGTTCCTCGACCTTCTGCTTGCTGCTCGCGACCGTCTGTTGATCGCCTATACCGGACGTAGTATCCGCGATAACGCGCCGTTGCCACCGGCCGCGCTCGTCGACGAGTTGCTCGACCATCTGGCGCGGGAGTCGGCAGGGCTTCGCGCCGCGCCGGCTGAAGTCGACGCGGCGCGGCGGGCATTCATCGTCGAGCATCCATTGCAGCCGTTCGCGTCGGACTATTTCGACGCCCGGCGGGGCCTCTTCACATACGATGCGGATCGCGCGGAACTTGCCGGCTTGCTGGCCGCTCCACAGGGCGCGCCTGCTTCGGCGTTCTTTGCTCAACCTTTACCTGCCGAACATATAGCACCGGTTGCGTTCGACGATTTCGTCCGTTTCTGGCGCCATCCGGCGCGCGCGCTGCTGCGCGACCGGCTTGGCATCGTGCTGTCTGATGCGCAGGGTGAATTGCTCGACACCGAGCCGTTCGAACTCGACTACGCGGGCCGCGATGCGCTCGCTGACCGGTTACTCCCGGGATTGCTGGATCGCGATCTGGACGAGGGCGCCATCGACCGCGCTCGCCGCATCGCGCAGGCGAGCCCCGAACTGCCGGGCGGCGCGACTGGCGCGGTCTGGCGCGCCCGTGAGCTTGGCGCGTTGCGTCAACTGGCGGACAGCGTGCGGCGAGAAGTGGCGGCAGGCGTCGAGCGCGCGCCGTTCGCGCTCGATATCCGGCCGCGCTGGCCTGACACGGTCGATGCGCCGCTGTTCGGCCCATATGACTCAGCGTTGCGCGCAGCGGCCGAAGAAGCGCCGCTACAACTGCACGGTACGCTCAACCTGCTGACGGAAAACGGCCAGGTGATGTTTCGATATGCCCGGCCAACGGCGCGCGACTATCTTTCTGCGTGGCTCGCGCACCTCGTCTATTGCGCGACGCATCCGTCAGGCCCGCGGCGCACGGTGTGGCACGGTAGTGGCGAAACGTTCGAACTTGCGCCGGTTGCAGCTCCACTCGAAGAACTGGCGCCGCTCGCTGCGTTGTTCCGGGCAGGCCGAATGATGCCGCTGCGCTTCTTCCCAAAAAGCGCATGGGCGAAAGTGAGGGTTGGCGATGCGGCAGCGCAGGGCGCCTGGATCAACGATCGCGTACGCGGCGAATCCGACGATTCCTCGCTTCGCATCGCATTGCGAGGCACGCCGATGACACTCGACGAGCCGTTCGGCGCGCTGGCCTCGATCGTGTTCAAGCCGCTCCTCGGACATCTGCGGAGTGCGTCATGAGCGGCACGATGGGGACGCATGCAACGGCCACGCGGGAACTCGACGTGTTCGCCTGTCCGCTGGACGGTGTGAACCAGATCGAGGCATCTGCGGGAACGGGCAAGACATGGAATATCTGCGCGCTATACGTGCGGCTGCTGCTCGAGAAGAATTTCAATGCCGACCAGATTCTCGTCGTCACCTTCACGAAGGCGGCAACCGCGGAACTGCACGAGCGTATTCGCGGGCGGCTGACCGAGTTGCAGCGTGCGATCGAGACGGATGACGACGGCGGCGATCCGTTCATCGCGCAGCTGTTCGAAACGACGCTTGCGCCTGAAGGAGGCATCGATCGCCAGGCGGCAGCGAAGGTTGTGCGCCGGGCGCTGCGTACTTTCGACCAGGCGGCGATTCACACCATTCACGCGTTCTGTCAGCGCGCGTTGCAGGAAGCGCCGTTCGCGGCTGCCATGCCGTTTGCGTTCGAAATGGAAGCGGATGATGCGTCGCTGCGGTTCGAGCTTGCCGCGGATTTCTGGCGCGAACGCGTCGAACCGGTAGCGGCCGCGCATCCGGCGTTCGCTGCCTGGCTGGTGGCGAAGGGGGCAGGGCCAGCATCATTGGACCAGCAACTGGCCCGGCGCCTCAAAAAGCCGCTGGCGCAACTGCGGTGGGGCGGCACCGATGCCGCTAAGACCGGCGGCACGGCCGACACGCAAACCCGCTTCGACACCGCACGCGAGCTCTGGCGTGCGGAACGCGATGCGATTGCGAGTCTGCTCGAAGAATCGCAGGACCGCCTGAGCAAAACGTCGCACAAGCCGGACGCACTAAGTGCGGCGATTGCGGCGTGGACCGCGTATTTCGCCGGCGACGACGCCCATGCACCGCCTCCGCGTGAGGCATTGAAGCTGACTGCGTCCGCGCTGAAGAAAGCGACGAAGGTCAAGTTCGAGCCGCCCGAACACCCATTCTTCGCTTTGGCAGATGAGCTGGCGGCCGCGGTCGTGGCGGCCGAGGCGGCACAGCGTGCCCGCTGGCTCATGCTCGTGCAGACATGGCTCGAAACCGCGCCAGCCGAACTCGCGGCACGCAAGCGTACGCGTCGCGTGGTGTCGTTCGATGACCTGCTGTCGAATCTGTATCAAGCGCTCACCGCTCATTCGTGGCTCGCCGACGCGTTGCGCGCCCGCTATCCCGCCGCGTTGATCGACGAGTTCCAGGACACCGACCCGCTGCAGTTTGCGATCTTCGATCGCATCTTCGCGCCGGCCGGACCATTGTTTCTTGTCGGCGATCCCAAACAGGCGATCTACAGTTTCCGTGCTGCCGATCTGCATACCTATCTCGCCGCACGCGACGCTGCGTCCGCGCGCTACACGCTGGCAGTCAATCAGCGCTCGACGCAGCCGGTGGTCGTTGCCTGCAACCGCATCTTCGAAGCGAATCCGCAGGCGTTCGTGCTGGAAGGGCTCGCTTATCAGCCGGTTCGCGCCGGCAAGCGGCAACGTCAGCCATTCATCGATTCACGCGGGCAGAGCGGCGACTTTCGCATCTGGATGCTGCCGGATGGCGAGCGTGCGCTGACGAAGCGCGAAGCGCAGCGGCAGGCCGGTGAGGCCTGCGCCGCGGAGATCGTGCGCCTGTTGCGCGGGGCGCGCGAGGGCACGGTAGCGATCGGCAATACACCACTCAAACCCGGCAACATCGCGGTGCTCGTGCAGACGCACCGCCAGGGAAGCCTGATCAAACGCGTGCTGGCAAGCTGGGGTGTTGGCAGCGTCGAACTGGCTCAGGCGTCCGTGTTCGGAACGCTCGATGCCGAACAGATCGAGCGCGTTCTGGCCGCTGTCGATACACCCGGCGATCTGCGCCGTTTGCGCGCCGCGCTCGCCACCGACTGGCTTGGCCTCGATGCGGCCGCGTTGTGGCGGCTCGCACAGATGACGGACGCGCCATCGTCTGCAGACGATCCCGCCCATGCCGGCGACGCGATGAACTGGGTCGAGCGCTTCTCGCGCTATCGCACGCTATGGCGCGAGCGCGGTTTTGCCGTAATGTGGCGCACCTTGATGCGCGAGCTTCGGGTCGCCCAACGGCTTGTCTCAAGGCAAGACGGTGAGCGGCGCCTGACTGACGTGAACCATCTCGCCGAACTCATCCAGGCGCGCGCCGCGACGCAGCCCGGCATCGCACCTACATTGCGCTGGCTGGCTGCACAGCGCGCCCAGGGCGGCGGCGAAGAGGCACAACTGCGTCTCGAATCGGACCGCAATCTGGTGCAGATCGTGACCGTCCACAAGTCGAAGGGCCTGGAGTACGCGGTCGTGTTCTGCCCGTTCCTCAACGACGGTTCGTTGCGTGATCCTCCGTCGTCGGGTTTGCCCGATGCACGTGAGTATCACGACGATGAAGGCGCGGCTGTCCTGCATTACGGCTGCGACGATGACGAAGCCGGGCGGGCCCAGCGCCATGCCGCCCGTGAACAGGCGGCCGAAAGGGCGCGCCTCGTCTACGTGGCTTTGACCCGCGCGGTCTATCGCTGTTATCTGGTTGGCGGGGTCTATCTGTCGTCGCGTTCGACGAAAGAGTCGCGCCGCAGTGTGCTCAACTGGCTGGTCGCGGGCAAAGGCCATGAGTTCGACAACTGGCGCTCCGATCCGCCCGATGAAAGCATGTTGTCCGACCGATGGCATGCACTGGCAGGTGGCCCGGTGTCGATCGAGGCGCTACCTCCCGTCACGCGCAGGGTGCCGCTCGAAAGCGGGCAGATCGACAGCGCAGGCATGCAGGCGCGTATGAA
The DNA here is from genome assembly GCF_004361815.1 of Paraburkholderia sp. BL10I2N1. NCBI lineage: Bacteria > Pseudomonadati > Pseudomonadota > Betaproteobacteria > Burkholderiales > Burkholderiaceae > Paraburkholderia > Paraburkholderia sp. BL10I2N1. The sequence goes on along the minus strand of NZ_SNWA01000001.1, from coordinate 4,268,813 downwards.
CCGGCGCCTGCTACGCGACCAATGGAGGATGGCGAGTTTCAGCGGACTGGTGGCAGCGGGTGCGCGCAGCGAGGAGTTTGCTGCGCCTGTCGAAGAGGCGCGTCCCGACCATGATGAGATCGCGGACGCAGTCTCCGGGCCGACACTCCTCGTCGCGCCGCGTCCGGCGCATGCACCCGACGACATCCTGGCTTTCCCGCGTGGAGCAGCGGCCGGCGAATGTCTGCACCTGATGTTCGAACTGGCCGACTTCGCCAGCCGGGAGACATGGCCGAAAGCAATCGCTCGCGCGTTGCGCGAGCGCCCCGCGCAAGCGGTGCCCGAACTCGCGCAGCGGATGCCGGCGATGATGCACAACCTGCTGGCGGACGTCGTCGCAACCGAACTCGTGCCGGGGATGACGCTTGCCGCGCTGAACCCGAAGCGGCGTCTCAACGAACTTGAATTTCTCTTTCCTGCGACCGCGCTCGATTTCCCGGCGTTGCGCGAACTGCTGCTTGCACACGGCTACCCCGACGTTGCACTGGAGCCGGGCGTGCTGCGTGGTTTCGTCAAAGGGTTTATCGACATGATCGTCGAGCACGACGGCCGCTACTGGGTCGTCGACTGGAAGTCGAATCATCTTGGCGATACACCTGAAGACTACGGTGCCGCGTCGCTCGAGACCGCTATGGCCAGTCACGCCTATCACCTTCAGGCGCTGCTTTATATCGTCGCGCTGCATCGCTATCTGCGTGCGCGTGTACGCGGCTACACGTATGAGACGCACATCGGCGGCTATCTGTATCTGTTCGTGCGCGGGGTGCGTCCTGCGTGGAGGGATGTCGAAGGCACAGCGGGCGTGCACGCACGCCTGCCTTCGGCGGCACTGATTTTCGCGCTTAACGCGCTGATGGACGGAGACGCGGCATGAGTACGTTCGACCTGGCGCCGCTCGACATTGAAGTCTCACTTCCTACACCGGCGGATTTCAGTACGGCCCTTGCGGAAGGATTCGCGCGACGACTCGGCATCCTGACGAAACGTCTTGGCGGCGGGGCAATGAGTGTGCGCTGGGCACAACGCACGGCATTCGCAATCAGCCGCGCAACGGGCGAAGGGCATGTCTGCGTGCCGCTGCACGTGTTGGCCGACCGCTACGAGGCTTCCGTCGAGGAGGTGCGCGAAGCGTTGTTCGCGAGCGGCGTCGCTTGCGACGGAGTGGCGGAAGCGGCGGCACTCCGACCGCTGGTCGTCGATCGGCAGGGACGGATCTACCTTGCGCGCTACTACGACTACGAGCGGCGCCTCGCGCGCTCGCTTGTCGCGCACGCTCGTGGAGACGGTGCGCGCGATGTTGACCCGCAGGCTGCCTCTGGTTCTGGCGGCAACGGAGAGACCGACGATCCGTCAGCGCTCCGCGCCCGGTTGCTCCGCTACTTCGGCGTACCTCGGGACGCCGCCGTCGACTGGCAGCGCGTGGCGGCGGTGATGGCGCTATCCGGCAGGCTGACGGTGGTGAGCGGCGGCCCGGGAACCGGCAAGACGACGACGGTGACGGGCGTCCTTGCCTGCCTGCTCGATGCCTCGCCGGACTTGCGAATCGCGCTCGCCGCACCGACGGGCAAGGCGGCACAGCGCATGCAGGAAGCGCTGCTCGGCCGTGCGGGTGATCTGCCGCCCGATATCGTCGCCCGGCTGCCGCAGACCTCGTACACATTGCACCGGCTCCTTGGGAGCGGGCCTGGCGGTCGCTTCCGGCATCACCGGGACAACCCGTTGCCCTACGATGTGATCGTGATCGACGAAGCGTCGATGATCGACGTCGCGATGGCTGCTCATCTGCTCGATGCGATCGCGCCGCAGACGCGTCTCGTGTTGCTCGGCGACAAGGATCAGCTCGCGGCAGTCGAAGCCGGCGCCGTGTTCGCCGAACTCAGCGCGCAGCCGGCATTCAGCGCAAAGGGCACCGCAAGGGTTGCAGCGGCATTGGGCATCAACGCATCTCAGCTTGCGGCATCGCTGCCGGTTGCCGAGGCGAGCACGCCTGACCCGCTGCCGCCTGGCGACGATCTTTTCGCCGACGCAACTCATGGAGAACGGACAGCCATCGCAAGTCCGCAGCAAAACCGCGAACCGGCCGCACTCGCTGACGCCGTCGTCTGGCTTGAGCGCAACTACCGCTTTGGCCTGGAATCGCCGATCGGACAGCTCTCGCTGGCGATCCGGCGCGGCGATCCACAGGCCGCGCTCGCGACCTTGACTCCCGACCCGGGAGGTCCATGCGCCGCAGCATTCTACGAAGACCCGGGGCCGGCTCCAGGGGATCGCACTATCGCAAGACTCGCGAACGGCTTTGCCCTTTATGCGGAAGCGCTCTCTGTGGCGCTTGCCTCGACCATACCGGAGCCGGCTCCGCTTTTCGATGCGCTGAACCGCTTTCGTGTTCTGTGTGCGACGCGCTCGGGTCTGCGCGGTGTCGATCAGATCAACGCGCTGATGGCCGCGCAGATACGCCGCGTGGCGCGCGTGCCGCTGGCAGTCGGCGCCAGCTGGTTTGCGGGCCGGCCTGTGATGGTTACGCGCAACGATTACGCGCTTGGACTCTTCAATGGTGACATCGGGATTGCGCTGCCGGGCGAAGACGGTGTGCTACGTGTGTATTTCCGTTCGGGCGACGGCAGTCTGCGGGCTGTATCGCCCGCGGCGCTGCCGCCGCACGATACGGCGTTCGCGCTGACGGTCCACAAGTCGCAAGGCTCGGAGTTCGAACACGCGGCGCTGATGCTGCCTTCGGCGTTCAGCCGCGTGCTGTCGCGTGAACTGGTCTATACGGCGATTACACGAGCGCGTGAGCGAGTCGAAGTGATCGGCTCACGCGCGGTGCTGGCGCAGGCGATCGTGACGCCTACGCAGCGCGACTCCGGCCTCGCGGCGCGCATTGCCGAGGCCATGGAGCGTGTGGGATGACACACGGCACCGGGGCGATGCAGGCTGGCAACGCGGAGGTGCGAGGGCGGCTCAGCCCGTGACGCCATCGGCCTCTTCGCCACCGGCTGTGGCGCGATCACGCATCCCTTTGCGGTACCACACGGTCCACAGCAGCAACGCGCCATAGATGCCGTAGCCGATAAACGGCGATACGACGAGAAAACGCTCGACAGGCCACGTCATCGCCATCCACGCGCGCAGGGTGGTTTCGCCGGTCAGGCCAGCACCCCAGACGGCGGTCATCAGCCGAAGCACGGACACAAAGGCGGGACGCTCGTGCCACAATGCTTCAATGCGCGCTGCGCCGTCAGCCATTTCGCGCGCGACCGTGGCACGTGCCAGATAGAACACAAGCGGTCGCGGCATCGCGAGCGAAAACAGGAACGTGACGCCGACTGCGCCGGACACGAGCGATTCACGCAGTAACAACATGCGAGGGCTGCCGCCAAGCGCCATCGCCGCAATCGACAGTACGATGCCGAGCAGTACCATCACGCTCAACGCATCGACACGCCGGAAGCGGGCCAGCTCAATCGCGCTCCAGACGAGCGGCGGCACGGCGGATGCAATCAGCCCGCCCGTCTCTCCCCAATGCGGGACCGAGAGCCGGTAGGCAAGCCACGGTAACACCAGGTTGACTGCCAGCTCGAAGAGGAAGCTCGCGCGTAGTTTCATTTCGATCGGTATCGCGGAGAAGGTTGTCAGGTGCGACCAGCCACGTTTTCGCGAGCACGGGACAGGCTGGGCATTGCCTGTCACCGGCTTGCGGCGTGCGTTTGTTGCGTGCGTGAATCGAACCACCAGGCGCCGTCGAGGTCTGCAATAGTCTGTGCGAAACTTGTATTTCGCCGCCCAACCAGCCGCCATGATCTCACGTTACCCAATCCCGCTAAACGAAATCGAACTGACTGCCGTGCGTGCGCAAGGGGCGGGCGGACAGAACGTCAACAAGGTGTCGAGCGCCATTCACCTGCGCTTCGACGTGCATGCATCTTCGTTGCCTGACGTACTCAAGATGCGTCTGCTCGCGCTCTCCGATCATCGGTTGACACGCGATGGCGTGGTCATCATCAAGGCGCAGGAGCACCGGACCCAGGAAATGAATCGCGCAGCGGCGCTCGCCCGTCTGGACGAACTGATTCAGAGCGTCAGCGTGGCCCGCAAGGCGCGCGTCGCCACGCGTCCGACCCGCGCGTCCAATATGCGCCGGCTCGAAGGCAAGTCAAAGCGTAGTGAGATCAAGGCCGGGCGTGGACGTGTGAGCGACTGATCTCTTGTCCCCCACCGTTGTCTCTTCGCGGAGCGCGGAGCCCGGGGCGAAGTCAGCGTGGTCCGGCCCTCGAACGGTCGGGTAGAAAGTCGGCACAGAACACTTCGAGGCCGTCCTTGCCGTTGATCGCGATGGCGGTCGTGTAGCAGTCCTCGCCCTCGGTCAGCGAATAGTGCGGTCCCATCATCGCGACCCGCCCGGGAGCCGCCAGTGCATGCCGGAAGTAGGCGCGTCGCGACCAGTTGCAAAGCGTGTCGGGAAAGAGCGGGGCGAGCCGCGCTGGCGGCGGCCCGACATCGTGCGAAGCGACGGACGGCCGCTGTTGGAGTCCGTTCGCATCGAGTACGAAGACCCGGCGCGCTTCGCTCACGCGGAACACATGTTCAGCCGCCTGCGGGAGATCGCCGGTCGCGGCAAACACCATGGCGCCGGCGCGGACGGCTTCCGCAAAGCTCTCGAAACCGAGCCGCTGATAACGCGCGTTCGCGACATCGTAGGCGGCGTACTTTTGCCACATCGATTCGATCAGGCAAGGCGCGGCGGCGCCCGCGGCTTGCACCGAAGTCTGCGGCTGTCCGAACCAGAAGCCCTGCACGAAGTCGACGTCCGCCTGCATCAGGATCATCAGTTCATCGTCGGTTTCGACGCCTTCCGCGAGAACGAGCGTTCCCGCCTGATGCAGCATGGCAATCAGATGGGTCATCAGCGTCTCGTCACCCTCTCGCTTGCCCGCGCGAGCGATCAGCGACCGGTCCAGTTTCACGATATCCGGCCGGAAACGCCAGACGCGGTCGAAGTTCGAGAAGCCGGTGCCGAAATCGTCGATCGCAATCAGAAAGTCGCGCGGCCGCGTGGCCGCGAGCGTGCGCGCGACCGCGGCTTCGTCGCCAGCGGGCTGCTCCAGCAGTTCGATCACGATGCGCTCGTGCGGCAGCCCGAAATGCGCGGACAGCTCGTCGATGAAAGCGCGATGCGGCCAGCGTGTCTCGAAGACCTGCGGCAGTGCATTGAGGAAGAGCCAGCAGGTGTCGATCTTCTGTTCGACGAAATTCGCGACGTGCAGACACCGCGACAGACGGTCCAGGATGGGCGCATTGGCATGCGCTTCGGCCTGCGCGAAGAGGATGTCCGGTCTCACCGGGTTGCCCGCCGGATCAGTCGCGCGCAAAAGCGCCTCGTAGCCGACGATGCGCTGGTGCGTGATCGACAGAACCGGCTGGAACACGCTATAGAGCGTGATCGAACGCCAGTTGGCCGACCAGCCGGCGCCATCCCGCACGATACGGGGAAGGAGGCGGGGGAGCGTCAGTTCGTCGACGGTGGACATCATGGCTCGCTGTGTAGACAAGGCAGTGCTGCAAAACGCTGCCAGCTGCGCGCGGATACCGCGTAGGGTCGGCGACGATCCGCATCGCCTGAGCGGTCAAACCTGTGTCCCCAACGCGCAAGTCAACGCCTGCTTCGCCAGACGTCTGCCATGGATTGGGTCATCAACCAGTCTATCAGGTCATTTCCCCCTACGAGTGTTCGGGGCATCACACTGCGCTCTGTCCGTTCGCGGCGTGCCGGGTATCCTGCTGCTTTTTCAAAGGAGATGGGCATGGCGGAAATTGCAGTGGTGGCAATCTCGGTGGCGAAACCTGGTTATGAGGTGCAGTTGCGCGCCGCGCTCGAAGGTATCGTGGCCCCGACGCGCAGCGAGGCGGGCGCGTTGCAATACGATCTGCATCAGGATCTGCATGAGCCGCGTCGCTTCGTCTTCGTCGAACGATGGGAAAGCGAGGCGGCGCTGGCGGCACACGCGAAGTCAGCCCATATATCGGCCTGCAGACAGGCGGTGGCGGACTGGGTCGAGCAAGCGGAAATTCGCGTGGTGTCGAAGATCGCCTGAACGGCGGAAGGGGCGGATAGATGAAGCGCGGAGCCCGTTCAGGCGTCGCGGAGCGGATATTGCTGGCCGCGCTACCCTCATCGCTCACGGGGTGAATGAAGGCGGACGCGTGCCTGCCTTCATCCATCGCCGGGTGGAACGGCCGGCTTAGTGCGTGGCTTGCGGTACGTCGAGGATCAGAATAATGGTCCAGTCCGCGTCGCCCTCGTGGTGGTACTGGCGTTCGGCGACGATAAACGGTTGCTGCTTGCCCGCCGGGCCCAGAAACAGCACGTCGCCTTCCATGGGCAGGCATTCGACGGGCGGCAGTGCAAGGAACGCTTCCTGGTTGCCACGCGGCATCAGTTTTTCGATCTTGCGGGATGCCGCTTCAGTCCATTCGATGTCCAGCTGGATGTTACTCATTCTGTCCTCCGCACCAGGGTGCGCACGGGTTGGGGTTGGTTCGGTGCGCGACTTTAGCATACCGTCCCCCGTCCTCCGGCAATAAAAAAGCCGAAGCCGGTTACGCCGGCTTCGGCTTTTCTACCTGCGCGGCGCATGCCGCGACGCCGGGCCTTGACCCGTAATTCCTGTCATTCGTTATTCGCTGGCGGCCATCGGCTTGGCGGGCTTCTTGTGGTGCATCGTCTTGTGTTGCGGCATGGCTGGCGCGCTTTCCATGGCTTGCTGTTTCGACTGCACGTCCTGTGCGTGTTGCTCGAATTCAGCTGCCTTGGCCGGATCGGTGCTCATCGTGATGCCTTTGTCCGTTTGCGCATAAGCCGCGCCCGTCATCGCGGAAAGGGCTACCAGGACTGCCAGGGACACTTTTTTCATCGCTACCTCCGTAGAGTGGTTTATGGACCCGAGTAATGCCTGTCCAATCGGAAAGACACTGCATTCTAGCCAGCAATATCCGCTCCAGTAGGCAGGTTGTAACAGAATTCACGGATCGTTACATCTGGTTACATTTACCGGCTGAGGTCATCGGCCTTGTTGTGCAAGGCGGCGAGCCGACGCGCGTGGATTCAGGAAGGGGCGGGTACTCCTTGGGTCCCACTTCGCTCAAAACCAGCCGATTGCCCGATAGACGTGAAATTGTGCAATACCGATCAATTCATGCATGGCGATTTCTGCATTGACGAGATTGGCGTAGCGCGGCAACACGCCCGTCTGGGCGCGACGGGTGTTCGACACGACAGGCTGCGGCGTGATGTCAAAGCGCCTGAAATCCAGCAATGCCCGTCGCATCTGATGAGCTGAGGTGACCAGTATCAACGAATCGTAATGTTCGCGGGCCAGAATAGGGGTGACGTACTTTGCATTTTCGTACGTGGTACGGCTTGCGTTCTCAAGAATGATGTCAGGTCGCGCGACGCCCTTGCGCAGCAGCCAGGGCAGATAGACGTCTGCTTCGGCGGCTTCGTGCCGTTGCGGGTTGCCGCCGCTCACGATCACCGTGCAGTGGGATGCGATACGCGTGCAGATCGTGTACAGGTCGGCGGTTTTTTCGATTCGGGCGAAGCCATCGTGTTTCGGAATGAGGTGTTCGTTATCGTCGTATTCGGTGCCGCTGCCGAGCAGGATGATTGCGGGGCGCCCTGAGAAAGTTGCATGCGCAACCGGCTGCACGCCGGCCTGAGCCCAGGCGAGCAGCGGTGCTGTCAACCATCCCGCCGACAGCAACCAGAAGAGCGTCAGGCCAGCGATGGCAATCATCGGACGCAACCGCCGCATTAGCGCGAAAGCGGCAAAAAAAAGCGCCAATAAAGTGAATAGAATCAATTTAAATGGGGTAACGTATGACTTTCAGGACAATCCTCGCGCCAGCCATCGCACCGGGACCGGCTGCATCGTCGGCACGTGGAGGGAACGCAAAAAGCGCGTTCTGACGGGGGTTCTGAATTCTACAGGCAGCGCCCGGTGACAAACGGAACATCGGGCAGATCCGGTGCTTCGCCTCTTGTCGGTGGCGCGATGATGAGGTGTCGTGCAAGTTGTGTCATGGCTGCACTTTAAGAAAGATGTGAGATGACCACGTATTCCAATGAAGCTGTACTTGAAGCGCTGCGGCGGGCGCAATATCGCCAGGTGCCCTGGGCGCGACGTCCCGGAGTTTTCGAATATCTTCGCGCGCTGGGCCTCATGGAGACGGTCCGCCAGCGCACGGTGGCACCCGCGCCGGGTTTTCACGCTCCGGTGGACATTGCGGTGTTGACCGAGCGGGGCCGGGCAGAGTTTGCGCGGCTCGAACGTGACGAACGTTCGCTGAACTGGCAGGCCCACCGGATGAACGACTACGTCGCTCTGGTCCGCGAAGCGAGTACGACCGCGCTCGAAGCGCGCCCCTGACACCGCCACGGACTATCTGTGAAGCCGGCGAATACACCGGCCTCGAGACCGGTGCGCGAAAAAAAAAGCCCGTATCGCAAGATACGGGCATACCGGAACTACTTTGCCACGCTGTGCTTATGGCTTGAGTGAGACCTCAACGGTTTCAAAGTGGTTCCCGTCATTGTTTGCCTCGTTTGTTTGACGGGGGATTTTCCGCGCACGCCCGAACTGAATCCGCCTCGATCCTCCGTCCAGTCGCTCTGCTTCGATAACCCCAGCCGTAGATTCACCGACGCCGCTGCCCCCCGTCGCGAGGCGGTTCGGACCGTTCGCGAACATTGCTGGCAATGTCGCCGCGCAGGTCACCGCGCGGCGCAGGCGGTGTGAATGCGTGACCGCGGGCATCATCCTGCTGCCAGGCTTCAATGCTGGCTGGATGTTCCGGACGCCAGTTCCAGCCCTGCGGGCGTTGCTGGGCCAGCGCCGGTGCAGCAAGCGATGAAACCACAATGCCGCACAGAAGCATGGACACTGGTTTCATGATGGGCTCCCGTCAAGCCGCCTGATAGGGCTTGTTCGCATACTCGTACGGTATGCCTGGGAGCGAAAGCCTGCTGTAAATAATGGTAATGAGATGTTTCGTCAGGTGCTGAATACGTAGTCGGTCGCACCTACAACGGAGGTGGAAGTCTGGCAGTCTGCTGCGGTCTGAGTGTCGGCGAGTTGCCCCGCCTAGGCGAAAACAGCGTTAGTGGCGCAAACCTGTCGTTCGCGCCCGAAAGCAGGTCACGCGATGAATACGCAACGGGCGCCCGAAAGCGCCCGATGGCGTGGGGTCGGCCTCAGGCCATTTTCACCGGCGCACGCCAGGATTCCGGATTGGTCCAGAATGCGCCGCGCAGACGATCGCGGCTCGGCGGTGCAGGCGGCTTCGCTGCTGTAGCACCGATCCGGCCGCGCAGCGAAATTTCCCGGCCGCTCGTGCCGAGGCGCTTGACTATTTCGGCGAGCGTACCATCGGCCTGCCACTCGTCGAAGCGGCGGCGGCACGTCGGCGGCGACGGATAGCGGCCCGGCAGCTTGGACCAGCCTTCGCCTGTGGACAGCACCCACAGGACGGCATTGACAACCGCGCGCGCTTCCACGCGAGGCCGACCGCGTCGTTCGCTGCGTGCTGGCTCCGCACAGAACAACGCCTCGACCAGCGCCCACTCGTTGTCTTTCAAATCGTCGAACAGCATCATGTTTTCACCTCAGCGAAGCTAACTCCGGTGCGCTGCCCCGCGCCGCGCACTCTTCATGCACCCGATCTCGAGTGCCAGGCGGGGTCGGGCAAGCCACGGCGATTGGAATGAACTATCGGCAACCCGCGCCGACCCAGTGCATACCCTTATGCAGGAAGCGTGCCATTCCTCCCTGCAACCCCCTTGAAACCCCGTGGCAACAGGCCAGCGCGGGCGCTAGCCAGGGGCGTATGAGAATCCAAAAAACCCATTTCGCAAATCGGGACAATCACCAATCTTGTGCAATCAGGCCCGCCCAGCGTGCGTTTGCGCTTTATTGCTGCATTGCAGCGAATAGTCGTCGATGGGCTTCCGCCGAAAGAAACAATAGAATGCGCATCAATGCCTGATATCTATGAGATCGATGGATGAATGTGACGCTGCGACAATTGCGGGTCTTTATCGAGGTCGCGCGACTACAGAGTTTCAGCCGCGCGGGGGATGAGATCGGGCTCACCCAATCCGCCGTGAGCCGCTGCGTGCGCGAGCTTGAATCGGAAATCGGGCTGAAGCTGATCGACCGCACGACACGCGACGTGCAACTGACCGATGTCGGCAGCAACCTGATTGCAAGTGTGTCGAGGCTCCTGACCGATCTTGACGACGCCTTGCGCGAAATCCGCGAAATGGGCGAGCAGCGGCGCGGACGCGTCGTGGTGGCGGCAAGCCCGACGGTCGCCTGCCGGCTGATGCCGCAGGTGATAGCAGGGTGCGGTACGCAGTTTCCTTTCATCACGCTGGGCTTGCGCGACGACGTCCAGAGCGACGTCGTGCGCAAGGTGAAGTCGGGTGAGGTCGATTTCGGCGTGATCATCGGGCCGTTTTCCGCGGATGATCTCGCGAGCGAATCGTTGATGACCGATTCGTTCTGCCTCGTGGCTCGCAGCGACCATCCGCTGGCTGCGCAGCAGCAGGTTGCCTGGACGGATCTCGAGGGGCAGCGACTTGTGATGCTCGACTATGCATCTGGCAGCCGGCCGATCATCGATGTCGTTATGGCTCAGCATGACGTCAAGGCCACCGTGGTGCAGGAGCTCGGGCACCCGGCGACCGTGTTCGGGCTGGTGGAGGCGGGTATCGGCGTCAGCGTGTTACCGTGGCTCGCGTTGCCGGTGCCGGCGGATTCGTCCCTGGTCGCGCGGCCGCTCGTGCCTCGCGCGGAACGAACGGTTGAACTGGTGCGGCGCCGCGACCGGTCGCTATCTCCTGCGGCAGAGGCAGTTTGGGGGGTGATCCGGCAGTTGCCTGCACGGGCCGAAGACTTGCGCTGAGAACGGCGCGGCCTGGGACGGATGCCGGCTTGCCGTCGCGGGCGTTCGGCGAACCGTTAAACTGACGCTTTTCGATCAATCAACCCCACCGACGTGAATGCCTCGATGAGCACAGCGGATCTGCCCCAGCTTTCTTCTCCCCATGCCCGCGACGCGGTGCGCGCGTTGCGGTCTTCCCAGATTCGCGAGGTAGCAAACGCGGGCTTCGGTGTCGACAATGTGCTGCCGTTCTGGTTTGGCGAGTCCGACCGGGTCACGCCGCAGTTCATCCGCGACGCGGCAAGCGACGCGCTTGGCGCCGGCGCGACCTTCTATACGCACAATCTGGGCATCGCGCCGCTGCGCGCAGCGCTCGCCGACTACGTGAGCGCGCGGCACGGAGCCACCGACGTCGAGCACGTCGCGGTCACGAGCGCCGGCGTGAACGCGTTGATGCTGGCGGCCCAGCTCGTCGTTGGGGCGGGTGACCGGGTGGTCGCGGTGACGCCCCTGTGGCCGAATCTGGTCGAAATTCCGAAAATCCTTGGCGCCCATGTGCATACCGTCGCGCTCAGTTATGGTGCGGCGGGCTGGACGCTCGATCTGGAAGCGCTGCTTGCTGCGCTCACGCCGGATACCCGCCTGTTGATGCTCAACTCACCTAATAATCCGACCGGCTGGGTGATGACCCGCGAAGAGCAGCGCGCGGTGCTCGAACATTGTCGTCGCCACGGCATCTGGATCGTCGCCGACGAAGTCTACGAGCGTCTCTACTACGGCGATCCGGCTGGCCCGGACGAGCGCGCCGGCAGCGCGCCGTCGTTTCTCGATCTGGCTGCGCGCGACGAACGCGTGATTTGTGTCAATTCATTCTCGAAGGCTTGGCTGATGACGGGCTGGCGGCTAGGCTGGATCGTCGCTCCCACCGCGCTGATGGACGATCTCGCGAAACTCGTCGAGTACAACACGTCGTGCGCGCCGTCGTTCGTGCAGCAGGCCGGTATCGCGGCCGTACAGCACGGCGAGCGTTTTACACAGGATCTGGTCGCCGGGCTGCGCGCCTCCCGCGACCATCTTGTGCGGGCGCTGTCCGCCTTGCCGGGCGTCGATGTCAAGGCGCCTCCGGGCGCGATGTATCTGTTTTTCTCGTTGCCGGGTGCGGGGCAAAGCCTCGAACTGTGCAAATCGCTGGTGCGCGAGGTCGGGCTGGGGCTCGCGCCGGGCAGTGCATTCGGCCCGGAAGGCGAGGGCTTCGTGCGCTGGTGCTACGCGTGCGATACGGCGCGACTCGATGCCGGTGTGGAGCGCCTGCAGCGCTTTTTGCGCGAACACGGTGCACGCTGAGCGGCCCTGGGTGAAGACGGGACGCACCTGAGCGCCGGAGTACGTCCCGTATTTCGTCTTTACGCACCGGATATTTTTGCGTAAGATGGCGCTCAGTCAAGCGATTCCTTACAGGATTTTCGCTGATCCGTCCGGCTGGGCTTGGCTCGATTAGCCTGTTTCGCCTCCCCCCGGTGCGTGCTCCCATCAATATGACCGATCAGAATCGGGCGAGCGCGTCTTCAGTTCCATATCGTCTGTCTGATCCGGTCCTTTGACCCTAACTCATAAGGTCGACCTGGCTGCATGAATACCCAAGAGGCGAAAATCGTCCTCGAGACTGCCTTGATCTGCGCGCAGGAGCCGTTAAAGCTCGGCGAGTTGCGCAAGCTCTTTGCCGACGGTGTGTCGGCAGACACGGTTCGAACGTTGCTCGAAGACCTGAAGCAGGACTGGTCAGGTCGCGGGGTTGAACTGGTGGGGCTGGCGTCTGGCTGGCGCTTCCAGAGCAAGCCTGCGATGCGCTCGTATCTCGATCGTCTGCATCCCGAGAAGCCGCCGAAATATTCGCGCGCCGTGCTCGAGACGCTTGCGATCATTGCGTACCGGCAACCCGTCACGCGCGGCGACATTGAGGAGATTCGCGGCGTGACGGTCAACACGCAGGTGGTGAAGCAACTTGAGGATCGTGGGTGGATCGAGGTCATCGGTCATCGTGATGTACCGGGGCGTCCGGCGCTGTATGCGACGACGCGTTCGTTTCTCGATGACCTCGGGCTGAAGGCGCTTGATGAACTTCCGCCTCTCGACGACCCGTCGGCGCAACTGAATGTGACTCTCCTTGGCCAGCATGCGATCGAATTCGCTGACGGTGAAATGCCAGGCGGCGAACCCGTAGCCGAAGTTGCCCCGGACGTCGTTGCGGACGCGATGCACGAAAATAGCGAGTTGCCGGAGGCTGTTGCAGGTCATGTCGACGCGGAAGCCGCGGCGCTGCCAGAAGGTCCGACGGGCGTCGAGTTTGACGCCGAACGGGCGCCCGGGGCGGCGGGTGAAGACAAACCCGCCCGGCCTTCGCATGCAATGGAAGCCGTCGCTCGCGAAGAACACGGCGCTGCGGCTGCAGGGGTATCGTCGCAGACCGCTGAAGCAGATATTGAGTCGCACACCGGGGAAGCCATGGGCATTACCGGGCAGGAAGTAAATCAGGATCGGGTCTCCCAGGCCGATCCAGCAGCACCCGCGCACGACTCGGGCGATCTTCGCGTTGCAGACAACGCAGAGCCCGCCGCTGAGCCGAACCCGACACGTGCGGCACACGACGACGATCATGATGATCGCCGCGAAGCCGTGCGGGACGCAGGCCTCCTGACTGACGACGAAACCGAGTCGCGCAGCGCCTGACGTAACCGAACTATTTGCCGCGCCCGCAACGGGCGCGCGCGACCTGACATTTTGAGGTTGTTTTGACACATACCCACGACACCGATTCGTCCGAATCTGAGCGCGCCGCACGCTCCGACGAAACGCGCGAGGCGCAGACGTCGGCCGGCGAGAGTCAGCGCAGTGGCGAGAGCGCGGGCGCCGACGGCGAAGACCGTCCGCGTCGCGGCCTGCGTCGCGGCCCACGTAGCCTGATCGCGCGCCGTCGCGCGGGGGCGAAGGCGAAGGGCGCCGAAGGCGCGTCCACGCAGGATCCCGTTGCTCCGGTGGTGGCGGAAGCGCCGCCGGACGGCGAAGTCGTGGCGCAGGCGCGGATGCCGCGCAAGGGTGGCGGCAGCGGTCAGGGGCCGCGCAGGAACAGTGGCGGCGGCAAGCGGCCGGGCGCCGTGCGCGAAGGCGCGCCGCGCGAGGGTGGTCAGCGGCAAGGCGGTCAGCGCCAGAACCGCCGAGGCGACGTGCCGCCGGTGGTGGCCGCAAGCGAGGCTTCACAGGACGATCTGTTTTCATACGTGACTTCGCCGGCTTTCGACGCCGACAACAGCGCGACTGGTGGCGTGCGTGCGCCGATGCTGCGTCGTGGGCGTCCGCAGGCGCCCAAGCGCGTGCTGTCGCCGGACGACGACGCGCCGAAGCTGCACAAGGTGCTCGCTGAAGCCGGAATGGGCTCGCGCCGCGAGATGGAAGAGCTGATCGTTGCAGGGCGGGTGTCCGTCAACGGCGAGCCGGCGCATATTGGCCAGCGAATTATGCCGACCGACCAGGTTCGCATCAACGGCAAGCCGGTCAAACGCAAGCTCCAGAACAAGCCGCCGCGCGTGCTGCTGTATCACAAACCCACCGGCGAGATCGTCAGTCATGCGGATCCGGAAGGTCGTCCATCCGTATTCGACAAGCTGCCGCCGATGAAGACCGCCAAATGGCTCGCTGTGGGCCGCCTCGACTTCAATACCGAGGGTCTGCTGATGCTGACCACTTCGGGCGACCTGGCTAACCGCTTCATGCATCCGCGCTATAGTGTTGAGCGCGAGTACGCGGTGCGCGTCGTAGGCGAACTGGCTGAGGGCATGCGTCAAAAGCTGCTGCACGGCGTCGAACTGGAAGACGGTCCGGCGAATTTCCTGCGCATTCGCGATGGCGGCGGCGAAGGCACGAATCATTGGTATCACGTCGCGCTAGCCGAAGGACGCAACCGCGAGGTGCGCCGCATGTTCGAAGCCGCGGGCCTGATGGTCAGCCGGCTGATTCGCACGCGCCACGGTCCGATTTCGCTGCCGAAGGGTTTGAAGCGCGGCCGCTGGGAAGAGTTGGAAGAAAACCAGGTGCGCGTGCTGATGGCGTCGGTTGGTCTTAAGGCGCCGAGCGAAGAGAAGGGCGGCCGCAATGCGGCGCCGGAACGCCGGCAGCCGGATCCGATGCAGACGTCGATGGGCTTTATCAGTCGTGAGCCCGTGCTGATGTCGCACGGCCGTCTGGCGGACCAGCAACCGCGCGGCCACGGTCGCCGTGGTGCGGCTGGAGGCTTCGGCGGCGGGGCGTCATCGGGCCTCGGTGGCGGCTATGGCGGTGGTCGCGGTGCCGGCATGGGGCGTAGCGGCGGTCCCGGAGCGGGTCCGCGTGGCGGACGCGAAGTCGATGGCAACCGTGCACCCTCGGGCAATGGTGGCAATCGCGCTGCCGGCGGCAATCCTAACCGCGCGGGCGGCAGCGGCGGCAACCGCACGCCGGGCGGCAACGGTGGCGCTCGTGCCGGCGGCAATCCCAACGCGGCGGGCAATCGCGGTGGTCCGCGCAGCGGCAGCCCGCGTAACCGTCCGCGTAGCCGCTAAACCGGTGTATGAGGTCAATGCGGCGACAGCGCCTTGACCTCGGTGCCGCCGCAGCTCGGGCGATGGCTTGCTCCGGCTTCTCTGTCACGCTTTCGTGAGGACGCAGCAGCACGGAAGATTCCTGTGAAATCAGGCTGAAGTGCGCGCTGCGCAAGCATTGCGCGGTTTGCGTTTGTACCGAAAAATGCTACAATCGCAGAGTCGCTGGGCGTGCGGCTTTTCAAGTGCGGCTCAGGTGCGACCACCGGCAATAGGATGATGGGCGTTTAGCCCATTTTTTTTTGGCCGAAGCGGTTCAGCATCTCGGGTAGCACGAACGTGCGCCGGCTTGGCGCTCGGCCCGCAGGTGTTCGTTGGCAACCCGGCAGGCTCGCTGCGCGAACATCTTAGAGGGCACTGTGCAACTGACGGAACTGATTGAAACCACGGTCGTGGGCCTTGGCTACGAGCTCGTCGATCTCGAGCGCACCGGGCGCGGCATGCTGTGCGTGTATATCGACCAGCCGGCCGGCATCGCGATTGAAGACTGCGAAAAGGTCACGCGTCAGCTCCAGCACGTTTTGACGGTCGAAAACATTGACTACGAGCGGCTTGAAGTCTCGTCGCCCGGTCTCGACCGTCCGCTGAAAAAACTGGCGGACTTCGAACGCTTCGCGGGCAGCGAAGTGGTTATCACCTTGAAAAAGCCATTGGACGGACGGAAATCGTACCGGGGCATCCTGCATGCCCCCGAGGGCGAAACGATCGGTCTGGAATTCGAAGGGAAGGAAGGCGCCGCGATGCTCGATTTTACTGTAGCGGACATCGATAAGGCACGCCTCGTCCCCAAAGTTGACTTTAGGAGCCGCAAACAATGAGTCGCGAAGTGTTGATGCTGGTGGATGCGCTGGCACGCGAGAAGAACGTTGACAAGGACGTGGTTTTTGCCGCCCTTGAGGCGGCGCTCGCTTCGGCCTCCAAGAAACTCTTCGAAGAAGATGCGGACATCCGCGTCCATATCGACCGTGAAAGCGGTGAGCACGAAACCTTTCGCCGCTGGCGGGTAGTGCCGGACGAAGCGGGATTGCAGGAGCCGGATCAGGAAATCCTGCTGTTTGAAGCGCGCGAGCAGAAGGCCGACGCGCAGGTCGACGATTTCCTTGAAGAGCCGGTGCCGTCGATCGAATTCGGCCGTATCGGCGCGCAGGCCGCCAAGCAGGTGATCCTGCAGAAGGTGCGCGACGCCGAGCGCGAGCAGATCCTGAACGACTTCCTGGAACGCGGCGAAAGCATCATGACCGGCTCGGTCAAGCGCCTCGATAAGGGTAACTTCATCGTCGAATCGGGACGTGTCGAAGCGCTGTTGCGCCGCGATCAGCTGATTCCGAAGGAAAACCTGCGTGTGGGCGACCGTGTGCGCGCCTATATCGCGAAGGTCGATCGCACGGCTCGCGGCCCGCAGATCGAGCTGTCCCGCACGGCGCCCGAATTTCTGATGAAGCTCTTCGAAATGGAAGTGCCGGAAATCGAGCAGGGCCTGCTGGAGATCAAGGCGGCTGCGCGCGATCCCGGCGTGCGGGCGAAAATCGGCGTCGTCGCGTACGACAAGCGCATCGATCCGATCGGCACCTGCGTTGGTATCCGCGGCTCGCGTGTGCAGGCTGTCCGTAACGAGCTCGGTGGCGAAAACGTCGACATCGTGCTATGGTCGGAAGATCCCGCCCAGTTTGTGATCGGCGCGCTCGCGCCGGCAGCCGTCCAGTCGATCGTCGTCGATGAAGAGAAGCATTCGATGGACGTCGTCGTCGACGAAAACGAACTGGCGGTCGCAATCGGCCGCAGTGGCCAGAACGTGCGTCTTGCCAGCGAACTCACCGGCTGGCAGATCAACATCATGACGCCGGACGAATCTGCGCAGAAGCAGAATCAGGAACGCAGCGTACTGCGCGACCTGTTCATGGCGCGTCTCGATGTCGACGAAGAAGTCGCTGACATCCTGATCGACGAAGGTTTCACGAGCCTCGAAGAGATCGCTTATGTACCGCTCAACGAGATGCTTGAGATCGAGGCGTTCGACGAAGACACCGTTCACGAGCTGCGCAACCGCGCGCGCGATGCACTGCTGACGCAGGCGATTGCAAACGAGGAAAAGGTCGAGAATGTAGCGCTCGACCTGAAGAGCCTCGACGGAATGGATGCAGACCTGCTCGCGAAGCTGGCCGAACATCAGATCCAGACGCGCGATGAACTCGCCGAGCTGGCAGTGGATGAGCTGGTCGAAATGACCGGAATGGAAGAGGATGCCGCCAAGGCGTTGATTATGAAAGCACGTGAACACTGGTTCCAGTGAGAAATGACCATGGCGCACTAAATTGAAAGCGGCCCTCAGGCCGCATGACAGATGCTAACCGCAAGGAATCGGTCCTTGCATTAAGAGGAATGAATGGCGAGTAACAACGTAGCCCAATTTGCCGCGGAACTGAAAATGCCTGCCGGCGTGCTGCTCGAACAGCTGCAGGCGGCGGGCGTCACAAAAGCGAGCGAAGACGATACCTTGTCCGAAACGGACAAGGCGCGTCTGCTTGACCACTTGCGCAAGTCGCACGGTTCGACGGATGCCGACAAGCGCAAGATCACGCTGACGAAGCGGCACACGTCGGAGATCAAGCAGTCCGACGCGACGGGCAAGGCTCGCACCATTCAGGTCGAAGTGCGCAAGAAGCGCACCTTCGTCCGCCGTGACGAAGCGGCCGAACAAGGCGGTGAGGCATCGAACAATGTGGCCGACGAGACGGATGATCTCGAACTCCAGCGTCGCGAGGAAGAAGCTCGCCACGAAGCCGAGCTGCTCGAGAAGCAGGCTCAGGAGTTGAAAGCTCGTCAGGAACAGCTCGAGCGCGAAGAGGCAGAGCGCCAGGCTCGCGAACAGGCGGCCGAGGCGGAGCGTCGTCGCGCGGAAGAAGAGACGGCGAAAAAGCGTGCCGCGGTACTCGCCGAAGCGGCTGCGCGAGCTGAAGCCGAACAGGCCGTGCAGGCTGAGCGCTCAGCCGAGCAGGACGACGAACGCGCTGCAGCAGAACGCGCGGCGCAACGCGAAGCGGCGAAGAAGGCTGAAGACGCCGCTCGCCAGGCAGCCGAAAAGACGCGTGCCGAGCAAGAAGAAGTCAGCAAGCGTCGGGCAGCGGCAGAAGCCGAAGCGCGCGCGATCCGCGAGATGATGAACACGCCGCGCAAGGCGCAGGCGAAGGCGCCGGAACCGGCACCGAAACCCGCTGCAGAGCCGGCCAAGGCTGCGGAAGCCAAGGGCACGCTGCACAAGCCGGCGCGTCCGGCAGGCGAAACGACGGCCCGGCCGGCCGCAAAGAAGCCTGCTGTTGCGGCACCGGCTGCGACACCGGCGCCTTCCTCTGCCGGCGACAAGAAGAAGCCGGGCGGCGGCAAGGGCGGCTGGCAGGACGATGCAGCGAAGCGCCGCGGCATCAAGACGCGCGGCGATTCGAGCGGCGGCGTCGATCGCGGCTGGCGCGGTGGCCCGAAGGGTCGCGGCAAGCACCAGGATCAGAGCACCACGTTCCAGGCTCCGATCGAGCCAATCGTGCGCGAAGTACACGTACCGGAAACTATCACTGTTGCGGATCTCGCGCATAAGATGTCAGTGAAGGCTTCGGAAGTCATCAAGGTGATGATGAAGCTTGGCCAGATGGTCACGATCAACCAGATGCTGGACCAGGAAACGGCGATGATCATCGTCGAGGAACTGGGTCATCACGCGGTTGCCGCGAAGCTGGACGATCCGGAAGCGATGCTGGTCGAAGGCGAGATCTCTGACGCAGAAGCGCTGCCGCGTCCGCCGGTCGTCACCGTTATGGGTCACGTCGACCACGGCAAGACCTCGCTGCTGGACTACATCCGTCGCGCGAAGGTGGCGGCGGGTGAAGCGGGCGGGATTACGCAGCACATCGGTGCGTATCACGTTGAAACGCCGCGCGGCGTCATCACGTTCCTCGACACGCCGGGTCACGAGGCCTTTACGGCTATGCGTGCCCGCGGTGCGAAGGCAACGGACATCGTGATTCTGGTAGTCGCCGCCGACGACGGTGTGATGCCGCAGACGAAGGAAGCGATTGCCCACGCGAAGGCAGGCGGCGTGCCGCTCGTCGTCGCGATCAACAAGATCGACAAGCCGGATGCGAATCCAGAACGCGTGAAGCAGGAACTCGTCGCCGAAGGCGTCGTGCCGGAAGAATACGGTGGCGATTCGCCGTTCGTGTCCGTGTCGGCGAAGACCGGCGCAGGTATCGACGATCTGCTCGAAAACGTGTTGCTTCAGGCCGAAGTGCTGGAACTGAAGGCACCGGTCGAAGCTCCGGCCAAGGGGCTCGTGATCGAAGCGAAGCTCGACAAGGGTAAGGGTCCGGTCGCAACGATCCTTGTCCAGTCGGGTTCGCTCAATCGCGGCGACGTCGTTCTCGCAGGCAGTGCCTACGGCCGCGTGCGCGCTATGCTCGACGAAACGGGCAAGCCGACCAGGTCGGCAGGGCCGTCGATCCCGGTTGAAATCCAGGGTCTGTCGGAAGTCCCGGCGGCTGGCGAAGAAGTCATCGTCATGCCGGACGAGCGCAAGGCGCGTGAAGTCGCATTGTTCCGTCAAGGCAAGTTCCGCGACGTCAAGCTGGCGAAGCAGCAGGCAGCGAAGCTCGAAACCATGCTCGAACAGATGGGAGAAGGCGAAGTGCAGTACCTGCCGCTTATCGTCAAGGCCGACGTGCAGGGCTCGCAGGAAGCGCTGGTGCAGTCGCTCCTCAAGCTGTCGACCGACGAAGTCCGCGTGCAGATCGTGCATAGCGCCGTGGGTGGCATCAGCGAATCCGACGTCAACCTGGCGACGGCTTCGAAGGCGGTCATCATTGGCTTCAACACGCGTGCGGATGCGCAGGCGCGCAAGCTCGCGGAATCCAATGGCATCGATATCCGCTACTACAACATCATCTATGACGCAGTGGATGAAGTGAAGGCCGCGATGTCGGGCATGCTGGCGCCAGAGAAGCGCGAAGTGGTGACCGGTATGGTCGAAGTTCGCCAGGTCTTCAAGGTGCCGAAGATTGGCGCAGTGGCCGGCTGTATGGTCACGGACGGCGTGGTCAAGCGGACGTCGTCGGTGCGCGTGCTGCGCAACAACGTCGTGATCCACACCGGCGAACTCGACTCGCTGAAGCGCTTCAAGGACGACGTCAAGGAAGTGCGTCAGGGCTTCGAGTGCGGTATGTCGATCAAGAACTTCAACGACATCGTCGAAGGCGACCAGTTCGAAGTGTTCGAAGTGACGGAAGTCGCGCGTACGCTGTAATTCTGGCGCAACGCTCAAAGGGCGGAGCGGGCGCTTGCCCGGATCCGCCCTTTGCTTTTTGTGTCGGCGCGTGGCGTCGGCGTTCGTCTCGCTGCGGCACAAGTCCGCCGCACGAACGCGAACCCGCCGACAAAACGAATCACGGATTCACTATGCCGAAAAAACGTACTTCTCCCAATCGCAACGTGCAGATTGCCGATCAGATCCAGCGCGATCTGTCTGAACTGCTGCGCGAAGTCAAAGACCCGCGCATCGGGCTCGTCACAATCCAGAGTGTCGAGCTGACGCCGGACTACGCCCACGCGAAAGTCTTTTTTACGACATTGACGGGCGACCCACATCAGACGCGGGACGCGCTCAATCACGCGGCCGGCCACCTGCATAATCAGCTTTTCAAGCGTTTGCATATCCATACGGTGCCGACGCTGCATTTCCACTACGACAAGACGATCGAGCAGGCTGTCGAGATGTCGCGTCTGATCGATGAAGCGAACGCCACGCGCGCGAAAGAAGACTGACTTCGCGTCTTTGACCACACTGCGTTTGCCTCATTGATATGACTGCACCTCAACGCCCACGAATACCGCGTCGCGCGCTGGATGGCGTATTGCTGCTCGACAAGCCAGTCGGCCTGTCGAGCAACGACGCGCTGATTCGCGCGAAGCGTCTCTATCTGGCGAAGAAGGCGGGCCACACGGGCACGCTTGATCCGCTTGCGTCAGGTCTCTTGCCGCTGTGCTTCGGCGAGGCTACGAAGTTTTCCCAGGACCTGCTCGAAGCCGACAAGACCTACGAGGCGACGATGCGCCTCGGTGTCCGTACCACGACGGGCGACGCCGAAGGCGAAGCCGTGCAAACGCGCGATGTGGCATGCGATCAGTCCGCTGTCGAACAGGCGCTGAGCCGGTTCCGCGGAGAAATCGTTCAGGTTCCGCCGATGTATTCCGCACTCAAACGCGACGGCAAACCGCTGTACGAGTATGCGCGCGCGGGTCAGGTGGTCGAGCGGGAAGGGCGGAACGTCACGATTCACGGGCTCGATCTGCTTGCCTGTGCTTTGCCGGATGTCACGTTTCGTGTGACCTGCAGCAAGGGCACGTATGTGCGTACGCTAGCTGAGGACATCGGCGAAGCGCTGGGTTGTGGCGCGCATCTGGTGACGTTGCGGCGCACCGGAGTAGGCGCGCTGACGCTCGAACACGCAGTGACGCTCGATGCGCTGTCGGACGCGGGCGAGAGCGAGCGGGACGCTTGGTTGCAGCCGGTCGATGCGCTCCTGTCGACTTTTCCGTCTGTGGAACTCGACACAGAATCCACGCGGCGCTTTTTGCACGGCCAGCGTTTGCGTCTCGCTGATCTTTCCATCGACGATGCGGTGACACAGGCGCCGCGTGTTCGCGTCTACGGTGAAGGCCGGCTCCTTGGTGTCGCGAAAGCGGCGGAAGGTGTGTTGGCGCCGGAAAGGCTCGTCGTTACCGCTTCGAGCTGAAATACCTGAGTGGTAAAAAAGGCGGACCCGAATGATTGCGGGTCCGCCTTTGATTACCCGACCCGGCCTGCGCCGAACAACGAACCTAGTGTGCTGCCGAAGCCGCTGCGCTCGCGTCGCCTGCGCCGGCTCGCTCTGGCCTCGTGATCCAGATCAACCCGATCAGCACAACGAAGATGCCGGCCGACACGAAGAACAGATCGTTCACGCCCAGTTGCGCAGCCTGCTGCGACACCATGTTGTTGAAGAGCCCGAGCGCCTGCGGCTGGCTGTAGCCCGCCGCACCCATCTGCTGCATCGAATGATCGAACACAGGGTTATAAGCGTTCGCCTGCTCCGTCAGTTGCGCGTGATGCAGGATCGTGCGGTGATCCCACGCCGTCTGGAAGATCGATGTGCCGATACCGCCGCACATGATCCGCACGAAATTCGATAGCCCCGACGCCGCCGGAATCCTGTTGCCTGGCAGCCCCGACAGCGTGATTGACACGAGCGGAATAAAGAAGCCTGCCATGCCGATGCCCTGGATCAACGTCGGCATCAGCAAGGAGAATGTGTCGACGCCCGTCGTATAGCGCGAGCGCATCCAGAAACACAGCGCAAAGACGAGAAACGACGCCGTCGCGATATAACGTGGATCGGTGCGGGGCAGATACTTGCCGGTCAACGGCGACAGCAGGACCGCGAACAGACCGACGGGCGCCATGACAAGGCCGGCGTCGGTAGCGGTGTACCCGATGTCGGTCTGCAGCCACAGCGGCAGCAGGACGAGGTTGCCGAAATAGAGCCCGTAGCCGATCGACAGCGCGACCGTCCCGCCCGTGAAATTACGCCGCGCGAACAGCGACAGGTCGACGACAGGATGCTCGGCCGTCAATTCCCACACGATGAAGAAGGCGAGGGCGATCACCGCGACGAGCGCCAGTACGACAACCGTCGTCGATGAGAACCAGTCGAGGTCCTTGCCTTTATCGAGCATGATCTGGAGCGAACCGACCCAGATAATCAGCAGCGCGAGACCGATGCCGTCGATGGGCGCCTTTTTGACTGCCGAATCGCGGTTGCGGAAGATCGCCCACGTCGCGGCGGCGGCCACGATGCCGACCGGAATGTTGACGTAGAAGATCCACGGCCACGAAATATTGTCCGAGATCCAGCCGCCGAGAATCGGCCCGGCAACCGGCGCGATCAGCGTCGTCATGGCCCACATCGACAATGCCATGGGCGCTTTCGCACGCGGGTAGCTGGCGAGCAGCAGCGTCTGCGACAGCGGAATCATCGGACCGGCCACCGCGCCCTGCAGCACGCGTGACGCGAGCAGGAACGGCAGCGTCGGCGCGAGACCGCACATCCACGACGAGATGACGAAGAGAACAATCGACGCCATGAAGAGCCGCACCTGGCCGATGCGGTCCGTCAGCCAGCCGGTCAGCGGCACGGAGATCGCGTTCGCGACCGCGAACGACGTGATCACCCACGTGCCCTGGTCGGACGACACCCCGAGATCGCCGGATATGGACGGGATCGATACGTTCGCAATCGACGTGTCCAGCACGTTCATAAAAACCGCCAGCGAGACGGCAATCGTCCCGATGACCAGTTGCGCACCCTCGAGCGGCGGGTGCGGCGCTTGAGCCTGAGCCATGGAAGTCTTCTTATGGTGCGATGCCAGCGGAGCGGCTTACATCAGCTTCGCCGCGCCCTTTGCGGCGCGATCCGCTGCCTTTTGCGCGCCGCTATACTGGCCGCCGTTGGGGCCGGCGTTGGCTGCAATGATGCGGGCGATTTCGGCGTCGGCTTCGTCGCCGTACCTGTCGAACACGTTGGTCTCATAGACCGTGTTCGGCGCATTGCCGAGTTCACCACCGCTGCCGTCCTTGATGTTCACGTCAGCCTGCATTGACAGGCCGATCCGCAGCGGATGTGTTTCAAGTTCCTTCGGATCAAGGGCGATACGCACCGGCAGACGCTGGACGACCTTGATCCAGTTGCCCGTCGCGTTTTGCGCAGGCAGCAGCGAGAACGCCGAGCCCGTGCCGGCCGAGAAGCCGATCACCTTGCCGTTGTACTTGACGCTCGAGCCGTACACGTCCGCAGTCAACTGGACCGGCTGACCGATACGCATATGTTTCAGCTGGACTTCCTTGAAGTTCGCGTCGACCCACACAGCCTCCAGCGGCACGATCGCCATTAGCGGCGTACCCGGCGAGACGCGCTGGCCAACCTGCACCGAACGCTTCGCCACGTAGCCCGTAACCGGCGCCGGCAGCGTGTTACGCGCGTTGGCGAGGTAGGCGTCGCGCACCTTCGCGGCAGCTGCCTGCACGTTCGGATGGTTGGCGATAGTCGTGTTCGCGGTCAACGCACGGTTCGCGGCGAGCTGCTGCTGGGCGGCGTCGACAGCGGCCTGCGCACTCTTGACGGCGTCGCGGGCATGCGAGATTTCTTCCTGCGACACGGCGCCGGTCTGCGCGACCGTCATACGGCGCTTCAGGTCGTCCTGTGCGCGTGAGAGATCCGACTGACGCTGCGCAACCTGCGCGAGGTACTGGCTGTCGTCGGCGAAGAGGCCACGCACCTGGCGCACCACCTGCGCGAGATTCGCTTCCGCCGATTCGAGGGCGACGCGCGAATCGGCCGGATCGAGCAGGACGAGCGGATCGCCGGCCTTTACGATCTGCGTGTCGTCGGCTTTGACGGCGATCACCGTGCCGGTGACCTGCGGCGTGATCTGCACGACATTGCCGCTCACATATGCGTCATCGGTTGCTTCATGGAAGCGTGCGACGAGGAAGTAGTACAGGCCGTACGCAATCGCCGCAATCAGGATCACGATGACGAGCAGCGTCATCATGCGTTTGCGCTTGCCGCTGTTTGCCGTTTGCGTGCTGGCGGCGGGCTGTTGGGGGGTGCTCATTGATGTGCTCCGTGTTCTCTCAGTCTTCGTCGGTTATCCGGATTGGCATTCGCTCAGTTGGACGCATGCGCCGATGACGGCGGCGCGTCGGTTGGCACTACGAGCCCGGTTGCCGTCGCATCGAAGCCGCCGCCGAGCGCCTTGATGAGGCCGATCTGCAGGTCGCGGCGCCTCATCTTCAGGTTGGTCACCGTCTGTTCGGCGGCGAGGCGGTTCTGGTCGGCGTTCAGCACCTGCAATTGCGGCGACAGTCCCGCCTTGTAGCGGATGACGGCCAGCTCATAAGCTTTGCTCGATGCATCTAGCGCCCGCTGGGCATCGCCCGACTGTTTGTCGATCGAGCGGATCGACGAGATCTGCGTTGCGACGTCGGCGAGCGCAGTGATGAGCGTCTGGTTGTAGTTCGCCACATCCAGGTCGAAATCGGCGTAACGGCCCTTCAGTTGCGAACGCAATGCGCCACCGTCGAAGATCGGCAGATGGATCGCCGGGCCAAACTGGATCTGACGGCTCGACGAGGTCAGGAATTTGCCCCAGCCGAACGCATCAAAGCCAGCCGCGGCCGCGAGGTTGACGTCCGGAAAGAACTCGGCCTTGGCTTCCTTGATGCCGTGCGTGTCGGCTTCGACCTGCCAGCGTGCTGCCACGATATCCGGTCGGCGCGACACGAGATCGGCCGGCACGTTGTCCGGCAGCACGACCACCGCACCCGGATTCAGAACGGGCTTTGCTATCTGCAGCCCACGATCCGGCCCCTTGCCGAGCAGCGCGCCGAGCTGGTAACGCACCGTTGTGATCTGGCCGTCGAGATCGGTCAGGTTGGCCTGGCTCGTCGCGATGTTGCCGTTCGCGGTCTGCTTCTCGACATTGGTGTCGAGGCCCGCCGCGACGCGGCCGTTGGTGATCCGGCTGATATCCTGGCGATTGTCGATCTCGCGTTGGGCAATCTCGCGCAACGCATAGAGTTGCGCCAGCTGGTTGTACGTGCTCGCAACCGACGACGCGAGCGTCACGCGCGCCTGCTGCACGTCCGCTTCCGCCGCTTTTTCCTGCGACACGGCCTGGCCTAGACGCTGGCGGTTCTTGCCCCAGAGGTCGAGGTCCCACGACGCACTCGCCAGCACGTTGTTCTCGCTATACCAGGTGCCACCGTACGGCGGCGGAAAGAGGGCATTCGCCGAATACAGTTCGCGCGTCCACGAATAGCTACCCTCGACCTTCGGATACAGGTTCGAGCGGGCGCTTTCGATATACGACGA
The DNA here is from genome assembly GCF_004361815.1 of Paraburkholderia sp. BL10I2N1. NCBI lineage: Bacteria > Pseudomonadati > Pseudomonadota > Betaproteobacteria > Burkholderiales > Burkholderiaceae > Paraburkholderia > Paraburkholderia sp. BL10I2N1. The sequence continues at coordinate 4,242,250 of NZ_SNWA01000001.1, read as the reverse complement.
GGCCTTCGCAAGACGCGCCTGCGCCTGGGCGATCGACGGGCTGCCGTCAATTGCTTCGTTGATCAGCGCGGGCAGTTGTGGGTCGCCGAACTGATTGGCCCAGTTGAGCGATGGCCACTGGCCGCCCTGCGCCGGGAGGCTCTGCGCCGATTCGAACTGCGCCGGCGCTGCCATCTGCTTGTCGCTCTTGATGCCGAGGTAGTTCGCGCAGCCCGTGAAGGCGAGCGCTGCCACCGCAGCGGCGACAGCAGCCCGGCACGACAGCGCCGGCGCGGACAGGGAAGGGGATTTCATCGCTCGACTCTTCTTTGCGTGGAAGGTAATGATGGACGCTGCAACTAAATTCTTACGATTTGTTATCGGGAGTGATTGCCATGTCACGGATCATCCCGGTTTGATCGCCGCTCGTGACGAGGATGCGGCGCAGCATGCTTTTCAGGAAACCGACTTCTTCGGCGGTGAAGCCCGCCAGCAGTTTGTCGATCACGCCGTTAAAGATGGCGGGCATGCGAGCCGCGAGCGCGAGACCTTCCGGGGTCAGGGCGAGCCGCACGGCGCGGCGGTCTTCGCTGCTGCGCACGCGGCTTAGCAGGCCGCGCTTTTCCAGGCGATCGATCAGGCGCGTCACGGCGCTTGCGTCGATGCCATATTCGCGCGCCAGTTCGGCAGCCAGCAGACATTTACCGCTGGCGACCATGAACAGAATGCTGGCCTGCGTACTGGTAATGCCCAGTTCGGCCATTGTGCGCTGCGTGACCATGTTCGACATCGTCGATTTCACGCGGGAAAGGAGGTAGCCGACGCTCTCGCCAAACTGATATTCGGCAATATCGGGCGGCGGCGCGGAGGGCAGATTGGCCATAATTCTCGTGCGACAGCAATGGTTGACCAGGCACGATTATAGGTGCGGTTAGTTGACGCGGCAAGCGTTATTACAGCTTAGGCAAGGAACTTTTGTCGCTCAAGAAGGATATCTTTTGGGCGCTTGCCTGAAAATGGGATGCAGGCCCAGGCGCTTGGTGAGCAACGGGATGGGGCGTTCGTGTGCGGGCCGGAGAGGGTGCGCGGACGGGGTCCTAGGTGTGTTCCGAGTTGACAGGTCCAAAACTTTCATCTCGGCGTGCTATAATTTTGGGTTCCCAAAAGTGCGCTTTGGGCTTGTTGACAGTTTCAGGAAGCGAGCTGGCGCACTCATCACTGTCTCCAGGTTCCTATGACCCGCGCCCTTCGCAACATCGCAATTATTGCTCACGTCGACCACGGCAAGACCACACTCGTCGACCAGCTGCTCCGCCAATCCGGCACGTTCCGCGAGAACCAGCAGGTCGCCGAGCGCGTCATGGACTCGAACGACATCGAAAAAGAGCGCGGCATTACGATTCTCGCCAAGAACTGCGCGGTCGAATACGAAGGCACGCATATCAACATCGTCGACACTCCGGGCCACGCCGACTTCGGTGGTGAAGTGGAGCGAGTGCTGTCGATGGTCGACTCGGTGCTGCTGCTCGTCGATGCGGTTGAAGGTCCGATGCCGCAAACGCGCTTCGTGACCAAAAAGGCGCTCGCGCTCGGTCTGAAGCCGATCGTCGTCGTCAACAAGGTCGACCGTCCGGGCGCGCGGATCGACTGGGTGATCAACCAGACGTTCGATCTCTTCGACAAGCTCGGCGCCACCGAAGAACAGCTCGACTTCCCGGTTGTCTACGCATCGGGTCTGAACGGCTACGCCGCCCTCGATCCGAGCGTGCGCGAAGGCAACATGCGTCCGCTGTTCGAGGCAATCCTCGAGCACGTGCCGGTTCGTCCGGCGGATCCGGAAGGCCCGCTGCAACTGCAGATCACGTCGCTCGACTATTCGACGTACGTCGGCCGTATCGGCATTGGCCGTATCGCCCGTGGCCGTATCAAGCCGGGACAGCCGGTTGTGGTGCGCTTTGGTCCGGAAGGCGAAACGATCAATCGCAAGATCAACCAGGTGCTGTCGTTCCACGGTCTGGAGCGCGTTCAGGTTGAATCGGCGGAAGCGGGCGACATCGTGCTGATCAACGGTATCGATGAAATCGGCATCGGCGCGACAATCTGTGCGCCGGAAGCGCCGGAAGCGCTGCCGATGATTACTGTCGACGAGCCGACGCTCACGATGAACTTCCTCGTGAATTCGTCGCCGCTCGCGGGCAAGGAAGGCAAGTTCGTGACGAGCCGCCAGATCCGCGACCGTCTGATGAAGGAGCTGAATCACAATGTGGCGCTGCGCGTGAAAGACACGGGCGACGAAACGGTGTTCGAGGTGTCGGGCCGCGGCGAACTGCACCTGACCATCCTGATCGAAAACATGCGCCGCGAAGGCTACGAGATGGCCGTGTCGCGTCCGCGCGTGGTGCTGCATGAAGTCGATGGTGTGAAGCACGAGCCGTACGAACTGCTCACGGTCGACCTCGAGGACGGGCACCAGGGCGGCGTGATGGAAGAACTGGGTCGCCGCAAGGGCGAAATGCTCGACATGGCATCGGACGGCCGTGGTCGCACGCGTCTCGAGTACCGTATTCCGGCGCGTGGCCTGATCGGCTTCCAGGGCGAGTTCCTGACGCTCACGCGTGGTACGGGTCTCATGAGCCACGTGTTCGACGAGTACGCACCGGTCAGGGAAGGCTCGCTCGGCGAGCGCCGCAACGGCGTGCTGATCTCGCAGGACGACGGTGCCGCCGTCGCCTACGCGCTGTGGAAGCTGCAGGATCGCGGCCGTATGTTTGTGAAGCCGGGCGACGCGCTGTATGAAGGCATGATCATCGGCATTCACAGCCGCGACAACGACCTTGTCGTGAACCCGATCAAGGGCAAGCAGTTGACCAACGTGCGCGCGTCGGGTACCGACGAAGCCGTGCGTCTCGTGCCGGCAATCCAGATGTCACTCGAGTACGCAGTCGAGTTCATCGACGAAGACGAACTGGTCGAGGTCACGCCGCAGTCGATCCGTCTGCGCAAACGCCATCTGAAGGAACATGAGCGCCGTCGCGCGAGCCGCGAAGCTGCGGTCGACTAAGCCGGGCAACCGGTGGTTGGAAGAGACATAAATCTATGTGCAAAAGCCACCTTCGGGTGGCTTTTGCTTTTTCCGGATCGACATTTGTGCGTTGCAAAACCGCTGGAAAATCATATGCAAAACCAGCAAAACCCCGCTGCGACGGGCTTTCGCGGCGGGCGGCCAGCTATCTGGAGTATCGGTTCTGTGATATGCTTTTCAAGATGCAAGTTAAGGTCCTTCCAAGCAAGACTTGATTCGCGCAATCCGCTAAACGGTCAGGCCGTGTCGCGGAAGGTTTTGTAACCCGCTATTTCTCGAGAAGCTCGAAGAAAGGTGAGCGTAAACATGATGAAGCAATTCCAGTCGAACTCTTATCTGTTCGGCGGCAACGCTCCGTACGTAGAAGAGCTGTACGAAGCGTATCTCGATAATCCGGCGTCAGTGCCCGAGAACTGGCGTGAGTATTTCGACGCGTTGCAGAACGTTCCGGCATCGGACGGCAGCAACGTGAACGACGTGGCCCACGGCCCGATCGTCGAGTCATTTGCCCAGCGGGCCAAGGCCAATGCCTTCATCCCGCGCGCCGGCGGCGAAGATCTCGCTACCGCGCGCAAGCAGGTCTATGTGCAGTCCCTGATCGGCGCATATCGCTTCCTCGGCTCGCAATGGGCCAATCTGGATCCGCTGAAGCGCCGCGAACGTCCCAATATCCCCGAGCTCGAACCTGCGTTCTACGACTTCACTGAAGCCGATATGGACCAGACGTTCAACGCGAGCAATCTGTACTTCGGGTTCGAGCAGGCATCGCTGCGCGAAATCATCAAGGCGCTGCGCGATACGTACTGCGGCACGATCGGCGCCGAGTACATGTACATCAGCGATCCGGAGCAGAAGCGCTGGTGGAAGGAGCGTCTCGAGTCGATCCGCTCGACGCCGAACTTCTCCGCCGACAAGAAAAAGCACATCCTGAACCGCTTGACGGCATCTGAAGGCCTCGAGCGCTTCCTGCATACCAAGTACGTCGGCCAGAAGCGCTTCTCGCTGGAAGGCGGCGAAAGCTTCATCGCGTCGATGGACGAAGTCGTGCGTCACGCAGGCGCGAACGGCGTCCAGGAAATCGTCATCGGCATGGCCCACCGCGGCCGTTTGAACGTGCTGGTCAATACGCTTGGCAAGATGCCGGCTGACCTCTTCGCCGAGTTCGAAGGCAAGCACGTCGACGATCTGCCGGCTGGCGACGTGAAGTACCACAAGGGCTTCTCGTCGGACGTGTCGACGGAAGGCGGCCCGGTTCACCTGTCGCTCGCGTTCAATCCGTCGCACCTTGAAATCGTCAACCCGGTGGTCGAAGGTTCCGCGAAGGCGCGGATGGACCGTCGCGGCGACGACAACGGCCTGCAGGTTCTGCCGGTGCAGATCCACGGCGACGCGGCCTTCGCAGGCCAGGGCGTCGTGATGGAAACGCTGAACCTCGCGCAGACGCGCGGTTACGGCACGCACGGCACGCTGCACATTGTCATCAACAACCAGATCGGCTTTACGACGTCCGATCCGCGCGATGCGCGCTCGACGCTGTACTGCTCGGACGTGGTCAAGATGATCGAAGCGCCGGTGCTGCACGTGAACGGTGACGATCCCGAAGCGGTCGTGCTGGCTACGCAGATGGCGATCGACTTCCGGATGCAGTTCCACAAGGATGTCGTGCTCGACATCATCTGCTTCCGCAAGCTGGGTCACAACGAGCAGGACACGCCGGCGGTCACGCAGCCGCTGATGTACAAGACCATCGCGAAGCACCCGGGCACGCGCGCGCTGTACGCCGAAAAGCTTGTGCAGCAGGGCGTGATCACCGCAGAAGAAGGCGACGAATTCGTCAAGGCCTACCGCAAGGCGATGGACGAAGGTCATCACACGATCGACCCGGTGCTCTCGAACTACAAGAGCAAGTACGCGGTCGACTGGGTGCCGTTCCTGAACCGCAAGTGGACCGACGCAGCGGATACGGCCGTGCCGCTCGCCGAACTGAAGCGTCTCGCGGAACGCATCACGACGATTCCGGAGAACTTCAAGGTTCACCCGCTCGTCGAGCGCGTGATCAACGACCGCCGCGCGATGGGCCGTGGGGAAGCGAAGCTCGACTGGGGCATGGGCGAACACCTCGCATTCGCTTCGCTGGTGGCGTCGGGCTATGCAGTGCGCCTGACGGGTCAGGACTCGGGCCGCGGCACGTTCACGCACCGTCACGCCGTGCTGCATGACCAGAATCGCGAACGCTGGAACGACGGCACGTATGTGCCGCTGCAGAACATCGCCGAAGGTCAGGCGAAGTTCACCGTGATCGACTCGGTGCTGTCCGAAGAAGCCGTGCTCGGCTTCGAATACGGCTACTCGACCGCTGAGCCGAACACGTTCGTCGCATGGGAAGCGCAGTTTGGCGACTTCGTCAACGGTGCGCAGGTCGTGATCGACCAGTTCATCTCGTCGGGCGAAGTGAAGTGGGGCCGCGTGTCGGGTCTCACGATGCTGCTGCCGCACGGCTACGAAGGTCAGGGTCCGGAGCACTCGTCGGCACGTATCGAGCGTTTCCTGCAACTGTGTGCAGATCACAACATGCAGGTCGTTCAACCGACCACGCCGGCGCAGATTTTTCACCTGCTGCGTCGCCAGATGATCCGCCTGTTCAGGAAGCCGCTGATCGTCGCCACGCCGAAGTCGCTGCTGCGTCACAAGGAAGCCGTGTCGGACCTGTCGGAACTCGCGAAGGGTTCGTTCCAGCCGGTGATCGGCGAAGTGGACGAAGCCATCGACACGAAGAAGGTCAAGCGCGTGCTGGTCTGCTCGGGCCGCGTGTACTACGACCTCGTCGCGCATCGCCGCGAAGCGAAGGCAAACGACGTCGCGATCATCCGTATCGAACAGCTGTATCCGTTCGCGCACAAGCAGTTCGAAGCGGAAATGAAGAAGTACGACAACGCGACGGAAGTGGTCTGGGTGCAGGACGAGCCGCAGAATCAGGGCCCGTGGTTCTACATCGAGCATCACCTGAAGGAAGGCATGAAGGACGGGCAGAAGCTGGCATACAGCGGCCGTCCGGCTTCGGCCTCGCCGGCAGTCGGCTACTACGCGAAGCATTACGAGCAGCAGAAGGTGTTGGTCGAAGGTGCATTCGGTCGTCTGAAGAGCGCGTCGATCGCCAAATAACTACTTGAACCGAACCGGGAAAGCGCAGCGCGCTTTCCTGTGCCGCGTTTGATGGGTTGTTAGCGGGATGCTCACAGCGCATACACGGTTCGCAGACGGTTCGTTGTCACCAGATACGTATTCAGGAATATCACAATGGCTATTGTTGAAGTCAAGGTTCCCCAGCTTTCCGAGTCGGTCTCGGAAGCCACGATGCTGCAGTGGAAGAAAAAACCCGGTGAGGCTGTCGCGCAAGACGAAATCCTCATCGAAATCGAAACAGACAAGGTTGTGCTCGAAGTGCCGGCTCCGTCAGCTGGCGTGCTCGCGCAGGTCATCAAGAACGACGGCGATATCGTGGTCGCCGACGAAGTGATCGCCAAGATCGACACCGAAGGCAAGGCTGGCGCCGCTGCCGTCGAAGCAGAAGTGAAGCCGGCACCGGCAGCGACTGCTGCTCCGGCACCTGCCGCACAGGCCGCATCCGCAACGGGTGCGAACACGGCGGCATCGCCCGCTGCTGCCAAGCTGATGGCAGAAAAGAATCTGTCGGCTGGCGACGTCGCCGGCTCTGGCCGCGATGGCCGCATCACCAAGGGCGACGTGCTGACGGCAGGCGTGGCCGCACCGGCTGCCCGGGCTGCTGCACCGGCACCGGCTGCCGCACCGAAGGCCGCGAAGCCGGCGCTGCCGGACGTGAAGGCGCCGGCATCGGCCGAGCAATGGCTGCGTGACCGTCCGGAACAACGCGTCCCGATGTCGCGTCTGCGTGCGCGTATTGCCGAGCGTCTGCTCGAGTCGCAGCAGACCAACGCCATCCTCACGACGTTCAACGAAGTGAACATGGCGCCGGTGATGGACCTGCGCAACAAGTACAAGGACAGGTTCGAGAAGGAACACGGCGTGAAGCTCGGCTTCATGTCGTTCTTCGTGAAGGCCGCCGTGCACGCGCTGAAGAAGTTCCCGCTCGTGAATGCGTCGATCGACGGTAATGACATCGTCTATCACGGCTACTTCGACATCGGTATCGCTGTCGGCTCGCCGCGCGGTCTGGTGGTGCCGATCCTGCGCAATGCAGATCAGATGAGCCTCGCCGACATCGAAAAGAAGATCGCCGAATTCGGCCAGAAGGCCAAGGACGGCAAGCTGTCGATCGAAGAAATGACGGGCGGCACGTTCTCGATCTCGAACGGCGGTGTGTTCGGCTCGATGCTGTCGACGCCGATCATCAACCCGCCGCAGTCGGCGATTCTCGGTGTGCACGCCACGAAGGAACGCGCTGTGGTCGAGAACGGCCAGATCGTGATCCGTCCGATGAACTACCTCGCGCTGTCGTACGACCACCGGATCATCGACGGCCGCGAAGCGGTGCTGTCGCTCGTCGCCATGAAGGATGCGCTGGAAGACCCGGCACGCCTGCTGCTCGACTTGTAAGCACCTGCACTCGCGCATTCAGTCTCTCGCATTGGCTTGAGCCGGAGCAGTGCGCGCCATGAAACATGGCCGCGCACTGCTCCGTCATCAAAAGGATTGTCATGTCCAAAGAATTTGACGTAGTCGTGATCGGGGCAGGTCCCGGCGGCTATATCGCAGCCATCCGCGCCGCACAGCTCGGCAAGTCGGTGGCCTGTATCGAAAAGTGGAAAAACCCGGCCGGCACGCTGAAGCTTGGCGGCACGTGCCTGAACGTGGGCTGCATTCCGTCGAAGGCGCTGCTCGCATCGTCGGAAGAATTCGAAAACGCTTCGCATCACCTCGCTGATCACGGCATCAGCGTGTCCGACGTGAAGGTCGACATCACGAAGATGCTGGCCCGCAAGGAAGGCATCGTCGAGAAGATGACGAAGGGCATCGAGTTCCTGTTCCGCAAGAACAAGATTACGTGGCTGAAGGGTCACGGCAAGTTCACCGGCAAGACTGACGCCGGCGTGCAGATCGAAGTGAGCGGCGAAGGCGAAACCGAAGTCGTCACAGCGAAGAACGTGATCATCGCGACCGGTTCGAAGGCGCGCCATCTGCCGAACGTGCCGGTCGACAACAGGATCGTCGCCGACAACGAAGGCGCACTGACGTTCGACGCCGTGCCGAAGAAGCTCGCCGTGATCGGCGCGGGCGTGATCGGCCTGGAACTCGGCTCGGTGTGGCGTCGTCTCGGCTCAGACGTGACGGTGCTCGAAGCACTGCCGGAATTCCTTGGTACCGCCGACCCGGCGCTCGCAAAGGAAGCGGCCAAGCAGTTCAAGAAGCAGGGCCTCGACATTCATCTCGGCGTGAATATCAGCGAAGTGAAGGCAACGGATAAGAGCGTATCGATTGCCTACACCGACAAGGACGGCAACGCGCAGACGCTCGACGCCGACCGTCTGGTCGTGTCGATCGGCCGCGTGCCGAACACCGATAACCTTGGGCTCGAAGCAATCGGCCTGAAGGCCAATGAGCGCGGTTTCATCGACGTCGACAGCCACTGCGCGACGAGCGTGCCGAACGTGTACGCCATCGGCGACGTGGTGCGTGGCCCGATGCTCGCGCACAAGGCGGAAGACGAAGGCGTGATGGTCGCTGAAATCATCGACGGCCAGAAGCCGCACATCGACTACAACTGCATTCCGTGGGTGATCTACACCGAGCCGGAAATCGCATGGGTCGGCAAGACGGAGCAGCAGTTGAAGGCAGAAGGCCGCGAAGTGAAGACGGGCCAGTTCCCGTTCATGGCGAACGGCCGCGCGCTTGGCATCAACAAGGCGGATGGTTTCGTCAAGATGATCGCCGACGTGAAGACCGACGAACTTCTCGGCGTGCACATCATCTCGGCGAACGCGTCGGACCTGATCGCGGAAGCCGTGGTGGCGATGGAGTTCAAGGCGGCGTCGGAAGACATCGGGCGCATCTGCCATCCGCATCCGTCGCTGTCGGAAGTGATGCGTGAAGCTGCGCTGGCTGTCGACAAGCGCGCGCTGAACATGTAAGGCGTGCCGGTCGACTGATCGCATCCTCGCATCACACTACGAAGGCGGGCGGGTTCAATCCCTCCCGCCTTCTTGTTATTGTCACCGTAACATGAACGTCACCGAATACTACGAAAACGAACTGCAGACTCGGGGTTACCAATCGGACCCGGCGCAACGCGCGGCGGTGGACCGTCTGCAGCGGTGCTATGAAGAATGGGTAGCGTACAAGGCGCGGCGGTCGAATGCCTTCAAGAAGCTGATCATTCACCCGGACCTGCCGCGCGGCATTTACATGTGGGGCGGGGTGGGGCGTGGCAAGAGCTTCCTGATGGACAGCTATTTCACGGTGGTGCCGGTGCAGCGCAAGACGCGTCTGCATTTCCACGAATTCATGCGCGAAGTGCACCGCGAACTCGAGGACCTGAAAGGGCAGGCCGACCCGCTCGACGAACTCGCGCGTCGCATCGCAAAGCGTTACCGGCTGATCTGTTTTGACGAATTCCATGTGTCCGATATCGCGGACGCCATGATTCTGTACCGGCTGCTTGACCGCCTGTTCAACAACGGTGTGCAGTTCGTGATGACGTCCAATTACGATCCGGACACGCTGTATCCCGATGGCCTGCATCGCGACCGCATGCTGCCCGCGATCGAGCTGATCAAGTCGAAGCTCGATGTGATCAACGTCGATGCAGGTGTCGACTATCGGCAACGCACGCTGGCGCAGGTCGAGGTGTACCACACGCCGCTCGGCGCGGCTGCCGACAAGGCGCTGCGCGACGCGTTTGCGCGCCTCGCCGCGGTGCCCGATGAGAGCCCACTACTGCGCATTGAAAAACGCGAACTGAAGGCCCTGCGCCGTGCGGACGGGGTCGTCTGGTTCGATTTCGCGACCCTGTGCGGCGGTCCTCGCTCGCAGAACGACTATCTGGAACTGGCGAGCCGTTTCCACGCGGTGGTTCTGTCGGGCGTGCCGCAGATGACACCGCGCATGCAATCGGAAGCTCGCCGTTTCACGTGGCTCATCGATGTGTTCTACGACCACAAGGTCAAGCTGTTGATGTCGGCCGCAGTGTCGCCCGAGCAGTTGTATGTCGACGGTCCGATGGCTAACGAGTTTACGCGTACCGTGTCGCGGATCGTCGAGATGCAGTCGAAGGAATATCTCGACACCCCCCGGCGCATCGTGGATACCTCGCTGACCTAGAGTCGCGACACTACGCTGGGCCAGTGAATGCCCGGCATCCACTGCCATCCGGCCGTTATTTCAAGATTCGGACTCATCCCATATTCGCCGGAAAGCTGTCTCTATATCTTCTCCCCATGGTTTTGCTCAAGGAGAAACCCGTGACACCTTTCCGTGATATCAATGATGAAGAATGGCAGCGCGTTGTACCGCTGCTGCCCGAACTGCGCCCGCGCCGAGAATTGCGCGGTCGCCCGCTGGCTAATACACGTTCCGTGCTGAATGGTGTGCTGTGGGTCATGTACAGCGGCGCCACGTGGTCGGAGCTACCGCGCCGATACCCGTCCTACCAGACGTGCCATCGCCGCTTCAAGGTGTGGTACGCGTCCGGCGTGCTGAAGCGTTTGCTGGATGAGTTATACGGTGCAGCATCCGAAGAGCTGTGCGGGATGATGCAGGCACGCATGCGCATGAAGGCGACATCGGCGCAGAAGACCGCCCTGGGCGGCGACAATTATCTTGGCCGGTCGTTGACGATTGTTTTGGCCGGTGGTGAGGAGTCGGAGGCGGCGTAGCCGCCGGAGACGACGAACCACCGGCGGCGCCGCGTCGGCGGGGCTTTAGGATGGGCTGATCGAAGCTTTAAGAAGAAGCCGTCAGCTCATGTCTGGAACCCGCATTACCGACCAACAGGTTCGTCTTTACATGACCAAGCGCAAACACCATCCGCAGGAAGTCGCGGCCGCCAAGGCCGGAATAAGCGTGCGTTCCGCACGCCGCATCGAGCGTGACGCGACTCTGCCATCCCAGAAGCCTCGGCGCTCCTGGCGCACCCGTCCCGATCAGTTCGCCGATGTCTGGGATAGCGAAGTTTTACCGCTACTGCGTAACGCTCCCCATCTGATGGGCATTACGATCCTGCGCAAGCTGCAGGAGGATCACCCGGAGCGCTATCCCGACAGCATGCGCCGCACGCTGGAGCGACGCATTCATCAATGGCGGGCGCTTGAGGGCCCCAGTCAGGAGATCTTCTTCCCCCAGGAGCATCAGCCCGGCGTGCGTGGGCTGTCGGACTTCACCGATATGAGCAAGCTGTGCGTGACGATTGGCGGCGCACCGTTCGCGCACCGGCTGTACCACTTCGTGCTGGCGTTCTCACGCTGGGAGTATGCCTACGTAGTCGAGGGCGGCGAGAGCTTCGAGGCCCTCGCAACCGGATTGCAGAACGCCCTGTGGCAGGCGGGAGGTTGCCCTCGCGAGCATCGCACCGACAGCCTGTCGGCCGCCTTCAAAAACCTGAGCGAGAAGGAGGACTTCACGATCCGTTACAAGGCGCTGCTCGATCATTACGACATGCAGGGCACGCGCAACAATCGCGGTCTGGGTCACGAGAACGGGAGTATCGAATCCTCGCACCGGTATCTGAAGGACGCGGTCGATCAGGCCTTGATGCTTCGTGGCCATCGCGACTTCGCTGATCGTGCTGCCTACGATGAATTCATCCGCGAGCAGGTGATGCGTCGAAACCGGCGCAACGCCGCCGCGTTCCGTATCGAGCGCCAGCAGCTTCAGGATCTGCCGGAGTACCGTTCCACCGACTTCGTCGAGGAGGAGGCTCCTGTGACCCGCTGCAGTACGTTCACGGTGCGCGGCATCCTCTACAGTGCGCCGTCGCGCCTGATTGGTCACCGGCTGAAGGTGCGCGTCTACGGCGACCGGCTCGACTGTTACCTGTCCGGCGTGCTGGTGCACAGCACCGCACGGGGCTCCCGTGCGCACGACAACCGCCACGCGCTAGATTACCGCCACTTCATTGGCTCCCTGAAGCGCAAACCGCAGGCATTCAAGGGGCTCGCGTTTCGTGACGCACTGTTCCCGCGCGAGGCCTACCGCCGGACCTGGGAACAACTCGATTCCCGCCTGTCGCAACGCGAAGCATGCAAGACGATGGTTGGCCTGCTTGAACTCGCCGGCCTGCACGGCGTGGAGGCCGTACTGGCCGGACAGCTTGACGTGTTGCTGGAAGCCGGCGAGCTGCCCGATCTCAAAGCGCTGCGTGAGCAGTACGCGCCCCGTGAGGCCTCGTGTCCTGAAGTGGAGGTTCAGATGCCGCCCGTTGCCGTCTATGACGAACTGCTCGAGGAGATGGCAGCATGAACGCGCCCGCACATGACGGTGGCCGCCTGGCCCTGATGCTCAACGAGCTGCGCTTGCCAACGATCGGCAGGTTGTGGCCCGAGTTCGCGGAGCGCTCGGACAAGGAAGGCTGGCAGGCCACGCGACTGCTTGGCGCACTGCTTGAGCACGAGCTGGCTGAGCGCGCCAAACGACGCATCGAGCGGCACCGCACCGAGTCGCAGATGGACCCGACCAAGACGCTCGCCACCTTCGACTTCAGCGCCGTGCCAATGGTCTCGAAGGCCCATGTCACGGCGCTGGCCACCGGCGAGTCATGGCTGGAGAAAGGCGCCACGGTCCTTCTGTTCGGGCCACCTGGTGTCGGCAAGAGCCATCTCGGATCGGCCATCGGGCACGCCCTGATCGATGCCGGATACCGCGTGCTGTTCACGCGCACCAGCGAACTCGTCCAGAAGCTGCAGGCGGCACGCCAGAGCCTGCAGTTGCCTTCCGCACTGGCCAAGCTCGACCGCTTCGACCTCATCGTCCTCGATGACCTGTCGTACGCCCGCAAGGACCAGGCCGAGACCAGCGTGCTGTTCGAACTGATTGCCGAGAGGTACGAGCGTAAAAGTCTTCTGATAACGGCCAATCAACCGTTCTCGGGCTGGAATGACGTGTTCCCTGACCCCGGCATGACGGTCGCCGCCATCGACCGGCTTGTGCATCATTCGACGATCTTCGAGCTCAACGTCGAAAGCTACCGCCGCCGCAAGGCCGGCGACAAACAGAACGCACGGCGGCGTCAATTACACGACGACAACCCTGCCATCCCGTTCAGTGGCCCGCCACCTGAGGACGGCAACGTTGCGCAGTAACGCATCCGTGACCCGGTAACGGGTCACGAAATCGACCGGATCTGGACAGGAAAATGGCAAAAACAGCAGCACAACGGCAAGCCGAATATCGGGCCCGGCGCCCTCATTCGGGCTCGGACGATAACGGTCAGCGTCGCCTGAACGCCTGGATTGACACCCGCGCCTTCCTCGCGCTTGCCCGGGTGGCGCGCCGTTACGCAGTAACGAAACAGGAATTGATCGAGAAACTGATCATCGCGGAAGAGGAGCGTGTTCTCGCGGGGATCGATTGCGATTCAGCGCAGTGGCAGGAGTACTTCGACAGCCCATTGTTACGCAGTAACGATGAGCGTCAACTACGCGATTACCCACCGACAACTACGAAGGAGCAACGTCAAATATGACCTTATAACCAGCGACAATTACCCCGTTGACCGGCCAAGATAGTTGTCGCTGACCGGCCATGCTGCTTGACGCTGTCTACCGCCCGCCTCGGGGTTGGTTTCGGCACACAGCTCTCACCGCTTGCACCGACGTTGCCGCCGGCTACGGACGTTGTATCGCAGGTCACAACCTACCCGTCAGACTACAAGCAAGCCGCATGATCGACCGACTGCGGTACTTCAAAAGAAACCGGCCGAACGATTGCTATCGTCGGCCGGTTTTTTGTTTTTCAGGCTCATCTTACTCATAGGTCAGTAACTTGGCGGACAAACTGTGAACTGGACGCCCTTGACCGTGTCGAAGCTTCATATGAAAAGAGACGGCAGAGCCTTGGCTCATAATATCCTTGAAGAGATGCGCACCCTGGCGGTTCAACGGATGGCCGAAGGGGAACATCCCAATGAGGTCGCGGCATCGTTCGGGATGCATCGGTCGTGGGCGTACAAGATTCGTGCACAGGCGAGCGCACATGGAGCGCAAGCGCTTCGTTCGACCAAAGGCACGGGCCGGCCTCGCGCGCTCACGCCTGCGCAGGAGCAGCGGGTGCTGCGATGGATCAACGGCAGAAATCCGACGCAATACGGGTTCGATTTCGGTCTGTGGACGCGCAACGTGGTTCGCGAACTGGTGCAACAGAAGTTCGATGTCACGCTGAGTCTGGCGTCGATCGGCGCGATGCTCGCGCGCCTGGACCTGACACCGCAAAAGCCATTGCAGCGCGCTTACCAGCGCGATCCGGAAGCGATCGAGCGCTGGCAGCGCGAGACGTATCCGGCCATTGCCATTCAGGCGCGGGTGGAAAACTCGGACATCTTCTTCTGGGACGAATCCGGTTTTCGCGCCGATTCGGTGCATGGCAGGACGTGGGCCCAGCGCGGCGAGACACCGGTAGTCGACCGCCCTGGCCAGCGGCAAGGCCTGAGCGCAGCGTCGGCGGTCAACTCGAAGGGTGCCTTCTGGTTTGCAACGTACGAAGGCGGGCTCTCTGGCGAACTGTTTGTGACGCTGCTCAGGAAGCTGATGTTCAGGCGCAGGAAGGCGGTTCATCTGATCGTCGACGGACTGCCCGCGCATAAGAAAGCGGTGGTCAGGGACTACGTCTCCAGCACTCAGGGCAAACTGACCTTGCACTTCCTGCCAGGTTACGCGCCTGACCTCAATCCGGATGAACTGGTATGGAGTCACGTCAAGCGCACCGGTGTCGCGCGACGCCCTCTGCAAAGCGGCGAAAAGCTGGGGCCGCGGATTCACGAACAGCTCGCGCAAATTGAACGCAATCCAAGGCTTGTCCGGTCGTTCTTCAAGCACCCGTCTGTCTCCTATATTTCTGACTGGTGAGTAAGAGCTTGTCGCGACTATCTGCGCCGTCGCTTATTGCTCGCGAATCCACGTCTGCGAACGCCCGAGCAGCGATATCCCGATGTATCCACGCACGACGAGTTTCTGACCGCCATCCTCGAGGTGCATCTTGCACCTGTAGATCTTGCCGTTCTCCGGATCGAGAATCTGTCCGCCGTCCCATCCGTCGCTGTCTTTCTTCATGTCGTTGATGATCGTCATGCCGAGCATTGGCTGATCCTTCCGCGCATCGGTGCATGCCGTGCAGCGACGGTCCGGATTGTCGTTCGCGCTGAGTCCTTTGATGATCTTGCCAGACAGGGTGCCGCTGCCGTCCTGCGTAATCTGCACGAGCGCTTTCGGCTGACCCGTGTGGTCGTCGATTGTTTGCCATGTGCCAATCGGACTCGCGTTTTGCGCCATCGCCGCGACAGCGCTGGCCATCAGTGCGCCAGCAACCATCGCGTGTTTCGCCGACTTGAGGGCTGTTGCGCGGAAGCCTCGCGTGAAATGCGTCATTGTCTTCCTCCTTGTTAAAAATCGTCGCGATCCTGGTCGCGCGGCATCGTGTGACTGTCAGACGCCATGGCTTGAAAAAGGGTCCAGGCAGCATACGTGAAAGCGTGGGTAACGTCTGATAGTGATGCCTCTAATCAGGCGACGGGCACGCCGTTTTTCAGCGTCTTCCAGCAATCGGTCCGTCGATACGGGTACTCTCTGTTGATCAGTCGACCGTGCGAGGCGTCGGCCTTCGCAAGCGACCCATCGCTGCCCATTGGCACTGAGGCGGCGGCCAGGATCTGTCGCGGACCGTGCCTGCGTCAATCAGCCTCCTCCGAATTTTCTGTGAGCGTGGACATTGGCGATCTGCCGTGAGCCCGTTGCTCCTGTTCTCTCGACAAGGATTCAACGAATGCGACATCTCGGTCAGCCGGGTCACGGCGTGGAGCGTAACGGAGGATCGGGTTGATCCAGGCGAGTGAGATATCACCTGATCCACCAGGCTCCGGGTGGCCTCAATGCCGAAGAAAGAACAGCGGTACGACGCCATGTAAACACCTCGGCCCGCAAGCTGTTGCGAGAAAAGATACGAAAGCACCAAACTTTTTGATGAGGAACCCGCAACGCGCGAAAGTGAGTAATAATGAGATGGATTGGCTACAACAAAAACTGTTAGAGCAAAAATTACATGGACCAAAAGTCAAAAGTTCGTCAGCTCGCGCTGGTAGGGCTGGTTGTAATCGGGGGGTTGCAAGGCGTTCGTGCCCAAACGAGCCCAGATAACAGCGCAAACATTACGGTTGCCAGTAATACCCCAGTTGGAACGGTGACACCGCTCTCCGGAGACGCGGCGGCTACGGCGTTGTCGCCCGACGCACCCACCGCGGCATCGAGCGCGCCAGTGGTGCTGACCGCCGACGAGGCGAAGCAGTCGGCCAGCGGCAACGTCGCAGAATTGCAACAGATGATCCACGGATCCGATCTGAGCGAACTGCGCACGACGTACAACGGCAGCTATGGCGCCAGCCTGCTGTTCTACGGCAAGGAAATGACCTACTACGTCGCGCTCTTTCAGCAGAAGAACTTCTGGCGCGTCATCAAGACCCAGGATGATGGCCGCGCTGAAGCGATCTATCGCGACTTCGCTCGCCAGACGGTGCAACTGTCTGAGGTCGAAATCCGCCGCACGCGACTCGATGCGCAAAAGGTCCTAACCGAGCGCCTGATCGCGCTCTCGCAGGACCGCGCAAACCGTCTGCAGGCCGACCTGACTGTTGCGCGACAGCAGCAGGCGATCGTGGCCAGCCAGCAGAAGCAGACCCGCGACGAAGCCGCCGCGCTGCAGACGCAGAAACTGGCAGCACAGGAACAGTTGCGCGCGGCGCAGCGTCAGGTGCACGACCTGCAGCGTCAGCTGGAAACCGGTCTTCCGGTTACCGTGCGCTAGTCGATACTGGCTACCCAGGTCTCTTGCCTGGGTTTGCATTCTGGCCTGATTTTTCTGGCCAGCTTCGTCGAGCATGACACGCGGCCATTCGCGTCGCCACACAAAACCCCGCGCAGTTCACTGTGCGGGGTTTTCGTCGTTTTCGTCCGACCGGTGCCTTCTGCTATTCGGCGCTGACCTGACCTGCTTGCGGCGATGCGCGTCGCGACACGCTTTCCCACGCGGCTACGACGATCATCACAACAGTGGTGAGGCCGCTCAGCCTATTGCCGATGATCTGGAAAGCCGGGCCGCCGGCCAGCAGCCGGCCGGTCGCAAGCGCGATGCGCTGGATCAGGTCGAACGATAGTTCGACATATATGACGCGCGCTTCATGGCCGTCGCGTTTGCCCGGGAAGCGGGCGGTGTCGGTGAGCACGTTGTTGTTGCTTCGGTGGCGCTGGCCGACAGACCTCAAAGAAGACGGGGTTGTGCGCGTTATCCGCGCTCAGTGACGCTTTTTCTCCTTGGTGGGAGGTTCGGCGGGCTCTTCTTCCGGATCGACCGCGATCGGATCGCTGGCCGGGAAGGTTTCGTCGAGCGCCTCGTCAAGGCGGTCTTCTACCGGCGCGTGGGGTTCCGGCGTATTGGGTTTGGGTTTGGACATGGCTTGCTCCGCTCGCGAACGTGGAGTGGTCAGCATAGCGCAACGTGGCTGACGCGGAGAAGCTCGCCGGATGGCATGGAAGACGTCGGCAGCCCGCCGCAGGGAAGCAGCAGAGCGTTGTAAGCGTTCTTTGGAGACCACGCCGTGAGGCAGGATCAAACGGCGGTGGGTAAACCGTCGATCTGTCTGCAAAATCGCGCCGCGTGCGCCGTCTTCGGTGTGTCACGTTGAGGCGACATGCTGATGTCCTCGCGTCGGCATACTCACGAGGTTGCACGGACATGAACACTGGAAGCAGGAGCCCGGCTGGGAAAGCGCAACGCGTTCACGCCTCGCACATGGTCGAGGAAGAACTGGCTCATCTGGAGTGGGCCACGCGACAGCCGGTGGACAGCATGCTGAGCCCGGGCTACTGGCATCGCCGGGTCCTCGCGATCAAATGTGGATTCGAACTGACGCAGCAGCAGGGGCAGCGTATCGATGCGATCCTGACACGGATCGAGACTGTCCTGAAGCGGCTCGACGAACGTCTGCGGTAGTGCGGTTAGCGTAGCAGAGGGCGTTCGCCGGCCGGGCGCGGCGCGTGTTACTCGTTGCCGTTGTTGTTGCCATCCCCGTTGCCGCTGCCGGTACCGAAGAGACGGCGGCGGCGTGTCACTACCACCGGGCCATCCGACGGTGTGCGGTCGGACGATGCCGACGTGCCGGAGCGTTCCGGCGCTCCCGGTGAAGAAGACGACGAACTCTGGCCCGAACCGCCATATGACTCACGAGGTTCGCGGGGTTCACGGTGGTCGCGCGAACCGTGCGGGCCACGCGTCGTATGCTCGCCATGCGACGGACGTCCCGCGCGAGGTGCCGGACGGGTACCGGTGTCGAGCTGGATGGTCGAGATGGCGCGCTTGTAGATGCCCTGCAGGCCGACAGGCGTGCGCAGCATCACCAGATACTGATCGAACGACTCGATGCATCCCGTCAGGCGGATACCGTTGACGAGATAAATTTCAACGCGCTTTCTTTCTTTGCGCGCTGCGTTCATGAAGTCGTTTTGCGGATGCGATTCTGCGGAAGGCATGGGCGATTCGGAGGCGGGCAGCGATGCGCCGCGGTCAGTTATAAGAACGGTTGCTCGCCGCGATTCTACCCTGTTGTCGGATACAAGCGCGCGTTGCGGCGACCTCACGCCCACTATAACGGCTTGCGCGGCCGGAAGCATCTCTTAAAGTATTGTGTAACGTGTCGTTACGATTTCCCGCAATCCGCTTTCATTCGCGCGCGCGGAATAAAACTGTCCGTCCGAACGTTACTTGTGCATGGCAGCGTCGAGAAGTTCGTTCCTGCCAGCTTGTTCCCAACCCGGGCGCGCCAGTCGGCGCACTGCGCATCCCGCGCGGCAAGCTTGCCAGCTGGTGTGCGACATCTGGAGACGACAAATGAACATGCCTCGCATTCTCTCAGCCGCCCTTGCGGTGCTGGTGCTCGCGTTTGCTTCGCTGTCGACGGGGTGCACCGCGGCGACCGACTCGGGCGCGTCCGGTAGCAGTACGAGCGGGAGCAGCAGCGGTGGCGGCGGTTATTGACCATTCGTGCTGCGCTTCGACACGCGTCGCGTGAGTTTCGAATCGGACGTGATTTCGTGGCTTCCGCAGTTGCGCCGCTATGCGCGCGCGCTGACGGGTGATTCCGCGTGGGCGGACGATCTGGTGCAGGACACCGCCGAGCGCGCACTGGCCCGCTGGACGGCGTTCCGCCCGGACAGCAACCTGCGCGCGTGGCTGCTGACGATCCTGCGTCACCTCTACATCGACCAGTTGCGGGTGCGCCGCGAAATCGCCGTCGACGACGAAAGCGCGCCCTGGCGCAACCTCGAAGCGCCGCACGGCGAAGTCGACGGACTCGTGCTGCGCGACGTGCAGCGGGCGCTGTATTACCTGTCTGTCGAGCAGCGTGAAGTGCTGCTGCTGGTGTGTGTCGAAGAATTGACGTATCAGGAGGCGTCGTTGGCGCTCGGCGTGCCGGTCGGTACGGTGATGTCGCGGTTGTCGCGTGCGCGCGAACATATGCGGGCGTTGCTGACTGAAGGCCCGACGCGCAAGTCGCCGCCGTTGAAAGTAGTGAGAGGCTCGTGATGCACAACGACGACGAATACGATCACGATCCCACGGCCGGGATGGACCCGCGCATGCTCTCCGCGTTCATCGATGAGGAATTGCCACAGCCCGAGCGGGCGGCCGTGCGCGAGCGGCTCGCTGAGGATCCCGACGCTGCCAGCCGCGTTGCGGCGTACCGTGCGCAGAAAGCCGCCTTGCAGGCGTTGTGCGCGTTGCCCGCGCGTGCCGACCCGCCGGTAGTCGTGCTGCGCGTGCGTGTTCCGTGGTGGCGGCGGGTGGGGGTGGCGGCCTGCTGGCTCGTCGCCGGTGCCGGTCTCGCGCTGGCGCTGGGGCCGATGGCGCCGCGCTTCATCGGCGGCGGTAGTGAGCCGATGGCGTTTGCGCAGCGCGCCGACGTCGCCTACGCCGTGTACACGCCGGAACGCCGTCATCCGGTCGAAGTGGCGGCGAGCGAGGAAGAACATCTGATCACGTGGCTCTCGAAGCGGCTTAACCGGCCGCTGTCGGTGCCTTCGCTGCAGGAGTACGGGTATACGCTCGTCGGCGGCCGGCTGCTTCCGGGCGAAGCGGGGCCGGCCGCGCAGTTCATGTACGAAAACCAGACGGGCGAACGGCTGACGCTCTACGTAACGGGCACGCCCAAGGGCGAGACCGCGTTTCGTCTCTTTCGCGATGGCAATCGTCGTACCTTTTACTGGGTCAGCGACCAGATGGGGTATGCGCTCTCCGGGCCGATATCGGAAGGCAAGTTGCGCACGATTGCGCTCGAGGTCTGCAGCGAACTGGGCGGACGGCCTGAGTCGTGGCAATAGCCTTACATCGCGCGGGAGTCCCGAAGGGGCCGGCTCGTGAAAGCCAGGTCGTGACGCGGCAGGAAACACTGCGTAACAAACGCGTATGACGGTGCCGTCCGCGAGCGGAATAGCGCTTGCGGGCGAGTCGTTTACCCGATGCAGGCACGTGCTGTCACGCGTCATCGCGCGCGTGCTGCGCGGAGCATGCAAGGCGAACCGATGGGGTCTTCACGGCGCCGACGCGTCGTTCGTGTCGCGTTGCCGGACCATCGAGGTGGGACGGGATCATGCGCAACCTCATTGGACTCGGGATGGTGCTTGGCACCTGCATGGCGTGTACCGCACCGGTGCCACCACAGTCGATGGCGGGCGCTCCGCTCGACGATCCGACGCTCACCTGCCGCGAGGTCGTCGGGCAGGCGGAGATCGACGGCACGATGCAGCAGATCGCGGGCCGCGCGTGCAGGCAACCCGATGGCACCTGGCAGATCATGCAGGACGCGGAAGGCGGCGGAGTAGCCGTTTACCCGCTTACTGCGTATCCGTACTATCCGTACTATGACCCATGGTACTGGGGGCCGCCCGTGGCGATCGGTGTCGGAGGATCGTTCATCTTCGTCGATCACTTTCACCACTTCCATCACATGGATCATGTTCACTTCGGGCACCCGCCCGGTGGCATGGGCGGACGCGGAGGCTTCCACGGGATGGGAAGCGTGCGTCCGCCCGGAGGCGGGATGTCAGGCGGCGGAATGAGGCATTAGCGCACGTTTTCGCAGTGTCATTGCGCGCCCTGCGTTTTCGCCTGCGCCCGGCCTCGCGCCGGTCACATCGAGGAGGGCGCCTTGACACGCGCAGCGACACGCTTATTGCCGCCGGACGTTCCGGAAGCGAAGTTCGACCGTGCTCTGGACGCCTGGACGGCAATCGTCGGCGCGCCGCATGTGGTGGCGTCGGACCCCGGGCTGGCGTCATATCTCGATCCCTTCGCGATCGGGCCGCAGCAGGCGGCATTCGCGGCCTCGGCGGCGTTGCTTCCCGCCTCGGTGGAAGAAATCCGCGCGATCCTGCGCGTCGCCACTGAATTCCGGATTCCGTTATGGACCGTGTCGACGGGGCGCAATTTCGCGTATGGCGGCGCGGCGCCCCGTCTGTCAGGTTCCGTCGTGCTCGACCTGCAGCGGATGAACCGGATCATCCACGTCGACGAGACACTCGCCTACGCGCTCGTCGAACCAGGCGTCAGCTACTTCGACCTGCATGCATATCTGCGCAGCAACGGTTATCGACTGTGGGTCGACCCGCCTGCGGCCGGCTGGGGCAGCGTGATCGGCAACACACTCGAGCGCGGCTTCGGCTACACGCCTTATGGCGATCACGCGGCAACGCAATGCGGGATGGAGGTCGTGCTTGCGAACGGGGACGTCGTGCGAACGGGGATGGGCGGAATCGATATCGGCACCTCGTGGCAGTTGTACAAGCCGGGCTACGGGCCGTCGTTCGACGCGATGTTCATGCAGTCGAACTATGGCATCGTCACGAAGATGGGTGTGTGGCTGATGCCTGCGCCGCCTGCCTACATGCTCGCCGAGTTCCAGTTTCGGCACGAGAGCGACCTGGAGACGATCGTCGATATCCTGCGGCCGCTGCGGCTCGACGAGACGATCCGCAATCATGCAGTAATCGAAGGTGCGATCCGGCGCGCGGCGAGTATTGCGCCGCGCTCGCAGTGGTACGACGGTTCGGGGCCGATGCCGGAGAGTGCCGTGGCGGCGATGATGGACAAGCTGGGTATCGGCCGCTGGAACCTGCATTTCGCGCTTTACGGCACGCAGGAAGTGATCGACGCCCAGTACGCGATCGTGCATCGGGCGTTCGCTCGCGTGCCGGACGCAGTGCTGTCAGCGACACGCTACGCGGGCGATGCGGAACCCACCGGCGGCGGCGCCCGCAACCTTGCCGGCATTCCCGCGATGAGCGCGTTTCGCATGCTCGACTGGCGCGGTGGCGCGGGTGCGCACGTGGATTTCTCGCCGGTCTGCCCGGCGACGGGTCGCGATGCGATGCGCCAGTACACGATGGTGAAGGCACGCGCCACGGAATACGGCTTCGATTACTACGGTGGCTTTACGGCCGGCGTGCGGCATCTGCATCACATTTTCGCGTTGATCTTCGATCGTGACGATCCGCTTGCGCCGGAACAGGCCGGCGATCTGCTGCGCGTCGTGATGAGCGACGCGCGCGCTGCCGGCTACGGCGAGTATCGCGCGCATCTTGCGTATATGGATTTTGCGGCCGCCCAGTACAGTTTCAACGACGCAGCGTTGCTGCGTCTTTCAGAGACCATCAAGGATGCGCTCGATCCTGCCGGGATTCTGGCACCCGGCAAGCAGGGCATCTGGCCGCGCGTCTGGCGCGGCAAGCGCGGCTATACCTAGCCAGTAACGTCGCCCGTAACGTAACCGGAATGCAGGCTACAGGTAGAAACACCGCCAGCGCGTGCTGGCGAGGGCCTCAATGGAGCAGATGATGGACCGACGTACATTCGTCAAGACTGGCGCATGGCTCGCCGCAACAGGCTGCGTGTTGCCCCGGCTGATGGTTGCAGCGCGAACGGCAGGCGCCGTCGTGGTCTTCGATTCGACGCTGGCCCATGGCCGCGCGCTGGCTGATCACGCCTTGCGGGCGAACCTGGTGACGTTCGATGTCGGCGACGACATCGGGGCGCTCTGGTACTCGACGCTCGCACCGCACCTGGCACGCGCGCCGGGCGTGCTGATTGGCGTGACGCGTCCGGCCGATTATTTCGTGTTGACGCATTGCGTTCCGCACTCCGCCCTGACGACCCGCGACGTGCGCGAAGCGGGCCGCCGCGCGCCGGTTGCCTTCGTGATCGACTGCTCATCGAGCCTGACGCGGGACTTACGCGGAACTCACACGGAACCTAGAACTGATAGGCCGGATTTTTCGGGTCGAATGTTGCATCGTCGAAAGTTTTGGGCGTGATGGTTTCGAAGACGATCCTCTCGAAGATCCTGCCGTCGTTGTCATAGGACTCGACGCAGCGAAACCAGGGATGGCGCAAATCGAGCCCCAACGTCTCCTTCTTCGCGTAGAACTCGGGCTGGCCTGCCGCTGTTTCGTACGTGAACGCGACGACGCGTACGCCATCGACGGTCTTCACGTCGATCTTGAGCGGCCGCGTGATGCCGGCCTCGGCAAACTTCATGCCTTCCGACACGAACTGGTTCGCGACGTACTCGGTGCCGAGATCGCGCACCTGGTGGCGCGACTGCGCGTGTGCCAGCGTTCCGTTGACTGACGTCCACAGCGGAATCACGCTCAGCAGGCCGCCCAGGTGGCCATAGATTTCGTCGGTGCGTTTCGACTCGTCGTAGATGATCTCCTGGCCGGAATGCGCGCCATCCGGCAGCCATCTGGCGTAGATGCGCAGCGGCCCGCGCGAGAGGCGCACCAGCATGTGATCGGGGGCTTCGGGCCAGATGCCGCGGATGCGTTCCTGACGCGACATCGTGAACTCGTAGGACGGATAGCCGTTTGGTCCTTCCTTGATGTAGCGGGGCACCGTCAACGGATCGAGCGACTCGAACAGCGCGTCGAGCTGCGCGTCGTTGAGTCTCTCGAGCGCGCCGCTTTGGGCGGCCCGGCGCAGCCAGCGCACCTGCTCGTCGACGGGGAGCTTGCCAACTTGCGCGGGCGACGCAGACGCTACGTTGAGCGAGGCGGGCAGATCCACCGTCACGGCCTGCAGCTCGTCGGTCTGGGCGGACGATACGCCCGCCACGCAGGCGAAAACGCCTGCTGCGAGGAGACTGACGAGACGCTTCAGTGTCGTGGAGCTGGCACAACACGAACGAGGACGCATGGGACGATGCATTGCGTACGTCATGAATCTCTCCAGAATCTAAACCGCCCGCCTGTGCCAGCCTCGCGAGCTCAGGCGGGTCTCTGTCGGGCCAGTTCCTCGTCGCGCAACTGGCGGCGCAGGATCTTGCCGACATTGGTTTGCGGAAGTTCGTCGC
Source organism: Paraburkholderia sp. BL10I2N1 (assembly GCF_004361815.1). Lineage (NCBI taxonomy): Bacteria > Pseudomonadati > Pseudomonadota > Betaproteobacteria > Burkholderiales > Burkholderiaceae > Paraburkholderia > Paraburkholderia sp. BL10I2N1. Next base: position 4,217,615 of record NZ_SNWA01000001.1, on the reverse strand, counting down.
GGAACTCGACCACCTTCGGCACCTTGTAGCCCGTCAGGTGCTTGCGGCAGTGTGCGATGACCTGTTCTTCCGTCAGGTCCCGGTTACGCCGCACGATGAATACCTTGATGCGTTCTCCCTGAGCCGCGTCGGGAATGCCGATCGCCGCGACTTCGCGCACGTCCGGGTGCATGGCGATCACGTCTTCAACCTCGTTCGGATAGACGTTGAAGCCCGACACCAGGATCATGTCCTTCTTGCGGTCGATCAGCCGGATGAAGCCGCGCGAGTCCATCACGCCGATATCGCCGGTGGCGAGCCAGCCTTCGTCGTCGAAGACTTTTGCGGTTTCGTCGGGGCGGTTCCAGTAGCCTTTCATCACCTGCGGACCCTTGACGCACAGTTCGCCCGGCTCGCCGATGTTGGCCCACGTTCCGTCGTCTTTCCTGAAGCGCACATGGGTCGACGGGGCGGGCAGTCCAATCGAGCCTTCGAAATCGCGCATGTGCTTCAGGTCGACCGGATTCATCGACACGATCGGCGAACATTCGGTTAGCCCATAGCCCTCGACGATCGGCTGGCCGGTCACCGCCTTGAAGCGGTCCGCGACGGCCTTCTGCGTGGCCATGCCGCCCGCCATCGCGAGCTTCAGGTCGGAAAAGTCGCGCTTTCTGAACTCCTCGTTCTCGAGGAACGCGTTGTAGAGCGTATTGACCGCGGTGATGCCGGTGAATTTCTCGTGCCGGATGATCATCATCACACGCTTCACGTCACGCGGATTGGCGATCAGGATGTTGCGCCCGCCGAGCCCCATGAAAATCAGGGCGTTCACGGTCAGCGAATAGATGTGATAGAGCGGCAACGGCGTCAGCACAGTTTCGATGGTGGCCGTCAGTTGGCCTGCGGCCCACGCTTTCGCCTGCAGGACGTTCGCGATGATGTTCCGGTGCATGAGCATCGCGCCTTTGGCGACGCCCGTCGTGCCCCCGGTGTATTGCAGGAACGCGATGTCGCCAGGCGAGAGGCGGACAGGCGTGAGCGGCGTCGCATAGCCGATCCTGAGCGCATCGAGCAGCCGCACCGCTTCGGGCAAGTTGTAGGCGGGCACCATTTTCTTCACGTGCTTCAGCATGAAGTTCAGAAAACGGCCCTTGAGATTGGGGCCGTCGGCGAGCAGGTCGCCGAGACCGGTGACGATCACGTTCTGTATCTTCGTGCCAGGCAGCGCGTCTTCGAGGGTCTTCGCGAAGTTCTCGAACACGACGATCGTCTGTGCGCCGCTGTCCTTGAGCTGATGCGCCAGTTCGCGCACCGTGTAGAGCGGGTTCACGTTGACGACGATCGCGCCCGATTTGAGCACGCCAAACAGTGACACCGGATACTGGAACGTATTCGGCAGCATGATCGCCACGCGCTCGCCAGGCTTGACGCCGATGCCTTGCAGATACGCCGCGAACGCGGTTGCCTTGCGGCCCAGCTCACCGTACGTCAGGTTCGCGCCGACGCTCACATACGCGACGCGCTCGCGATACTTCTCGATCGATTCGTCGAAGAACTGAACCAGCGACTCGTACTGGTTGACATCGATGTCGCGCGGGACGTCCTCCGGATACGACGCGTACCAGATGCCATCGGTGTTGGGCGTTCTGGGCGCGCTCGCTCCTGTCGGTGCAGCCGGCGCCGGAGCGGTACCCGCGGGCGGCGGCGTTTGCGTGGACTGGATCATCGGTTGTCCTCCTGAGTCTGTCTGTGTTTTTCTGGGTATCGTACGGGCTTGATACGGGCTTCATCTGAGCTTCACTTCGGCGTGACGCTAACGTTCGAGTATCGCGACGACACCCTGGCCGCCCGCCGCGCAGATTGAAATCAGTCCACGCGCCGTGCCAGCGGGTTTGTCGAGCTGCGCCAGCAGCTTCGCGAGGCTGGCGACGATCCGTCCGCCGGTCGCCGCGAACGGATGGCCGGTCGCGAGCGAACTGCCGTTCACATTCAGTTTCGCCCGATTGATCACACCGGGTGGGCCGGGCAGACGGAGTTGCGTGCGGCAATATTCGTCATCCTGCCACGCCGCGAGCGTGCAGAGCACCTGCGCGGCAAAAGCCTCGTGAATTTCGTAGAAGTCGAAGTCCTGCAACGTCAGGCCCGCGCGGGTGAGCATGCGCGGCACGGCGTAGGCGGGCGCCATCAGCAAACCCTCCTTTTTATCGAAGAAATCGACCGCCGCCGTTTCCGACCACGACAGGTACGCCAGCACCGGCAATCCGCGCGCGGCCGCCCACGCTTCGCTCGCCAGCAGCACGGCCGACGCGCCGTCAGTGAGCGGCGTCGAGTTGCCGGCGGTGAGCGTTCCGGCGTCGCGATCGAATACCGGCTTCAGGTTCGCGAGCTTCTCGAGCGTGAGGTCGGCACGCAGGTTGTTGTCGCGCGCGAGGCCGCGCCAAGGCGTCATCAGATCGTTCAGAAAGCCGCGCTGATAGGCATCCGCAAGCTTGCGATGGCTTTCATGGGCGAGGACGTCCTGCGCCTCGCGTGAGATGCCCCAGCGCTTGGCCATCAGTTCGCAATGCTCGCCCATCGACAGGCCCGTGCGCGGTTCGCTATTGCGCGGCAGCAGCGGCTTGAAAAGCATCTGCGGGCGCAGGCGGGCGAGCGCGCTCACGCGCTCGCTGGTCGTCCTGCCGCGATTCGCTTCGAGCAGAATCTTGCGCATGCGCTCGTTGACGCCAATCGGCGCATCCGAAGTCGTATCGACGCCGCCCGCGATCCCGGCTTCGATCTGCCCGAGCGCGATCTTGTTCGCGACCAGAATCGCGGCTTCGAGGCCGGTGCCGCAGGCCTGCTGCACGTCATAGGCAGGGGTTTCCCTGGCGAGCGTCGTCGACAGCAGCGATTCCCGCGTCAGGTTGAAGTCGCGTGAATGCTTGATGACTGCGCCCGCCGCGACCTCGCCGAGCCGCTCTCCATGCAGGTTGAAACGGTCGATCAGACCCTGCAGGGTGAACGTCAACATGTCCTGGTTCGACGCGCTCGCGTATGCGGTGTTGGAACGCGCAAACGGAATCCGGTTGCCGCCAATGATCGCGACGCGCCGTACAGCAGGAAGCGGGTAGGACATGCCTGGCTCCTTCGGGTCGTTCCCTGTTACTCGACAGTTTGAACACGAGTGAGGATAGTGGCACAGCGCGCCAGCCGACTACTGGAATCTGTAAAACGAAAACGGCACCGCATTGATTCCACCTTTTCATTGCGGTGCGCCATGCCAATGCTCATTGCAGCGTCCACTGAAAGCGGCCGCGCAGATGCGGCTTCGCGCCGGCCACGTCGCGCACTTCGAGTTCGCGTGAAGTGGAAAGAGGCGAGGCCGTCCAGAGCGACACCTCGCCGGGCAGCAGCATCGGCAGCTTGAATTCTCCACTGATGATGGCGCTCGCCAGCCGCCTGGGAGGTTGCAAAGCGGACGCCGCGCGCGCAAGCGTCCACATGCCGTGCGCAATGGCGCGCGGAAAACCGAAGGCGCGGGCCGAGAGCGCCGTCAGGTGAATGGGGTTGTAGTCGCCGGACGCCTTCGCGTAGTCGCGCCCCAGTTGCGGCGGCAGTTGCCAGCGTGCCTGCCGGGTAAGCGCGTCGCGGTCGATATCGAGCGGCGCGAGCGGATCGCCCTGCGCCCGGACTGCGCGCTTCAGATAGACGCTGTCGCCATCCCACACTGCCTCGCCGCGCCGGTAAAGCCGCGAGTGCAGCACGAATGCCTGACCCTTGTCGTGCTTGAGCAGCGCGCCGAATTCGACTTCGACGCGCAGCACGTCGCCGGCATCGAGCGGCTTGCGCAGATGGACGCTGTTGGCCAGATGCACGAGCCCGAGCGCGGGCCACGGAAACGCCGGATCGGTCAGCATCAGCAGATGGAGTGGGAACGCGAGCAGATGCGGAAACGTGAACGGCATGCCCTGTTCGGGGATGAAGCCGCACACACGCGCATAGCGATCAATGGCGGCCTCCTCCAGCGTGACGGCCGGTCGCACGAAACACACTGGCGGTAGAGGCGCTTCGCGCCCACGCTTGACGAGACCGGACAGTGCGCGTCCGTATAGTGCGGCGGGCTTCGGCAAACGCTCGATCACGACGGTCTTCGGCCGTGTCGAACCTACGGCCGGACCGTAGCCGAGGGGCTCACCCATGATTACGCTCCGATGAGGCTCTGGCCGCAGACGCGGACCACCTGCCCGGTCACGCCAGCCGAGCCCGGGTGCGCGAACCACGCGACGGTCTGCGCGACGTCGACCGGCTGGCCGCCCTGGCTCATCGAATTCATGCGACGGCCGGCTTCGCGGATGGCGAGTGGAATCGTGGCGGTCATCCGCGTTTCGATGAAGCCGGGCGCGACCGCATTGATCGTGATGCGCCGCTCGCGCAGAGGGGCCGCCATGCTCTCTACATGGCCGATCACGCCTGCCTTGGACGTCGCATAGTTGCTCTGGCCGCGATTGCCCGCGATGCCGCTGATCGACGATACACAGATAATCCTGCCACCGTCGCGCAACGTGCCCGCTTCGAGGAGCACATCGTCGATCCGTTCCTGCGCCGACAGATTAATGTCGATTACGCTGTGCCACGCGGCTTCGCTCATCTTCGCGATCGTTTTGTCCTTCGTGATCCCCGCGTTGTGGACGATGATGTCGACACCGTTTTCGTCGAGCGCGGCGGCGATCTGTGCGGGCGCTTCGGAGGCAGCGATATCGAAGGCGAGGGCGGTGCCGTTGAGTTGCCGCATCGTCGCACCCAGCGCGTCTTTCGCCGTCGGGATGTCGATGCCGATCACGTGCGCGCCTTCCGCCGCCAGCACGCCAGCAATCGATGCCCCAATGCCGCGTGCAGCACCCGTCACGAGCGCACGCAGACCGGTCAGCGGCTGTTTCCAGTCGATCGCCTCGCCGCCGCTCGCGGCTTTCTCCAGGCGCACGACCTGCCCCGACACATACGCGGAACGGGGCGACAGGAAAAACCTCAACGTGGCTTCGATACCGTCTTCCGCGCCCTGCGCCACGTACACCAGATTGGCTGTGATGCCTCGCCGCGCTTCCTTGCCGAGCGACCGGGTCAATCCTTCCAGTGCGCGTTGCGCAGTCCATTGACGCGGGTTCGCGCACGCCTCGGGCGGCCGTCCGAGCACGACGATGCGGCCACACTTGCCGAGCGAGCGCAGCGCGTCGTGAAAGAATGCATAGAGCGCGTCGAACTGGCTGCTGTCGTCGATGCCGCTGGCATCGAACAGCAGCGCGGCGAGACGTCCCTGCGAAGCGTCGCCATCGACAGGCTCGAAGCGGCCGGTCATCAGGCCGTGCCGATTGGCGAGCGGCATCCAGAGCCCGGCGCCTTCGTGCGCGACGCTCGTCACGCCGAGGCGGCTGATCACGTCGGCAAGCGCATCGAGCAGCGCCGGCTGCGGTCCCGCGCCGATCGCGATGAGATCTTCGAATTCGGGTCGGTCGGTCCGGTAACGGCGCAACACCTCGGGCTTCGGCAGGCCAAGCGAGCGCGCGAGCCGGGCGCCGAAGGGCGAGTTGACGAAGTTCAGGTAAGAGTCGTTCATCGTCCGGTGCTCCTCGCCCGTGGGATTGTTGTCAGTGTGCACGGCGCAAGGTTCAGGCGGCAAGCTGCTTCGCCTTGTCGAGCGCATCCTTTCGTTTTTGCAGGCCGGCGAGCATGTCGAAGTCGGGCGCGAAATCGTCGACTTTCACCACCTCCGCGCCGTAGCGTGCGTAGTCGGCGAGGAGCTGGCGTTCATTCGCGTCGATCAGGCCATGCTGCAGGGCGGCCTCGGTCCAGCCCGCGAGATCGGGCAGGCTTTGCGGCATCGGTGCGATCAGCCCTTGTCTGACTGCGTCGCGCAGCTTCTGGTCGATTTCAGTCACGCGTGGCGTCAGCTCGAAGACGAGTTCGCCATAGCCGAGCGGATCGACTTCGACCGGTGGCACGTAGGAATCCGCCACCAGCCGATCGCGCGCGGCGCCTGGCGTCTGCATCAATTCCGCGATCGCGGTGCCGAGACTGTCTGGCGGCGCGCGATGCGGCAGCCCGAACGGATAGGCGAGCACGCGCACAAGTCCCGCGGCTACGCGGTTCGGATAGTTCGCGAGCACGCCGTCGATGGCTTGCTGCGCCTGGTACAGCGCATCTTCGACACCCCAGCACACCAGCGGCAGATCGCTCTCCTGGCGGCCCTCGTCCTCGAACCGCTTGAGCGTCGCGGAGATCAGATACAGCTGCGACAGCACATCGCCAAGACGCCCCGAGATCCGCTCGCGACGCTTCAGATCGCCGCCGAGCACGAACATCGACACGTCCGCGAGCAGCGCAAACGCGGTCGAAAGTCGGGTCGCCGCGCGGTAGTAGTGCACGAGCGGCGCGTGCGCGCGCTGCGGCTTCGCGATGAAGGCGCCGCCCGTCACGCCATACAGGAAGCTGCGCACGACGTTCGACATCGTGAAGTTGACGTGCCCGAAGAAGGCGTCGTCGAAATCGCGTAGCGCCTTGTTGCGATCCGTTTCACGGGTCGCGGCCATTTCCTTCAGCACGTAGGGGTGGCAGCGGATCGCGCCCTGGCCGAAGATGATCAGGCAGCGCGTGAGAATGTTCGCGCCTTCGACCGTGATCGAGATCGGCACCTGCTGATACGCCCGCGCGAGGAAATTCGACGGACCCATGCAGATGCCCTTGCCGGCGACGACATCCATACCGTCGTTGATCACCTTCCGGGCACGCTCGGTGAGGTGATATTTGGCGATCGCTGAGATGACCGAGGGCTTTTCGCCGAGATCGATCGCATGAGCCGACAGGCGGCGCGCGGCGTCCATCACATACAGGTTGCCGCCCATCCGGCCGAGCGCTTCCTGGACGCCTTCAAACCTGCCCACGGCCGTGCGGAACTGGCGGCGCACGGCGGCATACGCGCCGGTGCCGCGCACGGCGAGCTTGGCGATGCCGACATTCGACGAAGGCAGCGAGATCGCGCGTCCCGCTGCGAGGCATTCCATCAGCATGCGCCAGCCGTTGCCGACCTGGGTGCGTCCGCCGATCACCCAGTCGAGCGGGATGAAGACGTCCTTGCCGGAGTTCGGGCCGTTCTGGAACACGGCATTGAGCGGCCAGTGGCGGCGGCCGATATTCACGCCCGGATGGTTCGTCGGTATCAACGCGCAGGTGATGCCGGGTTCGTCGTCGGTGCCAAGCAGATGATCGGGATCGTACGCGCGGAACGCAAGGCCGAGGACGGTCGCGATCGGGCCGAGCGTGATGTAGCGCTTGTCCCACGAGACGCGAAAACCGGGCGTCTCGCGGCCCTCGAACATGCCCTTGCAGACGATGCCGACATCCGGTATCGCCGCCGCGTCCGAGCCGGCATAAGGGCTCGTGAGCGCGAAGCAGGGGATCTCCTCGCCGCTCGCAAGGCGCGGCAGATAGTAGTTTCTTTGCGCCTCGGTGCCGTAGTGCATTAGCAGTTCGGCGGGGCCGAGCGAGTTCGGCACCATCACCGAAACAGCGGCGGCCGAGCAGCGCGTTGCCAGCTTCATGATGATCTGCGAGTGCGCGTACGCGGAGAACTGCCTGCCGCCGTACTGCTTCGGAATGATCATGCCGAGGAAGCCTTTTTCCTTGATGTACCGCCACGTTTCCGGCGACAGGTCCTGCCAGACCGCGGTGGTTTCCCAGTCGTTCGCGAGATCGCACAGGTGCTGGCATTCGTTGTCGAGGAACGACTGTTCCTCGGCGCTGAGCGTCGCGGGGCCGTGCGCGAGCAGCGTGTCCCAGTGCGGCCGTCCAGAGAAGAGCGCGCTATCCCACCAGACCGTGCCGGCTTCGATCGCATCCCGTTCGGTCGGCGACATCTGCGGCAGGATCTTGCGGAAGACTTCGAATACGGGTTTCGTCAGCCACACACGGCGCAACGGTTTGATCGTGAGCACGAGCGCAGGCAGCACGACGAGGATCGCGAAGAGCGCTGCGGTAACCGGTCCCGCTGCGCCGCTGATATACGCGAGCCCGACCCACACGCCGAGCAAGGCCAGCCACCACAACGCACGCGCCTCTACATAGACGAGCGCCGCACTGGCGACGATCAGCGCAACGATGAGCAGTGGCATGGCGCTTTCTCCCTGTTTCAAGATCCGGCTGGCACGCCTCTCAGAGCGGCGCGCTAGCGTTTGTCCTGCGGGGGCGCGTGCAGGGGGCGCGGTCGACATACGGCCGGCGCCGCCTCGCTTGTGCGCGGCTTCTATGGCGCCTTCAGAGCGCCTGGTTGGCGGAGCGCTCGACCAGGCCGTTCCGATCGAAATCGGAACGGCCTCGTATTTCCGGCCTGGCGGCTTGATGGACCGCCTGTTCTGGTGTGGCTGAGTCCGGCATTTAACCGGACTCGATCGGAGTGAAACCGCGTCTGGCGGATCGCGGCGATCAGTCTGCTGTCGCGACCTCTCTGGCGGACTGGGTCATATCGATGCCGCGGCGCTCACGGCTAAAGAGAATCAGGACCGCGATCACAACCGCAACAATGCCGATCACGGTTGCCATCACCGTCGCGTAGTTGTTGCCGTGTGCTTCGGCGACGCCTGCCTGGAGTGGTCCGTTGACCGATGCGATCAGGTTGCCGAGCTGGTACACGAGCCCCGGGAACGTAGCGCGGATTTCATCGGGCGAGATTTCGTTCAGGTGAACCGGAATCACGCCCCACGCACCTTGCACCGAGATCTGCATCAGGAACGCGCCGGCTGCGAGCAAGACCGGCGTCGACGAGAATGCCCAGAGCGGCAGCACCGGCAGCGAGATCAGCGCTGCGATGAAGATGGCGCGTCGGCGGCCGATCTTTTCCGATAGCGCGCCAAAGAACAGGCCGCCGACGATCGCACCGATGTTCAGCGTGATTGTGATCAACGACACCGTGTGCGCGTCAAACTCATGTTGCACGCGCAGGAACGTCGGATATAGATCCTGCGAGCCATGCGAGAAGAAGTTGAACGCGGTCATCAGCACGATCGAGTAGAGCGACAGCTTCACATTCTTCTTCAACGAGGCGATCAGGCCCGGGTGAGCTTTCTTCTCGAGCGTCTTGAAGGCGGGCGATTCGGGCACGTGCGCCCGGATGTACAGCACCAGCAGCGCGGGCAGCACACCGACGAAAAACATGCCGCGCCAGCCGATGTACTGGAAGAACAGGCCGAACACGACCGACGCGAGCAGATAGCCGCTCGGGTAACCCGCCTGCAGCAGGCCCGACACAAATCCACGCGATTTAGGCGGCACGGTTTCCATTGTCAGCGCGCCGCCGACGCCCCATTCGCCGCCCATCGCAATGCCGAAGAGGGCGCGAAGCACTAGCAGGGTGGTCAGGTTCGGCGAGAGGCCGGACAGCAGCTCAAGCAATGAGAAGCACGCGATGTTGATCATCAGCGTCGGACGGCGGCCGAACTTGTCGGCAAGCCAGCCGAAAATCAGGGCACCGAGTGGGCGCATGATCAAGGTCAACATGATGGCAAAACTGACCGACTTCACGTCGGTGCCGAATTCCGCCGCAATGTCTTTCAGGACGAATACCATCAGAAAGAAATCGAATGCGTCCAGTGTCCAGCCGAGATAGGCCGCAATCGTGACGTTTCTCTGTTCCCGGGTCCAGCTCATTTCATTGTTCTCCTTGTCTCCAGTATCCCGCCTTCATGCAGCAGGCCGCCTGAACATCCTTCGCATGCCCCGTGGGTGCGGGCTCCGAGCGAGTGTACGCCGAGCGTTAAGTGGTTGCATTGTTGAAACCGTTCAATCCGTAATAATCCCTGAGGTCCATGCTTTCTCTTCGAAAGATCAAGGGCCGTAATGTTGGCTATATGTAATTTATGTATTATTTGAAAGCGATTTATTGGATGATTTTTTGGTGATTTTTTATTGGTGCATTGCACCAGGATCTCGCGCTTTGGTTGAGCGCGGCGTGTCCGGCGCGCTTCAGGGACTGGATATCGCCGATCCCGAAGACGGCGCAGTATCCGATGTCGAAATCGGCTGGCCCCTTATAGGGGAAGCGTGGGGCAAGGGGGGTGCACGCGAAGCGACCGACCTGGTTGTCGTGCATGCGTTTGATACCGTCGGGCTACGGGATATCACCGCGGACATCGCGCACGGAAACGGCGATGCAAGCCTGGACGGAGCGCAGAAACAAAAAACCCCGCAGGCTGATCGCATTGCGGGGTGTCTTGTATTGCTCGAAACGGTGGTGCCCAAGAGAGGACTCGAACCTCCACGGTGTTGCCACCGCCAGGACCTGAACCTGGTGCGTCTACCAATTCCGCCACCTGGGCACGTTTCAAGCTAGACGGCTATTGTAGCGGGATGATGCAGCGTGTCAATTGGAACATGCAAATTGATTTGCGACTCACTGCCATCCGCTTTGCTGCACTGAGCTGGCATCTGGATTCAATCCTTCACGGCCCGATTGCCAAGTCTCACACAAAAAGAAAACCGCCCGAAGGCGGTTTTCTTTTGAATCTGGTGCCCAAGAGAGGACTCGAACCTCCACGGTGTTGCCACCGCCAGGACCTGAACCTGGTGCGTCTACCAATTCCGCCACCTGGGCAGGTGGGTGTGCAGCAAAGAACGCAATTATAGCGTTACGAACGATCGTGTCAAGTATTTCGAGAAGGTGCCGCTGCACGGCCTGTGCGCCATGTCCGGCGAGCCTGCAAGGGCCGCGTGGCGAGCGGGACGGGTGTTAGAATGCCCCGCAGAAGTTCGATGGCACGGTGCACAAACGCGCGAGGCAACCTGCACGAACCGGGTCAGGCAGTTTCAGCACAATGAAGCGCAGGTGCATCCAAAGGCATCACCGACCGACGTCCATGCAACGAGAAAAAATCATCGACAAGCCCTTGAGCAAATATCCCTATCCGATTCCGAGCCGTGAAGAAATTCTCGGCGTGCTGCGCACGGGCGAAACGCCGCTTGCTGCAAACGACATCGCCGAGGCACTGTCGATCAAGCGCCAGGAGCGCGAAGGTTTTTTCAAGCGCCTCGCGGCCATGGAGCGTGACGGACAGATCCGTCTCGACCAGCGCGGCCACTATCAGCTGACCCATCCGTCGAATTTCGTCGCGGGTCGCGTGCAGGGGCATCGCGATGGCTACGGCTTTCTTGTGCGCGATGACGGTCAGGACGATCTGTTCCTGCCCACCGGCGAAATGCAGAAGGTCATGCATAACGATCGCGTGCTCGCGCGCATCGTCGGGTATGACCGGCGCGGCCGGCCCGAAGGCCATATCGTCGAGGTGACGGACCGCGCTAACCGGCGCGTGATCGGCCGGTTGCTCAACGAGAACGGCGCGCTGATCGTCGCGCCCGAAGACAAGCGCATCGGCCACGACATCCTGATCACACAGAACACCAAGAAGGCGAAAGTCGGGCAGGTGGTCGTCGTGGAACTGACGGACTTTCCGAGCCGCCATTCGCAACCGCTCGGGCGCGTGGTCGAAGTGCTCGGCGACATCGACGATCCGGGCATGGAAATCGAAATCGCGGTGCGCAAGTATGGCGTGCCGTACGAGTTCAGCCAGGCCGCGCTCGACGACGCCGCGAAGCTGCCCGTTGAAGTCCGTCCGTCCGATATCCGCCATCGGATCGATTTGCGCGATGTGCCGCTCGTTACGATCGACGGCGAAGATGCGCGCGACTTCGACGATGCCGTCTACTGCGAGCCGGTCACTGTCGGCCGGGGTGAAGGTTTCCGCCTGATCGTCGCAATCGCCGACGTGTCGCATTACGTGCATCCCGATAGCGGCCTCGACGTCGATGCGATCGAACGCAGCACGTCGGTGTATTTCCCGCGCCGTGTGATTCCGATGCTGCCGGAGAAGCTGTCAAACGGGTTGTGCTCGCTCAATCCGCAGGTCGACCGTTGCGTGCTGGTGTGCGACATGGTCATCACCGCCCGCGGCGAGATCAAGGCGTACCAGTTCTATCCGGGCGTGATGCATTCGGCGGCGCGGCTCACCTATACGGAAGTCGCCGCGGTGCTGGCCAACACCAAAGGTCCGGAGGCCGCACGTCGCGCGGCCTTGCTGCCCCAACTGCAGAACCTGCACGGCGTGTACAAGTCGCTCTTCACCGCGCGCCAGAAGCGCGGCGCGATCGATTTCGATACGACCGAGACGTACATCGTCTGCAACGCGCAGGGCAAGATCGAACAGATCATTCCGCGCACGCGCAACGACGCGCACAAGCTGATCGAAGAATGCATGCTGGCCGCGAACGTGTGCGCGGCCGACTTCATGAAGCGCAACAAGCATCCGGGCCTGTACCGCGTGCACGCAGGCCCCACGGCCGAGAAGCTCGAAAATCTGCGTACGTTCCTGCGCGGCATGGGTCTGACGCTCGGCGGCGGCGAGACGCCTCACGCGAGCGACTACGCCGCGCTGATGGCGCAGATCCGCGACCGGCCCGACGCGCAGATGCTGCAGACGATGTTGCTGCGTTCGATGCAGCAGGCGGTCTACAGCCCGGAGAACATCGGCCACTTCGGTCTCGCGTACGAGGCGTACGCGCACTTCACGAGTCCCATCCGCCGCTATCCCGACCTGCTGACGCACCGCGCGATCTACGCTGTCCTGCAGGGGCGCAAGTATCAGCCGAGCGCGCCGCATGGCGTCACACTGAATACCGCGCTGTCGCCGCGCGCCCGCGCGATGCAGCAGGCCGATGACGAGAAGCGCAGCCGCAACCGCTCGAACACGGCGATCTGGGAAGAGCTCGGCCTGCACTGCTCGGCGAACGAGCGGCGCGCGGACGAAGCCTCGCGCGACGTCGAAGCGTGGCTCAAGTGCTACTTCATGCGCGACAAGCTCGGCGAAGAGTATGGCGGCATGGTGAACGGCGTGACGTCGTTCGGGATTTTCGTGCAGCTCGACGCGCTCTTTATCGAGGGCCTTGTACACGTCACCGAACTGGGCTCCGACTACTTCCAGTACGACGAGATCAAGAACGAACTGCGCGGCGAACGCACGGGCATTCGCTATCGTCTGTCGGATCGCGTGCGTGTGCAGGTGAGCCGCGTCGATCTCGATGCGCGCAAGATCGATTTCCGTCTGGTGCGCGATACGCCCATCAAGTCGCCGACGAGCCGGCCTTCGCTTGCCGACAAGTCGGCTGGCGAGAGTGGCGGTCCGCGTGTGCGGTCGCTGCCGCCAGTCGAAGGTGGCAAACGCAAAAAGGCCGCGCCCGCGCAAACCGCGGCAGTCAAGGAAGCGCGCGCAGCGCGCGGCGCCGCGAAGAAGCACGGCGCCGCGGCGAAGCCCGCATCGAAGACCCAGGCACGCAAGAAGCGTTGACACTCCCGGTTCAAGCCCGGCTGACGCCTGGCCGATGGCCTGGTTCGGTCTGAAGGGTTGAAGCAGTATGCAGCGCGCAGCCGGCATATCGAATGCTGGTTGCGCGTTGTCCGTTTTCGGCAGTTTGTCGGCCAGTTTGTCAGTCAGACACGCATCTCAACGTGCGATAACAGGCGCGTTCAACAGCGCATCGCAGATTCGCTCAATCAAAGGTTGTTTCAGTCATGGCACGTCTCAAGGTTCTCTATGGTTTCCACGCGGTGACCGCACGTCTGCGGCACGATGCGTCGACGGTCGAAGATATTTATTACGACGCGACGCGCAAGGATCGCCGGATGACGGAATTCCTGCACGTGGCGAAAGAAGCCGGCGTGCGCCTGATCGCCGCCGATGAAACGCGGCTGTGGGGACTCGCGCATACCGAGCGCCACCAGGGCGTCGTCGCACGTGCGGGGGATCTGCCGCTCGCGCAGAATCTCGCGGAGCTGCTCGACGGGATCAACGGGCCGGCGTTGCTGCTGGTGCTCGATGGCGTGACCGATCCGCACAACCTCGGCGCATGTCTGCGGGTTGCCGATGCCGCGGGCGCACATGCGATCATCGCGCCGCGCGATCGCGCGGTCGGGCTCAACGCGACGGCCGCGAAAGTGGCGAGTGGCGCCGCCGACACCGTGCCGTACATCACGGTCACCAATCTGGCGCGCGCGCTGCGCGAACTGAAAGAGGCCGGCGTGTGGGTAGTCGGCACCTCGGATGACGCGCCGAAGAGTCTGTACGACACGAAGTTCGACGGTCCCGTTGCGCTCGTGATGGGTGCTGAGGGCGAAGGCATGCGCCGCCTCACGCGCGATACGTGCGACATGGTGATGCATATTCCGATGGCCGGCAGTGTCGAGAGCCTGAATGTGTCGGTGGCGAGCGGGGTATGCCTTTACGAGGCCGTGCGGCAGCGTACGGCGCTCACGAAGACCTGAGGCATCTGCATTCTTCGCAGCATGAACTTCACCGAAACAGGTCGCGTGCACGCGATGCGCGTCGGGGCTTTCGCACTCGTTGCGCTGCTGGCGGCCGCGTGTTCGACCACCGCGGTCGACCGCGGCAACTACATCGCCGATTCGCGCTATCAGGCGCAGAACGTCGATTCGCGCGTGCGTTTCCTGGTGATGCACTACACCGAGATCGACGAGGCGCAATCGTTGCGCGTCCTGACGACCGAAGGCGTCAGCGTGCATTACGTCGTCCCGGACGCCCCGCAGTTGAGGAACGGCAAGCCGGTCATCTGGCAGCTCGTGCCTGAGTCGCAGCGCGCGTGGCATGCGGGCGTCAGCTACTGGCAGGGCACGACGGAACTGAACGCGGCATCGATCGGTATCGAGAACGTCAATCTGGGCCCTGTCGACACGCCGCAGGGCCGCAGCTGGCAGCCCTATCCGCCCGCGCAGGTCGATGCGCTGATCCGGCTCGCGAAGGACATCGTCACGCGCTACAACATTCCTCCGACGCGCGTGGTCGGTCACAGCGACATCGCTCCGCAGCGCAAGATCGATCCCGGCCCGGTGTTTCCGTGGAAGCAGCTTTATGATGCAGGTGTCGGCGCATGGCCGGATGCCTCGGTGGTCAGCGCGCATCTCGCGGGACGCGACCCTTCGATGCCAGTCGACATCCGCGGCCTGCAGCAGAAGCTTGCCCGCTATGGCTACGAGACCGCCACCGACGGTGTGCTCGACGAGCGGACGAAGCGCGTATTCGCCGCGTTCCAGATGCATTTCCGCCCACGCGACTACACGGGCAATCCGGACGCGGAAACCGATGCGATCGCTCAGGCGCTGCTGGATAAATACATGCCGAAGGAGGGCGGCGAGACCCCATCCGCGCCTTAAGGCCACACTCGCGTTGATTGCCGCCGATGGCAGCAGGCGCTGCGCCATTTTTGAGCGCTGGCCCGATAAACCGGGCCGACCCGCCCGACTCCGGTAAACTTGCGATTTTCCGCTTGTCTGCACTTCCCATGACCCAAGACGAACTCAAACAACTGGTCGGCCAGGCCGCCGCCGACTATGTGAACGCCAACGTGCCTGAGGGCTCCGTGATCGGCGTCGGCACTGGCTCGACAGCCAACTGCTTCATCGACGCGCTCGCCGCCACGAAAGCGCGCTATCGCGGCGCGGTGTCCAGTTCCATCGCCACGACCGCGCGTCTGCAGTCGCACGGCTTCAAGGTATTCGACCTGAACGAAATCGACTCGCTGCCGGTGTACGTCGACGGCGCCGACGAAATTGACCCCACTGGCGCAATGATCAAGGGCGGTGGTGGTGCATTGACACGGGAGAAGATCGTCGCGTCGGTTTCGGACGTGTTCGTCTGCATCGCCGACGCCACGAAGCGTGTCGATGTGATGGGCGCGTTTCCTTTGCCCATCGAAGTCGTGCCGATGGCACGCACCGCAATCGGCCGCCGCGTGACGGCGCTGGGCGGGGTGCCAGTCGTGCGCGTGACGAAGGACGGCTCGCCCTTCATCACCGACAACGGCAACGAGATCATTGACGTGAAGGGTTTGCGGATCACAGACCCGCGCGCGCTCGAGACCGAAATCAACGCGTGGCCCGGTGTCGTGACCGTGGGCCTGTTCGCCGGTCGCGGCGCCGATCTGTGCCTGCTAGGCACGGATACCGGTGTCGAGACGATCAGGTACGGCAGGAACTAGCCACCCTCGACCGGACGGCCGTATCGGTTTGTCCGGTGACCGTCTGAGTCGGCGCCGCACTGCACATCGCAGGCGGCGCCGTTTTTCATTTCAAACGAAGCGGGAAAGCGAAATTTTGTCCGAAAGTCCATATCCCGTTCGGTATAAAACGAAAAAACTTCCCGCTCAAAAAGAGATGGCTATCAGACGCTGGATTTAGGAAAAATCTCCTTCTGTGTGCATATTCCATCCGCTACGCTTTGGCTGTTCATGTTGAAAGCGAAAGGGGGAACGATTGACCATGCAAAGCAACCTCAGGCGTGCTCTCGACATTGCCTATGAGCGCATGAGGCGTCCGTCGCCCGCGCCGATCGCTTTTACGGGCAGTTATGGACTGTGTCTCGGCATCATCATGGGTGCCCAGGCCTGCAACGGACTCACCGACGAGGAAGTCGCCAACGAGCGTGCGTACCTGGCGATGCTCGCTGCGCTGCATGACATGCAAACGGGCGGCCGCGGCGGTTCGCTTGCGCGCTGAAGTCGGCGTCTCTTGACCCGATCGCAAGCGGAATGCTCACGTCGCACGCGTGATGGCACTGTCACCCGCTCGATCAGCGTGCGACGCTGGCGATGGCGTTCGTCATCTGCGTCAGGTAAGCTTCAAGAGAAAAATGCCGTTTCACATCGATGAGTGCCTGGCTGGCTAGACGTTGCGCGAGATCCGGCTCTGCGCGCAGCGTTTGCACCGCATCGACCAGGGCGGCGGCATTGTCGGGTTCCACGAGCCAGCCATTCTTGCCATGCCGTACGATTTCCATCACGCCGCCGGCTGCGGATGCGATGACCGGTCGACCAGCGGCCATCCCCTCGATGATCACGCGGCCGAATGGCTCGGGCACGGTCGACGTATGCAGGATTACGTCCATGGCCTTCATCCACGCTGGCGCGTCGTCGTGGAAGCCCGCGAAATGCAGGCGGTCTTCGATACCTAGCCGGGCGGCCTGGGCGCGCAGCGAGATCACATAGGCCTCTTCGCCAAAGAGCGCCGCGCCAACCAGCACGAGGTGCACGTCGGGTAGCTTTGCCAGTGCATCAAGCGCAACATGCTGGCCCTTCCACGGCGAGAGCCGGCCGAAGAGGCCAGCGAGATAGGCAGTCTCCGGCAGACCGAGACGCTTGCGCAACGCGCCGAGATCGGATGCATCGATGCTGCGGAAGACGTCCATATCGACACCGTTATGCACGACTGGCACCGACTCCGGCGCGCATTTCGCGAGCTCGACGAGTGAAAAAGCGGACGCCCGTGAATTGGCGATCACATGGTCCACCGCGAGACGCGTCAGCCATTTGACGATGAGCCTTTGCACGGGGCCGAAGTGCTCGGCCGACAGGATATCGTGCAGATGCCAGACGATCCGCTTGCGATGCAGCGGCTTGCCGAGTGCGCCGAGGACGAGCGCCTTCTGCGTATTCAGGAACAGGACATCAAACGATCTGGCGCGGTGTGCGATCGCGCGGGCCTGCCGGATGATGCCGGGTAGCGCCATCAGCCAGCCGACGCGCACCGCGTCCTTGCTGATGCGGGACACGCGGGCGTCGCACGTCAGTTCGACCTGAACGCCCAGCGACTCCAGCCGTTTGCGGAACGGTCCGTCCGCGAGCAGCAGAACTTCACGTCGTGCGGTCCAGCTAGACGCAAGCGGCAACAGGCAGAGTTCGGCGCCGCCGAGCTGTCCGCTCTGATCGACGAATAGCACGCTCGGAGGCCCCCTGAGACTCGAGGTGTCGGCTAAGTCGACGGCGGGCCTCGCAGCCGGTGTGGCGACGAGGACCTGTGCGTTGACGGACGCAGGTGAAGTCATCGCGGATTACTCCATTTTCACGCGTGCACGGTCAGGTATGTAAGGCGCCGTCCGAACCGCATTCTGCGCCGCGATTGTCCGCATCACTTCCATCATGAACGAGCGACGGAAAACGGCGGGTGCGAAGCGCTCAGCGTTGGCGCGGCAAGCCTGCGGTGTGAAGAGCGCCGCCTGCTGTTCGAACAGCTCGATCGCAGCCCATAGCGACGGCAGGCTTTGCTCCGTGAAGTGAATGCCGGTCGGATTCGGCTCGCCGGGCGGGATGATCGTTTCCTGCGCGCCGCCGCGGCCATAGGCGATCACGGGCGTTCCGCATGCCTGCGCTTCGAGCGGCGCAATGCCGAAGTCTTCCTCGGCGGCAAACAGGAAGGCTCGCGCGCGCTGCATGTGGTCCTTCAGGACATCGAATGGCTGGTACCCGAGAATCGTGACGTTAGGTCCCGCCTTGGCACGAATCAGCGACATCTGCGGGCCGTCCCCGATCACGACGAGGTGTCGCTCGGGCATCGCCGAAAACGCTTCGACGATCAGATCCATGCGTTTGTAGGGGACCATGCGCGACGCGGTCAGATAGAAATCTTCCTTGCCGGCGCGCATCTCGAAGCCCTGGACGTCGACCGGCGGCGGCACCACCGACGCTTCGCGACGGTAGGTCTTCATGATTCGCCGCGACACGAAATGCGAGTTGCAGATCAACTGGTCGACACCGTTCGCCGAGTGCGTATCCCAGTTGCGCAGATAGTGCAGCAGCGCGCGGGCTGCCCAGGAGCGCGGGCCGCGCGTCAGATGGGCTTCGCGTAGATATTGATGCTGCATGTCCCAGGCGTAGCGGATGGGCGAGTGCACATAGCTCACATGCGTCTGATCGGGACCAACCAGCACGCCCTTGGCCACGGCATAGGAACTGGTGATGATGAGGTCATATCCGGCCAGATCGAACTGTTCGATGGCGAGCGGCATGAGCGGCAGATATCCGCGATAGCGGCGCTTCGCGAACGGCAGATGCTGGATGAACGACGTGCGTACAGGTTTTCCGCGCACGAGCGACCTGTCCTCGAGAAAGTCGACGAGGCTGAACAGATCGGCGTCCGGAAAACATTCAATGATCTGTTGAAGTACTTTTTCAGCACCGCCAGAGACGACGAGCCAGTCATGCACGATGGCCACTTTCATGACGTTGACTCCCCCTCTCTCTGCGCAGGAACATCGGACGTAGGGTACGGGGGATGGGGGCGGCGTTCTGTGCGGACGGACACACACAAGGCGACGCATGGTGCTGCGGCCGGCGCTCAGTGATCAGGCTCAAGGTGCTCGCCGAAGCGCTTCGCCGTCCGCTGACATAACCGCGGTAGCGGCCATTTCTTTCAACCGGGTGTGCGCGAAGGAAATGAGTATAGCTATCCGAAAGGATTGTGTCAGGCTGGGTAAGTGCGGATAAGCACACTTGACTGCTGCGTGCGGCGAAATAATAGGTAGCCAATAACTAAAGATTCCAGAGCGCGACCAACATGAGCACATCTGACCTTTCCCGCGCGCAAATGATGTCGCGCGGCGCCGCAGCTACCGCGATCATCGACGACATTCACGCGCCGTCCGCGACAGTCATCACGCCAAGTGTGCTTTTCGTCGATCAGAGCGGACAGCTCGGCGGCGCGGAGTTTTCGATGTTGCCCCTTGCGGTGGCATGGGTTGCGCGCCGCGAGGTGCTGCTGTTGTCGGACGGCCCCTTCCGGTCCCGGCTCGAATCGCAGGGCGTCAAGGTTCACCTGACGCTCGACCACGGCGTCTCGCGGATCAGGAAAGAGGGTGTGCGGCTGGGCTGGCTGGGCACGCTGCCCGGCATCGTCCGGCAGGTCCGTGCCATCGCGCGGCAAGCGGAAGACTTCGATGTCCTGTTTCTCAACACGCAAAAGGCGCTTGTGCTCGGCGCGCTCGGCAAGCCGTTGCATCGCAAGCCCATCATCTGGCATCTGCACGACATCATGTCTCGCGAGCATTTTGGGGTGATGCAGCGGCTCATGGTGAAGTGGCTCACGCGCTACGCGGTTGACGGCATCATCGCCAATTCACACGCGTCGGCGGCGTCGCTCGTTGCCTTGACAGATTGCCGTCCCGAGGCCGTTCCGGTCGTGCACAACGGCGTGGACGTGCGGGAATTCAGTTCGGTCGATGCGGATGACATCGGTACGTTGCGCCGACGTCTCGGACTTCCCGAGGGTGTCTATCTGGCGGGCCTGTTCGGACGGCTCGCGCCGTGGAAGGGGCAGCACATCGCGCTGGAAGCGTTGGCGCGGATGCCGGATGTGCATCTGGTACTCGTCGGCTCGGCGCTCTTCGGCGAGCAGCGTTATGCCGAGTCGCTGCATCGCCAGGCGGCGCGCCTTGGCGTCGCTGACCGGGTGCACTTTGCCGGGTTTCGTGACGACATGCCGGCCTGGATGAAAGCCGTCGACGTCATTCTGCATACGTCAACCGAAGCCGAACCGTTCGGTCGGGTGATCATCGAAGGAATGGCGGCTGGTCGGCCGGTGATCGCCGCGGCAGCGGGTGGGGTGGTCGAGATCGTGCGGCATCGCAAGAACGGCTGGCTCGTCGAGCCGGGAATGCCGGCCCTGCTGGCCGAGGCAATCGAAACCCTGCGCGCCGCTCCGGAACTCGCACAACGCATCGCGGATCAGGCACTCAACGATGTCATGCAGTACTTCTCGCTCGATGGCTACCTTGCGCAGATGAAGCGCGCGATGGTTGCCGTGACTGGCTGAAGTCCCTCTCTTCCCGGGTTGCATGGAGCCGCACAACGTGGAGTTGGCGCGGCTTTCCGCGTTGCCGCTCACCAGGGCCTGTTCACGCTAATAGCGGCCAGCCCCGCGAAGGTTTTTCTAATCAGGGGAACGTGCCTTTCCGGCCACATCGCGGCGTCGGGCGTCGCTTGTCCCCCAAGGGGACTTCCTTCGGGGCGTCTGGCTCGGCCAAACGGCGCTCATTGCTCCTTGCACTGCGGGCGGAAAGGCACGTTCGCCAGCCCGTTATTAGCGTGAACAGGCCCTGGCAGACTTCCTGAAACGAGAGAGCAGACCCCGCCTGGCAAGCGTACCGGCATGCGGCCGGCGGACACCATCGAGGTTCGATGCTGCCCGCCGGCGAGCCCAGGATTTACTGCACGACGTCCGGATCGACCGAGGAGTAGGCGTACGCGTACGTGTAGTCGGCCGAGGCATAGCGGCCATTGCGCTTGAGCGGGATCGCGTTGATGACGCCACCGATCGTCCGCGCATGTGCGCGGCGCAGCTTTTTCAACGATTCGTCAATTTCGCGTTCGGTGTGGGCGCCCGCGCGGATGACCAGCACCGTGGCCCCGGCGATGTTCGCGACGATCGCAGCGTCCGCTACCGCGAGCAGGGGCGGCGTATCCACGATCACCAGATCGAACTGTTCGCTGAAGCGTTCAAGTGCTTCGCTGAACCGGCTTGACGTCAGGATTTCGGACGGGTTCGGCGGATAGGCTCCGGCCGCGATGAAGTGCAGTCCGTCGACGCCTGTGGCGCGTGCCGCAACGTGCAGGTCAACCTGACCGGTCAGCAGTTCGGTGAGGCCCCCGTTCGGGGAGCGGCCGAAGTACTGTGCGAGGCGCCCGCGTCGCAGATCGGCGTCGATCAGCAGGACGCGCTTGCCCGATTCGGCGAACAGCGCGGCGAGGTTCGCGCACAGGAAGCTCTTGCCGTCGGACGGCGCCGGACTCGTGAATGCGACGATGCGGTTCGGCGTGTCGATGAGCCCGAATTGCAGCGTGGCGCGCAAGCCTCTGAGACCTTCGACCGACAGGTCGAACGGATGCGTTTTCGCGAGCAGTGAGCGGATCGGCGCGCTCGACGCGGGAACCACGTTGCGCGCGGCTGCGGGTGTCGATGCCGAAGCCGCGACGGCCTCGGCGTGCTGCAGCGGCCGGAACAGGCGTGCGACACCGGTTGGCAGCGCTGGTAACGCGCCGGGTCGGCGTGCTCCGTCAGGCAAAGCCTTGCGGCTGCTTCCGGCCAGCAGCGTGTCGCCGCGCACCTGTTCGGCGCTGACCGGAATGGCGCCGAAGATCGGCAACTGGAAGCGCCGTTCGGCCAGTTCGGGATCCGATACGCCGGTAAAGAACGTGCGACGGCAGAAAGCCACCCCGACGCCTGCAATGATGCCGAGCACGACACCCGCCGAGATGATCATCGCACTCTTCGGTTTCACCGGCGCGGACGGCAGCAGCGCCTCGTCGAGAATGTGCGCGTTGCCGATCATGCCGGCCCGCGTGATCGACAGTTCCTGGGTCTTGTTGAGCAGCGCGACGTAGATTTCTTCAGCCACCTTGGCGTCGCGTTGCAGCGACATGGCTTCGCGCTCCGAGCCAGGCAGCGTTTTGAAATGCTCTTCAAAACGTGCCTTTTCGCGCGACAGCGCGGCAAGTTGTGCGTCGATCGTCTGGACCTCACCGCTGTCCGGAGTAAAGCGTTGCAGAAGTTCGGCTCGCGCAATGCGCAGGTTGGCGATCTGCTTTTCATATTCCAGGCCGCCAGACAGGAACACGGCGGCCTCCTGGGTTGGCTGGAACGAACCGACCCGTGCCTGATATTCCGAGAGCGCGGTTTCGGAGCGTTTGAGTTCCTCGCGCAGCCGCGGCAGTTCGCTGTTCAGAAAGCTCAGCATCTTGCTTGCTTCTTCCTGCGCGCGTTCGGTTCGCTGCTGCATGTACGATCTCGCGACCGCATTGGTGATCGCCGTGATCTCCTGCGGATCGACACCCATGTAGGAAAGCTGAATGATGCCAGTGTCGTGGCCCTTTTCTATGACCCCCAAGCCGCCCGCCAGCCCTTGCACGGCATCGAGCTGGTTCGCGCGCTGGACGAAGAACTCCGTTCCCGGGCGGGCGACGAGACGGTTGACCAGCAAGGACACCCCGTTCGCCTCGGCAAGCTGGCCTGCGGTGCCGGTCAGCAGCTCGCGGCCGTGGTCGTCGGTCAGCTCGAAACGGCCGTAGCCGAGCGCGCGCAGCGTCAGCGTCACGCCCTCCAGAGCCTTGGGTACGTTGATCGACTCGACGCTGAACTCTTCGCCGCCCCATGCATAGGAACGCATGCCGAACCAGGCGGGCATCGGGTGTCCGGGGCGGGCGAACAGGCTCGACAGACCGCCGAGCACCGGCATCGTATTCGGCCAGGCACCGAAGTTCAGCTTGAACTGTTCGACGACCGGCTCGACGACTGCACGGCTTTTGATGATCTCGATCTCCGCGTCGGTGCGCAGGGCGCTGCCGGACGTCAGCGACGCCAGCGCGGACCCCGCTGATGATGGGCCGGTAGCGGGTGGATCGACCTGCAGCAGGGCATCGGCTGAATAGATGTGCGTGGCCATCTTCGCGTACAGCACCGACGCGAGGATGACGGCGCCGGCGATGCCGAGCACGAGCCAGATCTGCTCGCGCACGAGCCGGACAAGGTCACGCATGACCTCGTCCTCGTCGCCTCGCAGTGTCGGCGAGATATCCGCGTTGTCATAGGTACTCATTTTATTTTCTCTCGCTAGCCGTAGGTTATTGCGCCAGTTGTTTGGTGAAGAAGAGCGTCTGCAGCGATGGCGTGATCAGGTCGAGCAACCGGTTAAAGCGCGCGGAATCCGCAATCTGGACATACACGATATCGAGCGGCTGAAGATCGAACCGGGTCATGAGCACCAACGCGTCGACCTGCGTCATGTCGAGACGGAACACGTCCGGCTGGACGACTGAGGTCGTCATCTTTGCGCCGACCGGTACCGCTTTCGGGCTGGAGCCGGGGCCGGGGGATGGCGGCTGGATACCGCGGATCACATAAATGAAATGCGGGTCGGACGTCTTGTTATCGACGCTGCCGGAATTGGCAATGGCATCGGCGAGCGTCAGTTTGCCGCGGTTCATCGGCACGGCCGCGGGCTTGCTGATCTCACCCAGCACGAACACGCGGCTGTTCGTCCGGTCAGGCACGTCGACGATGTCACCGTCCTCGAGCACGACATTCTGCTGGACATTGCCCGTTTCGAGGACTGACGCGACGTCGACCTGATAACGCTTGCCACCGCGCGTGACACCGACATTCTGCAGGTCGGCATCACTGTTCGCGCCGCCCGCCCGGTTGATCGCGTCGATGATCGACAGCGGCACATCGGTGAGGGCCTGCGCCTGCGGGAGCTTCACGTCGCCGAGGATCTGTGCCTGCTGGCTGTTGAAGCCGGTCACGCGAACGTCGAGCTGGGGATTGACAATCGTTTTGCGCAGGCCGTCTGTCAGGAGACGCTGGACTTCCTGAGGGGACTTGCCAGCGACCTTGATACGGCCGACTCGCGGGAAAAACACCGTGCCGTCCGAAGCTACGCGCAGTGTCAATCCGCCAGGCTCTACGCCACCAGACGATGTCGCGCCCCCTGCGGTTGCGCCGCCACCCGTCCCGCCGCCACCCGTCCCGCCGGAAGGCAGCGGCGGAACGCCGGCAGTGCCTGTGCTCCCTCCGCCGCCTTGGGAAGTCAGCTCGGGATGATCCCAGACGATCACCTGCAACTGGTCGTTGACCCCGATCCTGTAAGCATGTGACGCGCGGGACTGCGGCGTCAGGCAGGTGAGCGGACACGGCGCCGGTGGCGCGACTTCAGGCGGGTTTGCCTGGAAGTAGGCCACGTCGATGGGCTGGACCTCGAAGGTCGCCGGTGCCGCGGCAGGCTGCGCCGGCGGCTTCTCGGTCAGGCGGCTCTTGTCGAGAAAGCCGCCAGGCGAGAGCGAGCAGGCGCATAAGGAGATCGCTACGAGCCCCGTACAAATCGTTTTAAACATCATGGTTATGGTCCCTCGCGTTACACGAAGCGCTGTGATGCTGTCAGCGCCTTGCTTCCTGCCAGGCTCCGCGCATCGCGCGCAAGCCGATCCACCATTTACGCAATGCAATTTCTGGTGCAACGCCGCTGAACGCCAGGGTTATCGCGCGGGCAAGCCCCGGATCCGCGCGATTGCCGATCAACGTCGAATACGCGACAAACGCCCACCTGCCCGGTCCCGACAGGTGTTCGCAAATGATGAGCCGCAGGTTGAACGAAGCGTTATAAAACGCAACATGGTTGAAACTGAAGCGCTGGTCTTCGTCACTGCGCGGCGCCGGATAGTGCTCGACGAGAATCGACGGGTCGTAGACCAGTGCCCACTTGCGCCTCAATACATCGAGGCTGTACTCCATTTCACAGTGCACCTGCGCGCCGTTGCCGCGCAGCCGCTCGTCAAAGCGCAGTCCTTCGACAGCCTCGCGGCGGAACGCCATATTGACGCCCTTGAGCACATGTACCCGACGCGCCTTGCCGCAGCCGATGTGATGGTTGCCGACCGGGCGCCCGTACCAGCGAACGAGTCCCACGTTTCGTCGCGCCCCTTCGAGGATCATGCCGTTCTGATGCACGATGTCGCGTCCGCCGACACCGCCGATGCCGGGGTCGGACAGAAATGTTTCGATGAGGCGCTGTGTCCAGTCAGGATGAGGGGCGGCGTCGTCGTCGGTGAAGCAGATGATGTCGCACGTTGCGGCATCGAGGCCGCGGTTGTAGGCCGCGACCACGCCGGGTCGCGTCACTGGCGCGACCTGCAGCCCCTGCGTGCCACGCCCTCGCGCGCGTTGCTGCAGAAAGGCCTGGGTTGCATGGTCATCCGGACGCGCGACCACGATCACTTCGTCGGCCGGCCGAAACTGTTCGTCGAGCGCCGCCAGACAGCGAGCGAGATCAACCTGCCGGCGATAGGTCGGCACGATCACTGATACGCGCAGTGCAGCTTCAAGCTCTGTATTCACCCCACGCCCCCGCAGGTTTTAATACGCGTTGCGTCCGACGAAACCCTTCAGCAGGGTGATCAGCACGATCTTCACGTCGAACCAGAACGACCAGTTGTGGATATAGAACAGGTCGAACTTCACCCGCGCTTCCATCTTCTCGATCTTCGCCGTCGCACCGCGATAGCCGTTCACCTGTGCCCAGCCGGTGATGCCCGGTTTGATGCGATAGCGATGCATGTAGCCATACACCAGATCCTTGTAAAGGTCGTCGTGTTCGAGCGCATGCGGGCGCGGACCCACGACCGACATCTGTCCAATCAGCACGTTGTAGAACTGCGGCAGTTCATCGAGGCTCGTGCGACGCAGGAACGCACCCAATTTCGTCACCCGTGCGTCGCCTTTTCTCGCCTGCGTGAGATTGCCCGCTTCCTCGTGATGCACCGTCATCGAACGGAACTTGTAAATTCCGAACGGCCGGCCATCGATGCCCTTGCGCATCTGTGTGAAGAACACCGGGCCAGGCGAGGTCGTCTTGATCGCCACCGCAATAACGGCGAAAAGCGGTGCAAGTATGATGAGCACCGCTAACGCGAAGAGACGATCAAACACTATCTTCGGCCACAACTGCGGCGAAGGGTGTGGGGCACCGCACAGATTGATGGTGGGCAGGCCCAGCACTTCGACAAGCGAATGACTGAACAGCGTCATGCTGCGCGTATCGGGAATGAAACGCAGATTGATGAAGTCGTTCTGGAACGCCCGCGTGAAGCGATAGATCGTGCGTTCCTCCGAGAGTGGCAGCGCCAGCCACACTTCGTTGATATGTTCTTCGCGCACCTTCGCCACGAACCCGTCCATGTCGCGGAGGACGGGCAGCTTGCTCATGCGCGCGATGATATCGGGCGAGGCCTCGCCGGCCTGCGTCGTATCGAAAACGCATACCGGTTTGAACCCTGCGTGCGGAGCGAGTTCGAGATGGGACAGCAGCGTGCGCGTGAAGCCAGGCGTGCCGACCACGGCGACGGTACGATAGTTCAGGCCATGCCGCCGCGCCGTGCGCAGCATCAGATGCGCGATGCACTTCGTGGCGACGATCAGTGCGCCGGAGATCAGCGTCGAGTAGCCGAACCACAGGCGCGACACAGCGTCCATCCGGTGCAGCGTGAAGACCAGCACGAGACTCGTCGTGACCACGGCGAACCACGCCAGCACGACGCGCCCGAGCATCGCAGGCAGCGACTTGCCGCGCCAGGTCTCGTAGAAGCCGAACATGGGGAACAGGAGCAGCACCAGAACGCAGTTGAATGCGATCAGGAGCCGCTCGTCGTCAGCCAGTTCGTACCCCGTCGCGAAGCGTAGCCGGTGGGCGATCAGTGCCCCCGCAATCACGAAGAGCGCATCGAGGCAGCGCGCGGTGTTTCTGAACATGGCCGTCCTCTAACTGACGGCTTCAGCTTGATGCAGGCGCGGCAGCAGCCGGTCGAATTCACGCTTCACGAGGCCATAGCACTCGCACGCACGCGCTTCGAGACCCTTGCGGTCCAGCACACGGATGTGACCGCGGCTGTGATGGATCAGGCCGTCGCTATGCAGCTTGCCCGCGGCTTCCGTGATGCCTTCACGACGCACGCCCAGCATGTCCGCGATGAGCTGCTGCGTGACGGCGAGGTCGTCGGTGGCGACACGGTCGATCTCGATCAGGAGCCACCGGCACAATTGTTTGTTGAGCGAATGATGGCGGTTGCAGGCTGCCGTCTGCGCGACCTGAGTGAGGAGGGCGTGCATGTAGAGCAGCATCAGGCGGCGCATGAAATCGGAGCGGGCGAAATGGGCCTTCAGCGCCTGCGCGGTCATCCGGTAAGCGAAGCCGGCGCATTGCACCTGCACGCGGTTCGGCATCGTTTCGCCGCCGGTCAGGACGGGTACGCCCGTCATGCCTTCGCGGCCGACTGCTGCGATCTCGACCGAGCCGCCATCTTCCATCGTATAGAGCAGGGAGATGATCGCGGTGGTCGGAAAGTAGACGTGGTGAATGCGCTGTCCCGAGTCGCACAGCAACTGCTCGGTGCGCAGATGAACGAGTTCGAGATGGGGAGCCAGCGCCTGCCACTCATGGGACGGCAATGCGCCGAGCAAATGGTTGCCGTGCAGATCGGATTGAAGGGTGAGCATGATCGGTCCTCGCGCGAAGCCGCGCGTTACGCGGCTTCTTTTTTTTAACCCAGTGCTGTGTCCCGTGATAGCTGTCGCCTGGTGAGCGGCTAGGAGTACGCAGTACCGGCCCCGTGTAGCCTCGCGCTTTCCGCATTGATCGAGCTGGTTTGCGTCGGCGCTGGATGTTGCGCCTCTCATTTAGCGAGGAGCATGCCAGCGGGACCGAAAATGAACGCTGGTGCGGCGCAGCGATGGACGCGATCTTGTGGCGTGAGGCAAAACGTGCATTTTTGTTTCAATTCTGTACATCGTCCCGGACGGGCAAGCGAAACAGCGACGACATTTGTGATTGCGCCAAGTCCTTGATCGGATTGGGTTCGTGGCGTCAGCAAACGATTGGCGCGGCAGCGGATCGAGCATGAGACGCCCCGTCGCGACAGCCCTGACGAACCAACAGTGGCTGTACCGGAATTGATTCAGAAGTGGTTCATGGTCTTCGTGTGCTACCGCACGGATCGCTTTTTTGGGGAACGAGGACCGATGCCAGGCGGCAAATGTGTCGGGACGACACCAACGGTGAAGGCACAAGTGTTGGTGCGCATCCTGACGCCGCGAGGTGCTTGATTGCGTGGCGATCAGCGGTAGAAGACGGGGGCGGCTGAATTGATCGCCCGCACTTCGCCGTCGGGTGCTGCGGTTGTTTCGCCCGCGTTGAGCGGCAGCAGCGTGATCCTGACCGGACGGTTGGGCGGCAGATGAAACCAGTCGCGGCCTGCGCGGTAGTGCGCATCCGCAATATGGACGAAGCGTGCGAAACGGCGCGACTCGATGACGAGCTGCCAGCCGTGCGGCATGGCTTCAGGCGTGGCGGTGAGGCCGAGGTCATGCCGTTCGAGCGCATGGCGCTGCGGCAGATGGAACGCTTCCGAGCAGATCGTTCCGCTTGCCGGATCGCGCAGCGTGGCAATCGTTACATCGTGTGCGCGCGGGCCGAAGCGGTACGCACAGGTGAAATCGAAGAACTGCCCGAGGCAGTCCGCCGCCGGGATGCACTGCGTGCTGTGCGGCAGCAATTCGACGGCGCGGGTGGCCGACACGACGTTGACGGTGCCATCGCGCAGGCAGACGAGATCCAGCTGCAACGATAACGTATCGGCTGTCTCATTGATCAGATGCAGATCGAGGCCGTTCAGCCCTTCGTCGATGATGACGACCTGGATGGGTTGCAGCACCTGCGAAAGGGCGTGCCAGGCGCTTTTAGGGCGTCCCAGCGCGTCGATGAGGCCCCAGCCCGCACCGGCCTTCAGGTCCTGAAGCTGCCAGACGAGACCGCCGCCGCACGGCGAGCCGTGGCGGCGCCATTCAGCGAACACGTCGGTCATCAGTTCGGCAATCACCGCGCGCGACAGATCCAGGTAACGCCGCGGATCTTCATAGCGCAACCGCGCCGGTTCGATTCCGTAGAGTGTATGCAGGTAGTGGTCGCGCACGTCGTCGAAGTCCCAGCCGGCGCCTGGGTCGCGCGGCACGGCGGCCTTCCAGCGCGGATCGTGCAGATGGATCGTGCCGGTTGCGTCGTGCAGCGTGGCGTCGTCGGGGACGTTCGCGAACGCGAGACATTCGGCGGCGAAACGGACCTGCGAGCGGCGCACGTCATCGAGCGGTCGTTGATACGCACCGACGCCGTAGTAGTGTGTGATGCCGGTGCGCGTCGAGAACGGCCAGACGCCGCCGGACGGCGAATTGCTCACATAGGGCACGTCCGGACGTTCGCGCTCGACGATGCCAGGCAGGCGCTCCGTGAAGAGCGGTTGCGCGCGCATCGAAGTGGGCAGGCCGAACATCGCCGCCTGCTGGTCGACTTCGCTGCCGCCGCACAGTACCGCGAGCGACGCGAAACGCCGTGTGCGCGCGAGAAACTGCGTCGCTTCGCGGGTGATGCTCGCGACGAAGTCGTCGTCGGTCGGATAGTCGAAGTTCGCGAAGGCGAAGTCCTGCCACACGAGCATGCCGTATGCGTCGGCGAGCCGGTAGAACGTGTCCGACTCGTACACCATCGTGCCGCCCACACGCAGCATGTTCATCCCCGCATCGCGTGCGAGCGAGAAGGTCTGTGCGAGTTGTTCCGGCGTGCCGGCGAGCGTCGCGAGATCGGCGCTCGTCCAGCAGGCGCCGCGGCAGAACACCGGCGTGCCGTTGACAAGCAGGGTAAAACCATCGCCATCGGCGCCGCGTGCGACATCGATCGAACGAAAGCCGACGTCGCCGAGCGCGAACGATTCGCCGCCAAGCTGCAGCGCTACGGCGTGCAGTTTCGGCACACCATGCGTGTGCGGCCACCACCGCTCGGCGTAGGGCAAACGTAACGAACCGCTGAGCGTGTGCGCATCGGTCCACTGAAGAGACGAACGGACGTCCCCGCAATTTAACGACGCGGATGTCGTGTCGGCGTGCGGATGGACAAAACAGATCGTTACAGAAACGATACCGTCGTCGCCGTCCAGATGGGTGCGCAGGTCGACGGTGTCGAATGCGTGGGGCGCGCTGCCTAGCAGTTCCACGGGGCGCCACGGACCGACCGCCTGCAACGGCGGACACCAGCCCGGCATGTAACCGAGCAGCGTCGTGCGGACGTTGCGCAGTGTCGGCGGCGTGACGAGTCGCGGCCGCCAGCGCGCACGCGAACGACGCGCGGCGAGCAGAGGCGCGAGCGAACGGAAGCACAGCGAGAGCGTAGCTTCACCACTCAGTTCAAATTCGACGTCGTGCGCGACGAACATCGAATCGGACATGAGGAGCTTCTGGTCGTCGAGCCAGACCTCGGCAAGCGTAGCAAGACCGTGCAGACGCAATCGCTGCGTACCGTTGCCCGCAAGCGGCAGGCGGTACCAGTGATCGTCGAACGCAAAGGGCGGCGGCCGTTCGGAATCGAGCTTACCCGCAGAGCGCCACGCCGACGCGACCGTGCCCGGCACCGGAGCCACCAGCCAGCCGTCGGCGGGTAACGCGGACGGCAAGGCGCACGCGCCGGCCTTCGTCGTCACGCACTGCCAGCCGTGCCCGAGGGGGCGCGGCCAGACACCGTCCGCATGCGTGCCGCCGGTCGGGAACTGCTCACGGGCGCCGTGCGGCGCAAGATCAGAGCGGTCGTTCAACAAGGCTCGCACGGTGAATTCCGACGATGCATCGCATCACAGCGCAAGCGCGGCGAGCGGCGGCAACGTGTCTTCATAGGCTGCTTCGAGCACGTCGAAGCAGTCGTCGCACGTATCGCGGCGACCGCGCGCCATGGCCCGCACGAGGCGGAACTGCATCACCATCGCCTCCGATGCGATCGTCTGCGCCGACGCGGGAATCGTATCGGGCATCGCGAAACCCTGGGCCTTGAGCCACAGCAGATACTTCGACAGAAACTCGAAGTTTGCGCCGAGCTGCCGCATCAGGTTGAACGAATAGGGATGGAAGAACGGCTCGCCGCGTTCGAGCAGCATGTCCAGATGGGCCGGAAACGCGGTCCGCCATTCCGTAACGGGATTGCGCAGCGGCCGGCGCGCCAGATGCGCGCACAGCAGGTCCGCCGACGCTTCGGCGAGGGCGGTGCCTTCCAGGGCCGGGCGTACCTGCTTGGCGAACTCGACATAAGGGAACAGCAGGTCGGGCTTGCCCGCGAACTGCGGCAGCTTGCGGAACACGCCGTCGTAGTCTTCGCCGTCCAGCGTGTGGTAGCCGGTATTGTGGAAATAGCCGAGCCGCCGCGCGGACGGATCGATGAAGTCGATGCCCACCGTCGTCTTCGGGTGTTCGCGGCGATACGAGGTGGCGCGCGTGTTCGGCAGATAGTAGCCGTCGACTTCGACGAGCACCGTATGGCCGCGCAGCGTTTGCGCGAGCACGCGGTCTTCGAGCGAATCGTAGATCGCAAGCTCCTGCACCTGCGTGCCGTACAGGCGCTCGATATCTTCGAGCGGAAACTTGAAGAAGGTGAACTGATCGCCTTCGAAGTCCTGCGTCACGGTAAAGCCGAACGCCGCGCGCGGATCGAGGCCGAAGCCGTGCAGCAGTTCGATCCAGAGGTCGACATAGCAGTTGGTTTCCTGCCAGACCCGGTCACCCTGATGCAGTGCGTGCGACGCATGATCGCGCGCCGGGCGGGCGGGCACGATGACCGGGCTCACCGGCGCGAGGGTCCCGGCGAAAGCCGGCGCAGGCGGTGGCGCGGCCACCGCCGGGTTGTTCCAGACGGTCGTGAGCGGCGAGTTCATACGGCCCCTCCAGCCAGACCGTGAGCGACACGCGCCTTCGTATCGCCCCACAGCAGCGCGCGTACATCGTCAGGCCACGCGTTCACGTCGAGCCCGTGATGACGGAACAGCGCAAGCGTGATCCGCTCCATGCCGAAGCCCACGCAGCCGGTATGCGCGACGGACCCGTCCTCGCATTCGATCTTCCAGATCGCGCCGAAGTGGTCCATGTGATAGTTGAACGACAGGCACGCGGTCTTGCTTTGCGCATTGGCGACCGGGATCAGCAGCTCGAACTTGAGCGCCTGCGCGCGCTGGCTGTCGGCGATGATCTTGCCGCCGCGGCCGAAGAACGGATCGTTGGCGAGATCGACATCGACCGGCAGCTGCAGCAGCGTGACGAGCAGCGATCCGCGTTCGATCCACATCTGGCGGAACGCCATCACCTGTTCGGCGTTGCCGAGGCGCACGTATTCGCGTTGACGGAACATTTGCATGCGCGCCGGATCCAGCGACGGTTCGTGCCGGAAGCAGTACGACAGCACGTCGATGGTCCGGCCATTGGCAGGCATCGGCCCGCGCCTCGCCATTACCGGATAGATCGGATAGCACGCGGCCGGCGTCAGCACGACGCGGGTCGGTTTTTGCTGCGACATCCATTCGGTGTCGCGGTCGTCGTCGCTTCGCTCCATCGCATCGTCGAGGCAGCGCAACAGGCGTTGCTGACCGGCATCATTGCCGCAGAAAGAGTGGATCGTGCCGGCGAGATCCGGAAAGCTCTTCAGGTACTCGCTGTCCTCGAAATCGGTGCGGCGCATCGCGGGCGGGAAACGCAGCACTTCAGGCTGCTGGTCCGCGCCGAGATGCGTGATCGCAACGTTGAGGCGGTCGACGACGTCTTCGAACACCTGGCTGCGGCCATACAGACCGTTTTCACCGGTATCGATCAGGATGCCTTTTGCGAGCAGTTCATCGCGAAAGGTCGGCGCGGCCGGTGTCTCGTCGGGATTCGCTGCCGCCAGCGCTGCCGTGTCGGTCATCGTGTTCATGTCAGGCTCTCCCCGGGGCGGCCGGACGCTGCGCCAGCAGCAGGCTCGCTGTGTTTTGTGCAATACGGTCGTTGTTGATCATCAGCGGCGCGGAGTGCAGGTCGCGCAGATGGCGGCCCACGCTGTATTCCGTACCGTTCTTGTAGCCGGCCATGCCGCAGATCATCAACACTTCCTGAACGACGAGCAGCGCCGTCGACGAGATGCTCGTCTTCAGCGTATTCATGTCCGACGCGAAGCCGAGCATCGCCGAGAGTGGCGCGTCGGCCTGCGAGGCGCCGTGTTTCGCCCGATGCGCGGCACGCGCGGCATCGAGTGCGACCGACAGGCGCGCCTGCATCATCTGCAGCAGGCCCACAGCCTCAGCGAGACGCATGCCTGCCGGAGGCACCGAACCCGGCTTCGAGCGCGCCTGAGCCCGGAAAAAGGCCTTCGCGCGGTTCACCGCATCGGCTGCCACGCCGGTCCAGACAGCGGCCCACAGCGTATGCGAGACGGGCAGCATGGTCTGGTCGGCGATATCGGCGAAAGGCGTCGGCAGGATCTGTTCGGCAAGCCCGGTGGCGACGAGGCGGAAGCCTTCGCTGCAGGTGCCGCGCATGCCCATCGAGTCCCAGCCGCCGCGTTTTTCGAGCTCCGTCTCATCGCGCAGCGCGACGATCAGCACCTGGTCCGCCGCCGCCGATTCGGCCGTGCGCCGCGCGGTGACGAGGATGCCGTCCGCGTGTGCGCCGTACGAAATCGTCGGAGCGAGCTTTTCGATGCGAAAGAGCTCGCCGTCGAGTTCGACTGCACAGGCGCTGGTGCGCATGTTGCCGCCGATGGTTTCTTCAGACGTAGCCGATGCGAGGAGCCACTGCTGCTCGACCAGCTGCGTGAGCAGGTTCTGGTGCCACGGCGTGTCGCTGCCGTGCTCCTCGATGCAGGCGACCTGGATCTGGTGCATCGCGTACACCATGGCGGTCGAGGCGCAGCCCTGGGCGAGGATCTCGCATATCGAGGCGACGTCCGCGAGCGAGAGTCCCGCGCCGCCGAAGCGCGCCGGCACCATCGCCGACAGCAGACGTTCGCGCTTCAGCGCGTCGAAGGCTTCGACTGGAAAGCGCGCCTGCCGGTCGACCGGATCGGCGTGTTGCGCGGCGATCTGGGCGCAGCGCTGCGCGGCGGCGCGCCAGCCGGATTCGGGTTCCACGGCGGCCAGGGTGGCGGCGGGCGTGGCCGCTTCGGCGACTGGCGCGATGGCCTCCTGCATCAGCGGGGCGTTCATGCTGCCGCCTTTGCCTGCTGCAATTCGCTGACCGCGGCGGACAGTGAATCGATGCTGGAGAACAGGCGGCGCGTCAGCATCCGGTCGGGAATCTCGATGCCGAATTCGTCTTCGATCGCCAGCATCAGGTGCACGGTCGCCAGTGACGACAGGCCGGCCGCGTAAAGGTCGGCGTCGTCAGCCAGCGTGTCCGGCGGCACATCGAGACGGGCCGATTCGGAAAGAATGCGTCGCAATGCTGTTTTCATAGTGAGGCGCTCCCTTGAGGAGATAGAGCTGTGCAGTGTTTTCTGAGTCCTGGCCTCGTGCCTGACGAGGCGGCTTCAGCGTCGCCGGTGGTCCTTCACCAGTCACGTATCCGGCTGATCGCGCTGCAGCAGCCGCATACGTCGCTGGTTGTCGGTATTTAACGGATCGCGACCCGGTATCGTCAGTGCGGTGCCGCACTGAATCTGGAGGTTCGGCGGCGTACCTTGTTTCCATGCGAACAGCCATGTTCCCGTCGAATTTCGATAATGGACTCTGTGATGAACTGGAAAACGCTCGAATTTGAACAGCTCACACCGCGAGAACTGTATCTGATCATGCGGGCGCGAAGTGCTGTGTTCGTCGTCGAACAGGCGCACGTTTGTCTCGACGCCGATGGCCACGACGAAACCGCGCTGCATCTGTTTGCGATGCAGGACATCTGCCTGCCGATGCCGGTGCTGGCTTATGCGCGGCTTCGTCCGGGAGACGAGGAAGATCCGGAAGTGGTGATCGACAAGATACTGACCAGTCCCGCGAGACGCGGCGATGGCACGGCCGAATTGCTGATCGAGCGGGCATTGAGCGCCATTGCGGAGCGTTGGCCGGGACGCCTGATCCGGGTGACCGCACCCGTCGGACTGAGGAGCTTTTACGAGCAGTTTGGTTTTCGCAAGACTGAAGGTCCTTTTCTCGAGCACGGCGTGCCCTTCATCGGTCTTTCGTGCAGCCAGCGCGGCAGCCATGCTCAGTCGGGAAACGTGCGCCGCCTGCGCAGCGGGCTTTCGATCGTCAAAACATACGAACTGCTGTGACCACGCGCGCGTGCAGTGCCAGCCAGGTCCGCCGTCAGTGCGGGCTGGCCTGAACGCGAACGGGCGCGCACGTCTGGCGTCATCGCGTGGTTTTCATTGCCGGGGGGCAACTGGATGTCAAGAGCACCGTCATTGCCGTCGCGGCTAGCGACTGCGTCGCACGCGGAACGTGGCAAACCACGCGTGCGCGTCGAGGGGTCGTGGGTCGCGCGCTTTCCGGCGCTCTTGCCGATCGGCTTCTTCATCCTGACGTTGCTGCTGATCGCTGTTCACCAGGGAAAGATCGCCGAGCTGTTTTATCCGGCTGGCGCCCTGGTGATCGCTGTGATGTTCTACCGGTTCTCGCCTCCGCACTACCTGGGCTTCGTCTGCTGGCTGTTTTTCCTCTCACCGGAGGTGCGACGCCTCGCGGATTTCGTGAACGGCGCGTTCAACGACAAAAGTCCGATCATGGTCGCGCCGTTGCTGGCAGTCTCGCTGTGCGGCCTCTCGTTCATCAAGCACGCGAACGGGCTTGGCCAGCGCCGTAACGCGCCGCTCGTGCTGATCGTCGTCGCGATGTTATATGCGTTCGTTGTCGGTGTGATACAGGCCGGCTTCGCGCCGGCGCTGTATACGCTGGTCAACTGGGCGTTTCCGGCGCTGGTGGCGTTCTATCTCAACGTCACATGGCGACACTACCCTGACTACCAGCGTGTTCTGATGAGCACGGTGTTGTATGCCGGTCTGTTAATGGGCATCTATGGCGTCATTCAGTTCGTTGTGGTGCCGCCATGGGACGCGTTCTGGATCATCCAGATAAAAGGCTGGACTTTCGGCCACCCTGTTCCATACGGGCTGCGTGTCTGGAGCACGATGAATGCGCCCGGTATCTTTGCCGTGGCGATCATGTATATGGTGCTGATGTCACTGGCTTCGCGCAAGCGCCTCGCCATCCTGATGGCGCTTGCAGGTGTCGCGGCGTTACTGTTCACGTCGGTGCGCACGTGCTGGGGAGGCCTCGTCATCGGCCTCGTCTATCCACTTGCGATGCTCGACGGGAGGAGCCGGCGGCGGATGATCGGCGGTGTACTGGGTATCGTGATGCTATGCGCGCCGTTGATGATGTTCGATCAGATATCGGATGGCGTGCTCGGCCGTATGAGTACGCTTACCGATATCAGCAACGACAGCAGCTTTCGGGAGCGGACCTACTTTTACGAGATCTTTCTGACGACGGCGCTATCGGATATCTCAGGAGAGGGGCTCGGTTCGATAGGCCTTGGCGCGAAGCTTGCGACCGACAGTACGGCGCCCGCTGGCGGCGGGTTCGATAGTGGCGTGATGGAAATTCCATTCGTGATGGGGTGGCCCGGCACGCTGCTGTTTATGACAGGGATCGTTCTGTTGATGTGGCGGGCGTTCAAGGCGAGCCGACGACAACCGAAAGACCGCTTCGTGATATGTGGCGTGGGCGTGTCGGTCGCGATTTTCGCGATGCTGCTCATGTTCAATACGATGACATCCGGAACGGGGATGCTTTTCTACGTTGGCGTGACGATGCCGGTCATCGGGCTGCGTTATGCCCTTTACAGTGCGCACGAGGCACACGCGGCAAAAGCCGCCGCGAAGGCGGCATCGGTTGCATCGGCACCTGCTGGGCGCGCTGTGGCGCCGGCGGCGGTTCTACGCGCTGGCCGAGGGCCGGCACCAGGAGTAAGCGTATGAATATTCTGATCGTGACACACGTCGTCGCGAAGAACGATGGGCAGGGGCGTGTCAACTACGAGATTGCCCGCGCGGCGCTGGCGGCGGGCCACCAGGTGACGATGCTCGCATCGCGCGCGGCACCTGAACTGGCGGATCACCCGCTCGCGCTGTTTGTGCAGATCAGCTCCAGCCGGCTGCCCACGCGCCTTTTGCAGTACCAGTCGTTCGCGTGGCGCAGCGGCCTGTGGATCCGCGCGCATCGGCACGAGTTCGACGTGGTGCACGTGAACGGCTTCATTACGTGGGCGCGAGCCGATGTCAACGCCGTCCATTTTGTGCACGACGGGTGGTATCGATGCGGCTTTTATCCGTTTCGCTTTTTTCGCAGCGCTTACGATGCCTACCAGGTTATCTTCACGCGAGTTAACGGCTACCTCGAGGCGGGGGCGTTCAGGCGCGCGCAGGTGGTGGTTCCGGTGTCGGACAAGGTGCGTAGCGAAGTGCTCAGGCATGGTATCGACCCGGCGCGGGTGCAGGTCATTTACAACGGTGTCGATATCGACGAATTCGCGCCAGGCGTTTCCGGGCGCGCTCGCTTCGGCTTGCCCGACGCACCTTTCCTGTTGCTGTTCGCAGGCGATCTGACCGTGTCGCGCAAGAATCTCGACACGGTGCTGCGCGCACTTGCGATGACCTCGCGCGAAGTGCACCTTGTCGTCGCCGCTGGTTTCCGGGGGAGTCCGCATCCGGCAATGGCGGCGGAACTCGGCGTGGCCGAGCGGGTACATTTCATCGACTTCGTGAAAGACATGCCCGCGCTGATGCGTTCGGTCGACGCGTTCGTGTTTCCTTCGCGTTACGAAGCGATGAGCCTGGTGTTGCTGGAGGCGCTTGCCAGCGCGCTGCCGGTGGTGGCGGCGCGGACGACGGGCGGCGCCGAAGTGATCGGACCGGACAGCGGCGTGGTGCTGGACAATCCTGAAGATGCGCCTGCGCTCGCCGGGGCGATCGAGCGTTTTGTCAGTGATCGCGACAGCGCGAGGCAAATGGGGCAGGTCGCGCGTGAGCTGGCCAGAACGCTCGAGTGGTCCACGATGGCGCAACGCTACCTGGCGCTGTATGAGCGCATCTGTGCGCGGCGCGCGGTGGCGCCTGTCCCGGTTCCGTCTCCGCCGGCTACGGTGGACTCATGAGCACTCAGATCGATTCGCTGCAGATCGGCATGCACTGGTTCGGAGAGCGACCGGGCGGCCTCGATCGCATGTTCATGGAACTCGTCGAGTCGTTGCCTGCGCAGGGGGTCAACGTGCGCGGCCTGGTGGCGGGCAGCGATGGGGTCGAGAAGGCTTCGGGCGGGACGGTGCAGTCGTTCGCCACGGCCGATTCGCGGCTCGGGCGGCGCCTGTGGGCCGCCCGGGCGCTCTCGTCAAGACTCAAACGCGCACGCAAACCGGATGTCGTGGCCGCGCATTTCGCGCTCTATACCGCACCGACTACAGGTGTATTCAGCGGTGTGCCGCGTGTGGTGCACTTTCACGGGCCGTGGGCCGACGAGTCGATCCAGGCCGGTGGCAAGGCATTCGCGCGCGGCGTGCGCCGCTCGCTCGAACGCTTCGTCTATCGCGGCGGCACCCGGCATATCGTGCTGTCGCAGGCATTCGGGCAGATCCTGCATACCCAGTACCGCATACATGAAGACAGCATTCGCGTGGTGCCGGGCTGTGTCGACGTCGCACGTTTCGATACGGGCCTCGCGAAGCGGGACGCGCGCGCCTCGTTAGGCTTGCCGCAGGACCGGCCGGTCCTCTTTTGCGTGCGTCGTCTCGTCTGGCGCATGGGCATCGAGGATCTGATCGACGCGATGTATCTGATCAGGCAGGCGGTACCGGATGCGCTGCTGGCGATCGCGGGGCGCGGACCGCTCGAGGCGAACCTGCGTGCGCGCGTGGCGGCGCGTGGCCTCGAAGATCACGTGAAGTTTCTGGGTTTCGTGCCCGACTCGGCGTTGCCGATGTGGTATGCGGCGGCCGACATGACGGTGGTGCCAACCGTCGCGCTCGAGGGTTTCGGTTTGACCACGATCGAATCGCTGGCCTCGGGTACGCCAGTGCTGGTGACGCCGGTAGGGGGCCTGCCGGAGGCCGTAGCGCCGCTCTCGCCTGATCTGGTACTGTCGTCCGGGGGTTTTCATGCGATCGGCAGCGGGATCATCGAGGCGCTGCGTGGTACCCGCACCTTACCCGACGCGGCGGCGTGCCGCGCCTATGCGCGTGCACATTTCGACCGTCCGGTCGTGGCGGCGCAGGTTGCCGGCGTCTATCACGAAGCGATCGAGGCTTTCTGACCGCCTGGCGCCCCGATGTCGAGTGTCGCGCTCCTCGCGCCTTATGCGCAGCCGGAGATTATTAAGCCCATTTCCGGGATGTCGTACTAGTCTGGCCGCACCAGATATTCCGTTGCCGGCGCGAGCCGTTGCTTTCCCGCCCATCGATTGAAGACATCGCGGAACGGCACTTCGATAAAACGGTATGTCAGCCCTGAGACGATAAAGAGCGTCGTCAGGTAGATCGATAGCGTCACGATCCCGAAGGCAGGTCGGACGGAATATCGTGCCGCGAGCCCAAACAGGTAGATGAGCGCCGGATGCAGAAGATAGATGGAATAGGAACGGCAGCCCAACATCTGCGCGGGTTTGCTCCTGAGACACCGGGCCACGAAGCCCCGGTCGGATGAGAGCGACAGGATCAGCAGCGCGAAAACAAACGGCAGTCCCAGGGCGAGAGCCGGTGCATGCTTAAGCGCCATGAAAATGCCCCCGGCAGCCAGCAGCGCGCATGCCTGCAGCGCGCTCTCATGACGCGTGGCGAATTTCGCGGCGTGAAACGTAAGACAGCCCATGAAGAACGATGCAATGCATCGTGTCAGGCCAAAATCGTAGGTGATGTTCAGGCACTCCACGTTGGCGATGCAATCATGCCAGACGAGGCTCGCCCAGCAGGTGATCAGGAACGCCAAGACGCTGAGCAGCGCAAAGGCGGCCAGTCTCACGCGGCCCGAAATCGCGATGCACACGCCCGCGAACAGCATGTAGGTGTAGAACTCCGTGCTGATGCTCCAGCTGACGTAGTTCAGGATGGCCTTGTCGAAGAGACCAAGGCCGTGCGTCATCGTCAGCGTGGCGAGGATCTCGGCCCCCGACGGCAGGAAGTAGCCCGAGGATGTTGGACTCGCGAACATGTTCTGATGACCGAGCACGACGAGGACGTATTTGGTCAGGGCGTGCAGATTGGGAATGAGGACGTAGACCGCCGTCGAAAATATGAGCAGAGGAAAAAGCCGCCCGAACCGGCGGATCGCGAAGTTCCAGAAAGCGTTGCCGCTACTGAGCCGGTTCTGATACGAAGAGCAGATGACGTAGCCACTCAGGACGAAGAAAAGATCGACAAACAGGTAGCCGTACCGGATGAACACCGGATACGGCAGGTTGAAGGGCATGAAAAGGCTGAAGTGATAGACGGCAACCAGCAGCGCCGCGACCCCGCGGGCGCCTTCGAATGAACCCACCACCGTATGTTCACGCATGAGTCTCTCGCGTTGTGTGACTTGCATCTGGGTCTACGCACGTCGCCACGATCGATATTGCACAAGGGCAGACGATAGCGAACGCAGCAGGCGGGCACGCCAGGCGGGTTCGGCCTGCAGCGCCCAGACAATCGCGAGCCCCACCAGAAGGATCCACGAGACGATGCGGGCGGGCGACGTCCATGAGAACAGCACCGTGGCCACAAACGCCGAGACAATGAGTAGCGCAGGCGCGATCAGAAAGCGCGCTAACCCGGAGCCCAGACGCGCCGCCATGAACAGCAGGATGGTCTCGATAACATAGCGAAGGGTCCAGGAAAAGGCCGCTCCGATCACGCCGAAGCTATGCAGCGTCCACCACAGCAACGCGACAAGCGGCACAACCTGGGCTGCATGAAGGCGTGCCACCACCCCCGGTTTGCCGCCCGCGGTCAGATGACTGCCAGGAATGTGGGCGAGGGAATTTGCCCATACGCCGATAAGAACGATTTCGCCGATGGAGGTGGTTCTTGACGCAAAATCGTGGCCGATCCACACATGCAGAAACGGCTGCATCAGGAAGATGCCAAAGACGAAGATCGGCGTAATCAGAACGCAGAGTCCGCGCGTCGCCTGCACGGCAAGCGCCACGGCGTCGTGCTTTTCAAGAGCCGACAACCTGGGAAACAATGTGCGGGCGAAAACAGCGGCGAAGATCTTGCCGCGCAGGGCGAGATTGGACGGTACCTGGTACCACGCGACAGCCTGCGGACCGAGAATGCTGCCGATCATCAGCCGGTCGGTGGAATCCAGCACCGGGGTGGTGAAGTTGCTCACCATCACCCACGCACCGTACGAAAACAGCGGTTTGATATGTCGCAGGCTGGCTCCGGCGGCGAAGCGTAGCGGAAACACCCAGAACGTCACGACGATCAGAAGGACCAGCGATGCGGCGCTGCCGAGGATGGCGGCGCGAATGACGATCTGTAGCTCGGGCTTGATCAGGATCGCGAAAAGCAGCGGTGCGATCTGGTATATGAGGACACCGACGAACTGGACTGCGTTGAGCGGGCCGAATTGCTCACGGCCGGACATTGCCCCGGTGAACACGCCGGTCACAGTCGAAATCGGTATCGCGCAGGCGATCCACGGCATCGCCTGCAGCACTTCCGCGTTGATGGCGGGCGCGATGTGGAACTGTGCAAAGAGTAGATGACCGACCAGGAACAGGATCGTGCCGCCGATGATCCCAAATCCCGTGTTGAGCAGCAGGGCGGTCCACAATACCGACTCGCGTTCGGCAGGCGACGCTTTCGACAGTTGCGCAATGCGGTTCGAGGTCGCGGTCGACAGACCGAAATCGATATACCCGAAATAACCCTGCAGCGTCCATACAATCGCGAGCACACCGTATCGCTCCGCACCAATATGCTTGAGGTACAGCGGCACCGTAATGAACGAGACGATCAGCGGCAACGCGCTCCCCAGAAAGTTGGCGGCTGCGTTTTTTTTCAGGCTGGGCATGGAAGAGCGCATTGCATCTCTCTATAGAGCGATCTGATGGGGTTGTCGCAGAACAGGTGCGTTTCTGGCTTTGTCCAGTACGGCCTCTACAACCCGGTCGACCGTGGGCCAGTTGGCAGCGGGTTTGCCGGGCGTGACCTTCGACGGCCCGACGCTGCTATACGGCGCCGGGTAGCCCCAGACGACATCGTGTGCCTGTGCGTTGGCCACTTCCGACGTCCCTCCCAGCACGGCTAGCGTAGGACGTCGAAACGCGGCAGCCACGTGCAATAGCATGGATGAGTAGGTGAGCACGACGTCAGCCTGCTCAGCCAGCGCAAAGGTCCCTCTGAGCGATGCCTGGCCCACCATCGAGCGAATGCCCGCGCGAGGACCCGCGTGCGCCATGATCTGCGCTGCCGTGGTTTGATCCGCCGGTCCGCCAATGATGACGATGTCGCTGCCGGCCATCGGGGCAAGCAACCTCGATATTTTCCCGAGTGCCGTCCCCATTGCCTCGGCGGACCAGCTTTTCTCGGGAAGGCCTGCGGCACACCCTACCAGCAGACGCACAGGTCTTGGCTCCAGCGATGAATCCGCCCGCCAGACGTGCGCTGCCTGACTGCGTTCTGCCTCGGTCAGGTAAAGCTGTGGCCGCGGTTCGGGCAGATCGCGCGCGCCGAGCAATTCGGCTTGCGCCAGCGCGGCGCGGGCCACGTGAACCTCGGGAGTAAAGCCGATATGGGCGTGACATGCGCTCCAGCCGCCGCGATAGCCGCGTACGCCGATTCTGTAGCGTGCGCCGGCACGTAACATCAGCATCACTCCGAGATGACTGCCGAGCACGTCAATGCCGACGTCAAAACCGTTGTGGCGACGCAGTGCATCGACCTGTTCCGATCCCCAGATGAACCGCATCGCGCTGCGCAGCGACTGATCCTTGACGATCTTGTTGTTCCATGGTGCGTCGACTTCAACGATCTCGTCGACAAAGGGATTGTTCTCGAGAACCGCCCGACCCCATTGGCCGATTCCCGCAACGAGCCGGGTCGAGGGAAAGCGCCGGCGCAGCGCCTCGAATAGCGGCGTGGTCGTCAGCAGGTCGCCGAAATCGTTGGGCCGCAGCACCAGAATGTTGCGAGGCTCCTCGCGGAGCGGATCGATGCCAGATGGCCGAAGCCGGCCCGCAAGCCAGAGTGGTGCTTCTATGAGCGACCCTTTCCATCCCATTTTGCGCTCCCTTAGACGGGCGTAATTTGATGTTCTTCACCTGGTCTAGTCTTTACGCACGGCGTTGTGCGTCCCCTTGCTGCGCTGTCAATTGTCCAGCTTTGCCGCGCGGGAATTTGTTGGCGAGCGTACAGATTTGCCAAGCTCGCGCAGCGGCCGACCCGTACCGGTCAGGCAGATTCGATCGTGTGATGTTTCAAGGAGGGGTGGCTGGCTAGCCGATGTCGGTTTGTGTGCGGAAACGACCATTGTGCCGAGGAGGTCATGCCGCATGATTCTTCCGGAACCCTGCTTGCCGCACGCTCGTTGCGTCATGACCGAGTGTCCGCGGACGCTCGCGATCTGCCTGTGCGCGCAAGCCCGACGTCGTGCGTCGGTGGGCGACCGCCAGCATTTTCGATTGGGGATTTCACATGACAGCTGGTGCTGGAGAGTCGGACTCTTCCCGATTGGCATACCTCGACGGGTTGCGCGGATGGGCTGCGCTCATCGTTGTGCTGTGCCACCTCTTTCCCTTCTACCTGCTCCGATCCAGCGGGCCGTCCGCTGAGGGAGTCAGACACCTCCTTGCGAAAGGCGCGTTCTGGGGCTATCTCCAGTACAGCGTGGCAACCGTCGGCGTTGTGTTTTACCACTTCCTGACAGATGGCGCGATCGCCGTATACGTGTTCTTTGTTCTGTCCGGTTATGTCCTGTCAGTGGGTTACGTGCAGAAGCGAAGGCGGGAACTGATCGCTGACCAGGCACTTCGCCGCTATATCCGGTTGACTGTCCCCATCTTCTTCGCCTGTTGCATTGCATTCTGTCTGATGAAGCTTGGGTTGATGTACAACCAGCGCGTTGCAGTGATGTCCGGTAGCGAATGG
Organism: Paraburkholderia sp. BL10I2N1; assembly: GCF_004361815.1. Lineage (NCBI taxonomy): Bacteria > Pseudomonadati > Pseudomonadota > Betaproteobacteria > Burkholderiales > Burkholderiaceae > Paraburkholderia > Paraburkholderia sp. BL10I2N1. The sequence goes on along the minus strand of NZ_SNWA01000001.1, from coordinate 4,173,295 downwards.
ATAGCGCAATTTTATCAATGGTCGCCTGATTTCTTCAGTCTTGTGAAATTTGCGCTTTACGATGTTTACTTCGATTATTTCCATGTGAATTCGTATGTCTTTGTCCTTTGGACCATGCAGCTCGAGTTTTTCGGATCGTTCCTGATTTTTTGCCTTCTGGCCCTTTTCGGTGAACTGGAAAAAAGATGGATCCCCTACGGGCTGGCGCTGGTCGCCGTCTGGTTGATCAACCGGGATCTGGTCTCCTTCATGATGGGGTTGTTCATTGCCGAGCTATATCAGCTTGAACAGGTCAGATTGCTGTTGGGAAGAAAGGTCTCGAAGATTGCCGTATCGATCATGTTGATGCTGGTTCTGCTTGTGCCCGTGCTGACATTCCACTATCTGGCGCGTGATAACTGGGCTCCCGTGTATTCCGTCGCTGCGACGATAATTGTCGTGTCCGTCATGATGCTGAAGCCGTTCCAGAGCGCATTTTCGTGCCGTGTTTCGAGATTTTTTGGACATATCTCTTTCTCTCTTTATCTGATGCATCCCCTGGTACTCTGCTCGTTCGGGGCGTGGTACTTCATTGCGCTTCACGAATACCTGAGTCGTCCCGTATTGATCGCATCCTGTGCGGCCTTCGTTGTCGCGCTGAGTGTCCTGTCGGCGAGGGCATTTGTGATCCTGGATTCATGGGGCGTAAGAGAAGCCCGGCGATTCTCCAGCGCGGTCTTGAGAAAATCCGCACTGATGCCCAGAACCGATTCCAGAGTCCGGCGCGCCGGACCGGCACACGCAGGCGAGTCGGTAGGCGTACCCGACTGAACGCTGCTCGAGATCGGCCGGGCAACAGTCATGCATGGCCGCAAAGAAGTGGCGGCGTGAGACATCGACTGCCAGGTCACCGAACTGCAGATGCGCGCGGTAATCCTGAACCGGTTCGGGCAGTTCAGCGCCGGGCGCGGCGCACATCGCCCGGCTGCGTCAGGTGTCGAGGAAAACTCAACGTCGGCATAACTTGTACCGCGGCGCCATCACGAACCACGCAAACCCTCAGTCAGCATTTCTCCCGTTTCCGGGCTGCAGGCTGCTGCGAGCATCTGTTCGGTGAGTGCGACATGCTGCTTCGCGAAATTTGCTGTCGTATACCCGCTCGTTATGAGTCGCTGGCTGGCGAGCAACGCTTTATTCCAGGCGTCCTCGGGAGATTGTGAAAGAGAAAGTGCTGCATCACGGAGCGCTATTGCGTCGGCGACAGGAACGTACGTCACTTCATTCGGCGAGAAATACTCCTGCAGTCCACCGACGTCAGTGGCAATGACCGGTTTGCCATACGTAACGGATTCGAGAATAACCGTGATCCCGGACACGTGTTTGTTTTCTCGAAGCGGGACCACAATGACGTCAGCCCAATAGTACAGTTCACGTTGCGCTGCGAGGCCAAACACCGGTCCGATTTTGATGTTGGGCGATTGCTTTGCTGAACGCACCCGTCTTCTCGTTGCGAGTCGAACCTCGAACCGGTTATCGTCATAAAACGAATCGATGAGCGTATCCCAGTCTCTGTCTCTATCATTGCCTATCGCGGCAATTCGAAGGGGTGAGTGGGGGCGCCACGGCGCAACCGTGGAAATCGGAAAGTCGTCAGTGCATATCCCGTAAAAAACCTGGGTGGCGGGAAGGCCGAGACAGGTTTTACACAATTTCTGGTTTATCGACGAATGGGTTGTCATCATATCGGCTCGCTTCGCCAATGAGCGATAGAGCAATCTGCGTACCGGGCCATAGCGGTGCCAGCGGTCAAAGAGCCATACGCTTTGTGCCAGAAGGAGTGGATTCTTCGGGCGACGATGCAGTCGAAGAAGGAGCGCAACTGCCAGATATTCGAATTCCGTGTGCGTCCAGACTACATCTGCATCGAGTATCTGCCGTCTGTTATGCCAGGTGTGCAAAAAATCAAATCCGACAGCAGCTTTAAGACCTTTCCGGAAAAATCTCCTGATTTTTCCTTCTTTAGCATCATGAGAGTAGGTGAGATGATAGTTCTCCGACTCGGCGTGATGATAGCCATAAAGGCAGCCCTTTGCCTTTCCCTGCCGGTATTGAGTCGGGTCGGCACCGTAAAAGAGATGGACGTTCACTTTTGTAGGACGTTTCATGAGCTTTCCGCGTAACAAGGGCACTTCAGCGCAATATCTATGAAATAGTTGTCCGGTCTTTACGGCCGACATGGGGCTTGCATTGAAAGAACGCTGATCGGCTATCCGTAGGGTAACAATCCTGAACGGCCCTTCGATAAATTTGAACGTCAGAGATGCGGCACACAGGCATACGGCGCAACTGTCGTCCCTTCTGACAATAAATAGCTCGACGGAGCGTGTCCACCCGGAAGGCCCGGGAAAATGAGTGCTACAGCACGAAACCGGCCCGATTCTGCCGACGCCTGCTCGTTGCCAGTTCGTCGCGTGTTTGTCATTTTCCAGCTTTGACATTGGATCGAAGGGCAGGGCTGCCTGACGCTGCTCAGGTCGCCAACCGTTCGTTCTTGTGGCGGGAACCCGCCGCAGGGCGGGTCGGCAGTATCCCGCAGTACCCGCCTCAACGGGATCCGCTCCAATCGCTCTGGGTGTGTTCGCGAGCGAACAACGAAGGCGCGGGCACCCACCTAATATGAGTTGCATCGGATTGCGACATGGCACCCGTATGGCGTCCATCGTGACCGCGCAGGCGCGCGTTTCACAACAACGGTCGAGGGAACAGGATGGGCTCAGATCTGATCAATAGTGGAATTTATGAGCCGTGGCGCATTGTTCCGGTGATGGTCGTTCTGCTCGGGCTTTTCTCGCTGCGCTACTTCAAGGGCCTGGACGAGCCGCCTGCGCAGCACAATAACCGGTCACGGACGATCGACGGACTACGCGGCTTCCTGGCGTTGGGCGTGTTTTTTGCGCATGGATCCGGCTACTACGTCTATATGACGACAGGCTATTGGGGAGCCGGTCCAAGCTTATTCTTCAACCAGCTGGGCAGTATCGGGGTTGCGCTGTTCTTCATCATCACGAGTTTCCTTTTCTGGGGGAAGGCGGTCGCGGCGTCGAGTCACACCCGCAATGCCACCGATTACAGACGCTATCTGTTTTCCCTCTATACCGCGCGATTCTTCCGCATCGCTCCGTTGTACTACCTGGTTATTGCCCTGATGCTGGCAATTACGCTTTCGGCAACGGGGCCGCACCTGAACGTAAGCGCAATCCAGCTCGTCAAGGAGATCGGGAACTGGATGCTGCTCGGGCTGGGCGCAAATGTCCGGGTCAATGGTTACGGCGGTCCTCCCATCATGACGGGAATGGTCTGGACGTTGGGGTGGGAATGGTACTTCTATTTCTCGCTTGCCTTGACCTCGCTGATTGCTTTCTCACGAAGGTTCCGGCTGGCTTTTTCTGTCGCGGTATTCCTTGTCGCGGCGTCACTCAGTCTGGCAGGTCGTTTTCCACAGTCTGCTTTCATCCTGCTATTCAGCATCGGCATGATATTCGCCTCCCTGCGAGACGGCAGGTTCGGAACGAATCTTCCCGCAGCCGCAAGCTCGATAGCGGCCGTGGCCTTGCTGGCCGTGGTCTATGCCGGTTATCAGGTTTCACATCCCATAACTCAGGCAATTCTGCTGGCGGTCTTCTTTTATCTGATCACCAACGGTTGCGACATATTCGGTCTTTTGAGGACACGCGCTGCGCAACGCCTTGGCGCCATCAGCTACGGCATTTACCTGACCCACGGCATCTGTCTGCACCTGGTGTTCTCAATCGCACCGCTGCGCGAGTTCGCGATCGGATCCGTAACGCGATATTGGAGCGTCGTGTCTCTGACGGCTCTGGTCGTGAGCGGCTTTTCGTCCTTGACGTTCGTCTTTGTCGAGCGGCCTGGTATTGCGCTCGGTCGCTCGCTGCTGCGCAGATCGGGGCTCTCTCGTACCAGGACAAAGGCCCAGCCCGCCGCGGCTGCCTGAAGTGCCGTTTGGCCGGGAGTGTTGGGATGCGAACAAACGTGCCGTCCGCTCTGGATTAAATTGGTTCACAGGCTCGGGTCTGCACGCGTGTGCGAACGGGGATGCCATCTGCTTCGAACGGCCTGCCACGGCTGGGGGGACAATCATGAATTACATGGGCCGCGAACAACTGCTCGGTGCACCTCTGCTGAGGGCGTTGCATCCGGACCTGCCAATTCACGGCGACGCCCAGCAGGTAGCGCCGCCGCTTGCGGTGGTGGTGACTGCCGATGTTCCGCTGCTTTCGCTGGTTGTGCCGTTCTATAACGAAGAGGAGATGATCAGCAAGTTCTTCGAAGCGACATTGCCCGTGCTGGAATCGCTTGATAGCCTTACCTTCGAAATCGTTTGCGTCAACGACGGCAGCCGCGATAACACCTTGTGCCAGTTGCTGCAGCGCTCGGTCGCCGATAGCCGGATCCGTGTCATCGACCTGACGCGCAATTTCGGTAAGGAAGCCGCTTTGTCCGCGGGGCTCGATGAAGCGATGGGCGACATCCTGATCCCGTTCGACGCCGACCTTCAGGATCCGCCCTATGTCATCAGGCAGCTGGTCGAAAAGTGGCGGGAAGGTAATGACGTCGTGCTGGCAAGACGGAGCAATCGGGATTCGGATTCGTTTCTCAAGCGGAAAACGGCCGCCATGTTCTACCGGATGCACAACGCCGTCTGCGATACGCATATCCCGGAAAACGTCGGCGACTTTCGGCTGATCACGCGGGAAGTGGCCAACGCACTGAAGAAATTGCCTGAAACCAGACGCTTCATGAAAGGGTTGTTTGCCTGGGTGGGCTATCGGACCGCCGTCGTGGAGTACGTGCGTGAGTCTCGCGCAGCGGGCGAGTCGAAGTTCTCCGGCTGGAAGCTGTGGAATTTTGCGCTGGAAGGTTTTACGAGTTTCAGTACGTTGCCGCTGCGCGTCTGGACTTATATCGGTACGGCGGTCGCCACGTTCGCATTTTTGTACGCCGCCTTTCTGATCGCACGAACCCTGATTCACGGCGTCGCGGTGCCCGGGTACGCGTCTCTGCTCACCGCCGTGTTGATGCTGGGCGGCGTGCAGTTGATCGGGATCGGTGTACTGGGCGAGTATATCGGGCGCATTTACGCAGAATCGAAGAAGCGTCCCGTCTATCTCATCAAGGATCGTTACCAGAATGTCAGCGCAAGCAATGCCTGATGGTCGCGTGGTGCTGAAGTTTGTCGCGTACGCCAGCATCGGCGCGGTCGGCACGCTTGCCCAATACCTTGTCCTCGTCGCGACGGTCGCTTCGGGCCGGGCCGGACCCGTTACCGGATCGGTCGCAGGGGCGGTTGTTGGGGCTCTCGTGAATTACTGCCTGAACCGGCGGCTGACTTTCAGATCGGCCGGCAGTCATCTGAATACCCTGCCAAAGTTCGCGGCGACGGCGTGCCTCGGTGTGCTGGTCAACGGTGTTGTGATGAAGGTGCTGACCGAGGACAGCCAGCTCAACTACATGATCGCCCAGGTCATCGCGACGGGCATGGTGCTGGTTTTGACTTTCCTGATTAATTCCGTATGGACCTTCAGGCAGCAACCGCGGCCGAGCGGTCCAACTCTCTGACGCAAGCCGCAACGACACCTTCCTCTCAAACAGCAACCGATCACGACTGACTTGCGTACCCTGCAACCTAGGTTAGTACACAACGCAAATAACGCAATGAATCTCTAACTCGGGATACTAGGCGGCCTGCAGTATTTTGGACAAGAAGTGCTTCGCTCGTGGCGACTTCGGCGTGTCGAAGAAGTCGCCCTTTGTACTGTCTTCGACGATCTGCCCGCCATCCATGAAGATCACACGATCTGCCACACGGCGCGCGAAGCCCATTTCGTGGGTGACGCACATCATCGTCATGCCTTCCCGAGCGAGCTCCACCATTACATCGAGGACTTCGTTGACCATCTCGGGGTCGAGCGCTGACGTGGGCTCGTCGAAGAGAAGGGCGACCGGGTCCATTGACAAGGCTCGCGCGATAGCCACGCGCTGTTGCTGGCCGCCGGATAGCTGCCCTGAATACTTGTGGGCGTGCGGCGCAAGTCCGACGCGCTCGAGCAACGTGCGGGCCTTCTGCGTCGCCTCGGCTTTGCCACGCCTGAGGACCGAAACCTGCGGCAGAATGAGGTTGTCGATAATCGACAGATGCGGAAAAAGCTCGAACTGCTGAAACACCATCCCCACGCGCGCGCGCAGCTTCGATAGATCGGTGCCGCGCGCGCTGACTGATACACCGCCGACGTGAATCGTACCCTGCTGGAACGGTTCGAGACCGTTCACACATTTGATGAGAGTCGATTTACCGGAGCCAGACGGTCCGCAGATCACGACTACTTCACCCTGCGTCACGCGTGTCGTGCATCGTTCCAGCACCTGAACGCTGCCATAGCATTTCGATACGTTGGTGATGTCGATCATGGATTTAGCCTCAGGTCGCGGTGGGGGCAAGCAATTCGACGATCGCATTAGCGACCACCTTGCTCGCAAGTGCAAGTGACGCGAGCGGTACGCGTTCGTCCGCGCGATGGCCGTTCGCTTCGAGCAGCGAACGCGGACCGGCGCCATACATAATGGTCGGCACGCCCGCTTCGACATAGAGCCGCGCATCGGCGTAGAGCGGCACGCCGTTTGTCTGCACGTCTTCCTGCGTGACCTCGCTTGCCTCACGACGGAAAATCTCCGCAAGCGCCGCGGCGCCGTCGATTGGCATGAATGGACGGGCGAGCAGGATCCGCGTGATTTCCACGCGGATGCCCGTCAACCTGGCGGTGGATGCATCGATGAGCGCGCGGATTTCGACTTCGACTTCTTCGGGCTGTTCTTCGGGAATGATCCGTCGGTCGAGCCGGAAGGTGATCTCGTCAGGCACGACGTTCGTATTGATCCCGCCGTCGATCAGGCCGACGACCAGCGTTGGCGCATCGATGCCTGCTACTTTCGAGTGGCGGCCCGCAAGTGTCGCGCGGTGCAAGTAGAGGTCGCCAAGGATTTGGGTAGCGGCTTCGAGTGCATCGTGGCCGGTATCGGGCCGCGCCGCGTGCGCCGACTTGCCGACCACCTTCACTTCGAGATGAAGACAGCCGTTATGCGCGATAGTCACATGATGCGAAAACGATGCGCACACAGCATAGTCGGGCCGCGAGATGCCTTCGGCGAGAAGCCACCCGGGGCCGGTCATGCCGCCGGTTTCCTCGTCATACGTAAAGTGCAGCTCGACAGTGCCGGCGAGCGGCGCGCCGCATTCCTTCAGCGCGCGCAACGCGTATGCGTAGGTCGCGAAGTCAGACTTCGAGACCGCCGCTCCGCGCCCATACATCCAGCCGTCGCGGACTTCGGCGCCATACGGATCGGTACTCCAGCCGCCGCCGGCCGGCACCACGTCGCCATGCGCATTGAGCGCGATGATCGGACCGGGCGCGAAGCGCTCGCGCACAACAACATTCATGACGCTTTGCATTCCGTGCCGAGAGACCACGTCATCCGGCACGCGATGACGCTCGGCTGTGAAACCGAGCTTTTCCATCTCGGTCGCGGCAAGCTCGCCATGCGGTGCACAGTCGCCGGGAGGGTTGTCGGAAGGACAACGCACGAGTGTTGCGAGTAGCGCCTGCTGCTCGTCCCGGTGTGCGTCGATCCAGGCGGCAATGCGGTTTTTCAGGTCGGTATGGGGCATGTCAGGATTCTTTGTGTGAGTGGTCGTGGAGGTGCTTCACGCAGATGCAAACCGGTCTAGCAGAAAGGGCGCGATGTCGAGTTCGGGAGAGCGTTGAAGAATGAGATCGGTCACGAGTTGCGACACGATCGGTGCAAGGGTGTATCCGTTCGACGTCACGGCATTGAAAAAGCCGGGAACGCCTTCCACCGGACCGAGAATCGGCGCGCCGTCGATGTCGATATTCATGCCGGCCCAGGCGCGCACCATGTGAAGTCCCTTGAGCGCGGGCAGCACGTGACTTGCGACCCAGGCATTGCCTTCGATGCTCTCGCGCATTACGTGGTTCATGCGCCGCACGGGGTCGAACGCGGCGGTCCAGCCGCCGCCGATCAGGATGCCGCCGGTCGCCGTCTGCTTCAGGCTCAGGTGGCGGTCGGCGTGGGCGATCAGGTGGTCGACGAGCTTCGGCGCAGGTTCCGTGGCGATCATCTGCAACGGCGCGCCCGCCACCGGGACGTGCACGCCGAGCATCGCGCCGATCTCTTTTGCCCACGCGCCGGCGGCGTTCACCACGACACGTGCGCGAATCCGGCCACGGCTTGTGGCGACAGAAAAGCCGCCGCGATCTCGCATGATCGCCGTGACGTTGGTCGCACGCTGGAAGCGCGCGCCCTGCGCGCTGGCAAGGCGCATGACGGCATACGTTGCGCGCAACGGATTGATCTTGCCTTCCATCGGGCAGTATTCCGCGCCGAGCAGAGTGGGCGACAGATGCGGGGACAACGCGAGCAGGCCGCGTGCATCGAGCAGTTCCGCTTCAATGCCGAACTGTTTTTCGAGCGCGATCTTTTGCTCGAGGAAGTGCATACCAGCCTCGCTGTCGGCCACCATCAGGCCGCCCGTCACGCGGACTTCGAGGTTGTCGCCGCTTTCGCGTTCGAGTTGCTGCCAGAGCCGCACCGACGCGGGGCCGAGAACAAGCGTGTTGGCCGCGGGCGTGCCGCCCGCGCGGGCCTTCTTGCCGAAATCGAACGACAGTAGTTGCACGTGCAGGCTGCCCGCGTTCGCGCCGGACGCCTGCAGGTTCAAATCGTCGCGGTCCACCACCAGCACGTCGCGGCCCGCGCGGCTCAGAAAATGACCGAGGCACGCACCCATCACACCGCCTCCGATCACGAGGACGTCGGCATTCTGATCGCCCAGGGCGGGCTCTTCCACGGGCCGCGCAACGTTCGGCGTGGACGCCTTACGATGGCCTCCCCATTCGGGCTTCTCGAACGCCAGCGCGGCGAGCGGCACTGGCCGCACCGGCACGCGCGGGGCGAGAAAATGCATGACCTCACGGACACGGCCCGTCGATTCCTCGATGAGCCTGGCGCAACTCGCCGCGCAATTGCGCCCTTGGCAGCGGCCCATGCCAAGACGGGTGTTACGCTTGATCGACGCCAGCGTGTCGTGCCCAATGGACAGCTGGTCGAGCATCGCGCCCTGCGTCACGTCCTCGCATCGGCAGACGATCGTATCGCGCGGCAGATCCACGATGCTCGGCGCCGGTGTGGCGAAAATTTTCCACAGCGCGGTCTGGAACCGGTCCGCGCGCGCCAACGCACGGCGTGCCGCAGCACGCGATTGCCCGGCGTCCGCCTTTGACTGAAGACGTAGCGCATCCGCCGCCGCGTGACCCGCAAGCGTCCCGCGCGCGAGCGCGACCCGGGCGCCTCCGATGCGCGCGCCATCGCCTGCCGCAAACACGCCTGCGATGCTCGTCTGCCCGTTCGCGTCGATGTCAGTGGCGAGATGACCGACGCCTCTGTCGACGAACGAATGCGCGCAGCCGAGCGCCCGTGCAATATCGGTCGTCGGCGCGAAGCCATAACCGACGCACAGGGTGTCGCATGAGAGGGTGACGGGTTTGTCGCCGCAACTGTAGGCGATCTCTTCGAGCCGCTGCTTGCCATGCGCCTTGAGCCCGCGCGCATTCCAGATGACCGGCACGTTCGCGGCGCGCAGCGTGGCGAGGTAAGCGGCGCCATCGCGAATCAGGCTGGGCGCTTCGCGGGTCGCGACAAGCAGTTCGCGCCACAGGCGCAAGCCGGGCCGCGTTGCACTTTCGAGAACCGCCACGACGTTCGCGCCGCCGGCCACCAACTCGGCGGCAAGTTGCAGGTTCAGCGGCCCGTTGCCCGCAATGACGATTCGCTCGCCCGGCGCCACCCGATACGCCCGCGCTAGCGTTTGTGCGCCGCCGGTGGTCATCACGCCGGGCAAGGTCCAACCCGGGAAGGGCGCGGTGTATTCGTACGCGCCGGGAGCGAGCACGATCTGCAGCGGGCGGAACACAACGCTTGCGCCATTCACGATCACGCCGATTTCGTGCGGGCCGAATGCCCCCCAGACGAACGCGTCTGGCGTGAGCGTGACCCCCATCGCGCGGGCACGCCGGATCAGCGCTGCGCCTTCGCGGAACTGTCGATCGAGTTTGCTGGCCTGCTGGCTCGGGGCGATCTGCTTGAAGAACTGGCCGCCCGCCATGGGGCGCTCGTCGATCACCTCGACCGATGCACCACGCGAGCGGGCCGCACACGCCGCCATCAGTCCCGCGGGACCAGCGCCTACCACCAGCACGTCAACGGCGACCTCGCGCGGCTGTGCGCCTTCAGGCGTCGGCGCGAGCGGCACATGAGCGCCGGCGTTTGCGCGCGCCGTGCCCTGTGCGGTGACCTGCATGCCGTCCGCCGCCTTCGTCATGCAGGCGCGTTGTCCCTGTTTGCCGTCCACGCACACAAGGCATTCGAAGCAGTTGCCCATACCGCAATACAGCCCGCGTCGCTCCCCGTTGAGTGTCTCTCGATACACCCCGCGGCCGGCGTCGGCGAGCGCCGCGGCGATGGACTCGCCCTCCAGCGCGCGGATGCGCTCGCCGTCGTATTCGAACGAGATGAGCTTGCCGGATGGAGCGATGTGCGATTTTTTTAGACGCATCAGAAACCTTGTTGCGTTGGGCTTTGCAAGCTTCAAGACGGGTGCCGGGATTTGAAAAGGCTTGACGCGCGAAATTTGTATACAAATGCTATACAAACAATATGCAATTTCAAAGCTCTCAAAAAAAACCGGATTCCAGCTCTACGATGAAGACTTTTCGCGGCACCTACACCGTCCTGATTACCCCCTTTACCGCCGACGGCAAGCACGTCGACATCCCAGCCCTGCACAAACTCGTGAACTGGCAGATCGAAGAGGGGATTCATGGGCTCATCCCGCTCGGAAGTACGGGCGAATTCCTGTCTCTAAAGGACTCGGAGCGGATCGAAGTGGCACAGACCGTGATTGAAGCGGCGGCGGGCCGCGTGCCCGTGCTGCTCGGCACGGGGATGGAATGGACCGATGACGCCATCGCCCGTTCGCGGGAAGCGCAGGAACTCGGCGCGGACGGGGTGATGGTGATTCCGCCGTTCTACAGCACGCCGACCGAAGACGAGCTCTTCGAGCATTACCGCCGGATCGGCGAATCGATCGAACTGCCGATCATGATCTACAACAATCCGGCCACGGCGAACGTTGACCTGAAGCCGGAACTCGTCGCGCGCCTGTCGCACATCGACAACGTCAACTACATCAAGGAGTCGACGCTTGAAGTCACGCGAGTGCGCGACATCGTCGAATTGTGCGGCGACCGCATGACCGTTTTCGCGGGGATCCTTGGTTATGAATCCATGTGTGTCGGTGCGCAAGGCTGGGTGGCGGTGTGCTCGAACCTGCTGCCGCGGCTGTCTGCACGGCTATACGAATGCACCGCTGTCAAGCGGGATATCGACGCGGGGCTTGCGATCTATCGCGAGATGCTGCCGATCGTGCGCTGGGTCGGCGGGCATCGCTATGTGTCGGCAAGCAAGGCCGGCCTCGCGATGATGGGCTTGCCAGCCGGTGAGCCGCGCGCGCCGCGTCTGCCGCTGCCGGCCGCTGATCGTGAACTGCTACGCGCCGATCTCGCGGCGCTCGGTGTACTAAACACGCTGTCCTGATTCCTTTTTTCCCCCTGGAGAATCTCATGTCCTATCGTTCGTTCGTCCGCCCGCGCCTGTTTTCAGGCGCACTCGCGATTGCTTTGGCAATGGCCGCGCAGCAGCCTGCTGCCGCGTGCACGTCATCGATTCCCGCCGACGCGCTGATCAAGCAAGGCGTACTGATCATGTCGACCAACCCGACGTTGCCGCCGCTGCAATACACCGACGCTTCCGGACAACTGAAGGGCATGCGCATCGAACTGGGCGAGGAGATTGCGAAGCGTCTGTGCCTCACGCCCGAATACGTGAAGATCGATTTCGACGCGATGGTGCCGGGTCTGCAAGGCGGCCGCTGGGACGTCATCAATACCGGTATTTTCGTGACCGACGAGCGTACCCGCATCATGCAGATGATCCCGTACGAGAATCAGGCGATCAGCATTTCCACCACGGCTTCAAATCCGCTGAAGATCACGAAGACGGACGACCTCGCGGGGCATACGGTAGGCGTCGAGATCGGCGGATTCGAGGAGGCACAGGCGCGCGCGATGATCAAGGACATGACGGCGCGTGGCATGAAGCCGTTCACGCTGCGTACTTTCGACACATTCTCGATCGCCTACCAGGCACTGGCGGCCGGGCAGGTTGACGCGGTCGTCTCGATCGACGCGGTCGCCGGCGAATACCAGAAGCGTGGCGGCTTTGCGCGTGCGGTGTCCGGCATCCATCCTACGCCGGTCGCGCTTGCCGCCAAAAATCCGGCGCTCGCGAGCGCGATTGTCGGCGTCCTCGACCAGATGCAGAAGGACGGCAGCTATCAGAAGCTGTTCGCGAGGTACGGCATCAAGCCACTCGATGCGCCCATCGCCGTCGCGCAGCCAAAGTGAATGCCGCGGGAACGACGTTGATTAATCTGCCAGGAGTCAAGTGATGAACCAGGGATGGAACTGGGACGGTTTCGCCTCTTATCTGATCAGCCCCTACCTGATCGGCGGAGCGTTTCAAACCATCTGGCTGACACTCGCGGCGATTGCCGGCGGCCTTATCCTCGGCTCGCTGGTTGCGTTTGCGCGGCTGTCTGGAAAGCATTGGCTGTCGGCGCCGGCTGCGTTCTACGTATGGGTTCTTCGTGGGACGCCGCTGCTCGTGCAACTGATCATCCTCTACACGGGGCTTCCGCAGGTCGGGCTGCGCTTCTCCGTGATCGAGGCCGCGCTGATTGGCCTGATTCTTAACGAAGCCGCGTACCTCGCCGAGATCATTCGCGGCGGCATCATCGCGGTGCCTCGCGGGCAGACCAACGCCGCGAAGGCGCTCGGCCTGAACGGCGTGCAGACGATGCGCCAGATCGTTTTCCCGCAAGCGATGCGGCTCATCGTGCCGTCACTCGGCAATAGCGTGAACAGCCTGCTGAAGACGACCTCGATCACGTCGGTGATCTCGATGGAGGAGCTACTCCGGCGTACGCAGGAGCTCATCCAGGAGCGCTTCATGGTGCTCGAGCTGTTCGTCGTGGCCGCGCTTTACTACCTGCTGATGACGACGGTGTGGAGTTTCTTCCAGCGCAGGATCGAAGCCTACTACGGGCGGGGCTACGCCGCGCACGATGCAGGCCGCGGCGGCTGGCGTGCACGGCTCGCCGCACGCCGCGCGTAGCAGCCCGCTCACATTGACCACAGAGAAAACACGCGTGACCGACATGTACCAGTCCAGCTTTGACACGGTGATTCGCGACGCGCGCATCGCCACGGCGGCCGATCTTTATACCGCCGATATCGGCGTCAGCGATGGCGTGATCGTCGCGATCGGCCGGGATCTGCCCAGTGGCCGCGAGACGATCGACGCGAAGGGCCGCTTCGTCACGCCGGGCGGCGTGGATGCGCACGTTCATCTCGACCAGCCCACGTCAGACGGTTCGAAAATGGCGGACGACTTCCTGACCGGCACGCGCTCCGCGGCGTGCGGCGGCACTACCACGGTCATTCCGTTCGCGTTGCAGTTCAAGGGACACAGCGTGCGCGCGGCGGTGCAGGATTATCACGCTCGAGCGGCCGGCAAGGCGTCGATCGACTACGCGTTCCACCTGATCGTGTCGGACCCGACAGAGGCAGTGCTGAAGGAGGAACTGCCGGCACTGATCGCGGACGGTTATACGTCGATCAAGGTCTATATGACCTACGACGACATGAAGCTCGAGGACCGCCAGATCATAGACGTGCTCGCCTGCGCGCGCGTTCATGGCGCCATGACGATGGTCCATGCGGAGAACAGCGACTGCATCGGCTGGCTGACCGAACGGCTGCTCGCGGCCGGGCTCACCGCGCCGAAGTATCACGGCGATTCGCGGCCGATGCTGGTCGAGCGGGAAGCCACCCATCGGGCGATCGCATTGTCCGAGGTGACGGAGGTGCCGATTCTGATCGTCCATGTCTCCGGACGGGAGGCGATCGAGCAGATTCACTGGGCGCGCGGCCGGGGTCTGCCGATCTTCGCGGAAACCTGCCCGCAGTATCTTTTCCTCAGCGAAGAAGACCTCGCGCTCGAAGGCTTCGCTGGCGCGAAGTGCATCTGCAGTCCGCCGCCACGCGACAAGGCGAACCAGCAGGCCGTGTGGACCGGATTACAGAACGGCATGTTCACGATCGTATCGTCGGACCACGCGCCCTTTAACTACGACGATCCGCACGGCAAGATGCTGCATGGCGCCGCTAGCGGCTTCCACCTGGTGCCCAACGGCATTCCGGGCCTTGAAACCCGGCTGCCGCTGCTGTTCTCGGAAGGCGTGATAGGCGGCCGGATCGGCATCAACCGTTTCGTGCAGCTCACGTCGACGAACGCGGCGAAGCTGTACGGGCTGTACCCGCGCAAGGGCACAATCGCGGTTGGCAGTGACGCCGACCTGGTGATCTGGGATACGGGTATCGAACGTACGATCCGCAATGACGAGCTTCACCATGCGGCCGACTACACGCCCTACGAGGGCCGCGAAGTGCGTGCATGGCCCGCGATGACGCTGAGTCGAGGCGTGACCGTCTGGGCGGACGGGCAGTTCCGGGGGCAGGCCGGTCATGGACAGTTCCTGCGATGCGGTCGCCCGGACGTTGTAACATCGCAGGTTAAAAATGGGACTGCTGTCATCTGAAAGCGGATCCGGCGGAAAAGAGAATTACGCGCAATCATGACAAGAGCAGAAATCAAGGCAGCGGGAACCGGCGTGAAGAAGGCATCGCGGAAATCGACAGGCGAGGTACGGCAGCCGGAGGCATTGCCCGTGCAGACAGAAGAAGCGGTCTCCGAAACACGCGTTGCCAGCCTCGGCGAGCGCGCCTACCGGCGTTTGCGCGAGATGATTCTGGATCGTGAGCTCGAGGCGGGCGCGCTGCTCAACGAGCTGCGTGTCGCCGACCAACTGGATATGTCGCGGACACCCGTTCGCGAGGCGCTGATCCGGCTCACCGGCGAAGGCCTGTTGGTGCGCGCCGACGCGCGCAGCTTCGCGGTGCGCACAGTGTCTGCTCGCGAGTTTTTCGAAAGCATGCGGGTTCGTGAAGTACTCGAAGCACAGGCGATCGACCTCGGTATCCAGCGGCTCACGCCCGTGGTGATCGAGGCGCTGGAAGCGAAGGTTCACGCGCTCGAGGTCGGCAAGCATACCGAAGTCGAGCATCGTGAACTGGATGATCTGCTGCACAGGACGATTGCGGAGGCGTCGGGCAATGCCGTTCTCGTCCAGATGATCGCGATGATGCGGCTGAACGCGCGGCTCTTTCGCGTGACGAGCCATCTTCACCGCCAGCAGGAGAATCACGTCGAACACCTTGCGATTCTCGCCGCGCTCAAGTCGCGTGACAAGGTGGAAGCACGCAACGCGATGATCAGTCACATTCGCGGCTTGCAGGATGACGTCATCAAGGCGATAACAGGCTAGTACGACACCCCTCAAATAGCGCGCGTCAGTGTTTGCTGCCATGCCATCCTTACCAGTTCGATCCAGGTCCGTTCCCTGACCTGTATCGTCCAGTCTCCCCTGTTTAGCGGGAGATCGATGAAGGGCGTTTGTGCAACCGGTTGCGACATGGCGCCTTCGGTACTGACCGCGCTGACGTCAAGGAAAGGGGTGGAAAACTGGTTCACCCGTATGACGCCGGCTGATTCGCAGTTTGCATGAATACGAAGGTTTCGAAAGTACGGAATCCGCGCACCACCCTCGAACGTACACCCTCCGTGACTTTCGACCAGTTGCCGTGGCTCGGGAAGAATCGAGCTGGCCTTGACGAACGGGATGTTGGGCGTCGCAGTCAGCCTTGCCTGATAGCGCGCTGGAAAGTATTCGCCACCGGCGTCTGGGCCCGGCTCCGCGGACGGGATCTCGTGCCTCAGCTCAGCGAGGGGAATGGCGGTATGAGTCTGCTGTAACACGTCCACCTTGCCGACGACATGGGCTACGGTGACCGCGAGTAGTGCGATCTGCGCAACCCGTCTCCAGGTCGGGCGAAGCTGCTCGATCATGCCCGCGAACGCGATGAACATCAGCGGTGTAGCGATCGACAGCAGGCGCCACGGAAACTGCACGAAATCGAACATGGCCGACAGTCGCCAGACGGGGGCGGCGAGCTGCGTCATAAACAACGTCAGCACAAGAGCCGCGATGCCGGACGTCAAAACGACGCGAGCGTAACGATCGTTCCTGCTGCGAATCTGAAGAGCCAGTCCGGCTAGCAGCGTAAGAATGGGCCAGCCAAACCACGATCCTGGCTTGGGAGAAAAGATCCGTATGAGCGGAACAGCATTGTCGGCAGGCAGGCCATGGAGCGTGGCTTGAGCTGGGCAGAAGTAACTGCCCCATACCGTGAACGGCACATAGACCAGCACAAGGAAGACTAAAAGCGCGCTGCCGCTCGCCACGAGGAGCGCAACGCCTGTCCGGGTGGAGCGCACGAGCAGGTAGAGCGCGCACAGGATCAGCAGGCCGGCAGCGGCGACGAAGATGACGAGGTGAGCGAGCAGGAGCAGCATCAGGACGGCGAATACCTTGAGCGCCGACCACGTCCTGTTTTTGCCGTTCAACAGATCGATGGTGCAGGCGATTCCAAGTGGTACCAGCGCATTGGCCGAAAATTCGGCGACGGCACCGCGTTCGATGACGCAAATCAGCGAGTACGGCGACAGCACACATGCGATGGCGATGACGAGGCTGGCCGTGCGGTCGATACCGAGCTTCGCTGCACACTGATAGACGCCGTACAGCATGATGGCGGCGAAGAGCAGAACACTCAGACGGAATCCCATAACGATGTCGTCTGTCGCGATCGTGAGCGCCGCGGCCACGAGATTGAAAAGCTTATGGTAGAAAAACGGCATGGGAGAGCCGAAGCCGTTGGCATCGACAGGGGTCCAGACCGAAACCAGATCGCCCGCCCTCAAGGCGTTCACCCAGACTTCGATGTGCGAAAACGAAAGATAGGTGTCGTGCCCATTGACGATCGGGCCGAGCAGTATTCCCGCACCGCACGCGAAGACCAGAAGCCAGGCGAAACAGGCCGGATAGTCTGGACCGGCGGATGCCTCTTTGAACGTGCTCATGTATTCGCGCATATCGCAATCCGGTTAGGGCGATCGGGCACCATTGCATTCATCGTTGGCATGCCATGGACGTGGTCGAATGACGCCGGACGAGCGCGTGCGGCACACTCGTCGAGTGGCGAAAATGCGGGCTATCTGTCGAAAAGCGTGACCCGCGGTCCAATGAATTCGACCGACGACAAGGGCGCGCCGCGCTGCCGAAACACCTCGCTGCTCACGATATTCATCTTGCCGCCGAGGCCCGGCCAGTCGCCGACGAACCATACCCGCTGATGGGAAGCCAGCAACCGGTCGATTTCCACGCGGTCGCTCTCGATCGTCGCTGGCGCGCCCTTATTGCTGCCGAGATAGGGACGCTTGAACCCGACAGCCGGGTAGCGCGACGGTATCGCCGCAATGTCGAACTCAACGGGCTGCTGACGCGCGTAGTAGTGCAGACCGACTTCCAGCTCGTTCGGGTAGATGAGCAGAAGGTCGCCTGGGCGGTAGTTGTCAGCCAGGTAGCGAACGGCGCCGCGCAGGTCTTCGGTGGGTGAGCGAAGGTACGTGATGCTCTGTACGCTGCACAGGAGGACGAGAACGGCCAGGATGGCGAGCCTGAAAGTCTTCATCTTCCCCGGGAGATACAGGCCGAAAGCGACCAGAAGCAGGAAAGCCGGGGTGATCCATGCGAAGGTGCGTGTGATGAAGATCGGTGTGTAAAGATAAGACAGCACGAAAATGCAGGCCACTGGCATGAACAGGATGGTGGCCAGGTACAGGGCGATTGCCTTGCTGCTTCTCCAGATCGCAAGCCACGCGAGAGAGGCCACGACGACGGCGGGAATAAATGCGAACTTGCCACCTGCTGCCAGCGTGTAGGGCCATGTGATCATTCTGGGCGAGATCGTGATCCAGAATGCGGCTGCGACGGTTCTGCTCTCGATCAACAGGATCGGGATGCACGGGCTCCATACCAGCAGGGCCACGGCCAACGCCTTGGCGGCGAGTAGCATGTCCTCGCGCTTGTAGGGGGAGAACAGCAGGATGGCCGCGAATATCGCCGTCCAGTTGCTGAAAATGATGAATGGGCTCGTGTTGTGAAGCCACAGTACGATGCCGCCACAAATGCCTGACGAGAGGCAGAGGAGAGTCGCGCCGCGAATCCGTGCTGTCTTGCGTTGCGCGTCGAGCAGACGGCGCAACAGCATCAACGAAGTCACGATGAGCATCGTGCAGAACAGCGTTTGAAGCGCGTAGGGCCGCGCCTGCTGGGCGTATTCGATATTTCCGTCATTCAAGGCCACAAGCAGAGCCGCCACGATGCCTGCCGGAGCGTAGCTTTTTCCGAGTCCGATGAGGCGTGGTGCGAAGGCTGTGATCGCCACCGTTGCGAGGCTCGCGACGACAGAAAGCGATCGCATGGCGGCTTCCGAGGATCCTGCCAGCGCGATCCAGATCTTCAGTAGCGAATAGTAGAAGGGCGGGTGTGTTTCATAGAGGGGCGTCCTGGTCCATAAATCCGTCCATGAGAGACTCGAAAACCAGAAGCTGTACGCCTCGTCCATCCAGATCGAGCGGGAGGAAAGCGTGGGGATCCGAAAGAAGAGGGCCAACATGACGACCCCGGCAACAGCTGGCAAGAACCAGTCCATCGATCCGATGATCCGGTTTCCCCTGCCGAATGACATCGTCTTTTCTGTGCCGGAAAGGGCCGGTTCTGCGTCGCCGGAATGACCGCTGGCTGGTGCTTGCGTCGTCTCGAGGTGCATCATCTCAGGCGCCCTGTATGAATGATCCGGATGTACCTCCACCCAGTGTCAGGATTCTGCCCGGTGCCTGCTGTGAAGTTTGTGCGTCTGCGCACCCATATGCGTTGCCACGAGCCCGGTGCCCGAGTGTGCAACGACACGTCAGAGCATTGTGTGGGAGGACGCACAGATAGGTCGACGTGCTCTCGATACAGTCGGGACTATCCCGTCCGTCTATCGGTGATCGTTTGTGGTCGATGTGACGGCATGTCGTGCGGTCCTCTGCACGCGTGTTCACTCGCCATGGCATAAGGACTCACATGAGACCAGTCATCTTCGATGGCTGCTTCGGTTGGCTTCATGAGGCGCAGGGCCGACACGGCGTCGTGCTCTGCAATCCGTTCGGATACGACGCGCTATGCACGCACCGCGGATGGCGTCGACTGGCTGAGCGCATCGCGATGGCAGGGATGCCCGTGCTGCGCTTCGACTACCCCGGCACGGGCGATTCGTCAGGCAGGGAAGATGAATCCGGCAGGGTCGATGCGTGGCTCGACAGCATCGTCGCAGCCGTACGTCATCTGGTTCAGACCACGGGTGTCACGCAGGTTTCATTGTGTGGCCTGCGCCTCGGCGCCGCGCTTGCAACGCTTGCTGCCGAGCGGATCGGCGGCATCGACGGGCTTGTGCTGCTATCGCCGCCGCAGTCTGGGCGAAGCTATCTACGCGAGCTGCGGGCGCATCGCCAGAGCTGGATGAGCACGACCGCGGGCATGAACGCCGATCCCATTCCCGATACCGCGAACTATATTGAAGCGTTCGGCTTCGGTTTTCATGGCGACGACATCGCGCAACTGGGTGCGTATGATCTGCGCGCCGACACGCGGGCACCCGCGCGCCGCGTCCTGCTGCTGGACTCGAGCGATCGCGCACGCGGTACGGCGCTAGTCGAGCACTATACGGCGAACGGCGTGCAGGTCGAGCGACACGCCTTCGACGAAGCAGACCGCTTCTTTGTCGAGGCGTTGTATAGCGAAGAACCCGTTGACGCGTTCGCGACCGTCGCCGCATGGCTCGAAAAGGTGACCGGCGCACAGGCCGTTTCGGCGGACGTGCCGCGCGGCGCACATGACGCCAGTGCTGACGCAGGCGCGCACGCGCTTCACGCGGAACCATCAGAACTCGCGCTCGTGGGCGACAAGGCGAGCGAACGCCCAGTGATCTTCGGCGGACATTTCGGCATCTATTGCCGGCCCGATGTGCCACGCGAGGGCGCACCCGCCGTTCTCTTCTTCAATACCGGCGCAAGTCATCACATCGGCGACGGCCGCATTTTTGTCCTCTTTGCACGGACGCTGGCGAGTCAGGGCATCGCGTCGTTGCGCATGGATCTGGCTGGTCTCGGCGACAGTACGCCCGCGGTGCCGGCCGTCACGCTGGACATGATCTATTCGGCGGACTCCTGTGCGGGCGCGATGGCGGGCGCCGACTGGCTCGTCGAACACGGGCACCCGCGGGTCGTCACCTTTGGCGTGTGCGGCGGAGCGTTTGTCGGACTGCATGCGTGTGCCGCGCATCCGCGTATCGTCGGTTGCTTCGGCGTGAACCTGCAAAAATTCATCTGGGATGGCGAGGCGCGTGCGCCCGGCACCGCTGGCCTTGCGTCGACGCGCGTCCTGCGTCAATCGGCACTCCGGCTCGACAAATGGATGCGCGTGCTGCGCGGCGAGACGTCCCTCATGCGGGTCGTGCGAGGGCTTGCGCAACGTGCGTCCCGTGGTCTGTTCCTGCGCGTCTCCGATCTGATCGACAACACGACCGGTCTGTCGATTGCGCCAGATGAGGTGCGTCGGCTGCTGCGCACGCTGCACGACAAAGGCGCGGAAGCGCGCCTCGTGTATGGCGATTTCGATCTCGGGCTCGACGAGCTGAAAATCCAGTTTGGTCCGCGTCTGCGTGCGCTTCGCCGCTTCTCGCGCGTGAGCGCGGTGACCTTACCCAAGCTCGACCACGCACTCTTCACGCGCCCCGCGCGGGAAGTCGCGATGGCCGATGCACAGTCGTGGTTCTTTGAGCGGTTTGTCAGGGCGCCAGCTGTGGAAACGAGTCCCGATGAACGCCCGGCCACTCCGACAGCGGGCCGGCGATCGACCGGGGAGCATGTGGCTTACGGTTCATATCCAGATGGAGCGCCTCAATGAACATCCAGCTTCCGCTTGACCAGATCAATCAGCGCACGTGGAATTCGCGCGATGCCTTGCGCGAATTTACAACCGAAAAGATGTGGACGGACCCGGGTGAGGCGTCCGCGTTCGACTGGGTTACCGACGAATGCCGCGGCCAGCCGTTGCTCGATATCGGCATCGGCGCGGGCCGGACAATACCGCTGATGATGCATATTTCGTCGGACTATACGGGCATCGACTACACGGAGGTGCTGGTGGAGAAGGCGCGCGGGCGCTTTCCCGGCCTCGATCTGCGTCATATGGATGCGCGCGACATGTCGAAACTGCCGTCGGATCACTTCGGCCTCACGGCGTTCAGCTGGAACGGAATCGACTGCGTGAACTACGAAGACCGCGAACAGATCCTGAAGGAAATGTATCGTGTGACGAAGCCTGGTGGTCTGGTTCTCTTCTCCAGCCACAACCGCGAAGGCCCGGGTTTTCAGGAAAGCGTCTGGAAACTGCTGCCGCGCTTTTCTCCGAACCCGTTGCGCTTCGGCTGGCGAACGCTGCGTTCGATGCGGGTGCTGCCGCTTGCAAGCTACAACTATCTGCGCCATGCAAAGTTCCATCGCGACTACGAAGGCTATTCGATCAAGACGGCGGCTGCGCATATGTTCGGGATTGTCATCGTTTATACGACGCTGCCTGAGCAGCGGCGTCAGTTGACTTCGATCGGCTTCGAGATCGATGCGGTGTTCGGCAGCTGCGACGGCGAGCGCATTTATGCCGAAACGCAGAGCAGCGACGCATGGTGGTTCCACTTCATCGCACGTAAGCCTGCTCACGGCGCCTGAGTCGATGCATCGTTGCGCCGGCGGGCGTCCGGCGTTCCTTCGGTGTGCGTCGTTCGACGCTTCTACCCCTACGAATAATGTCCTGAGGCAATGTGGGCGCTCGAACAGAGCCCCGCGTGCGCTCTCTGATTCAATGAGTCTGTGATGGGGTCATGAGGCGGCTACCCTCTCCATCGACGCATGTACACTGATTTTCGCTTCTGGAAAACTGATCGCACCGCTTCGGGAGAGCGACGAATGAACGATTTCGTGTTGCCTGTCACGCTCGAGGCCCGTGAAAACGAGGCTCAGGCGTCGTGCACCGTGCAACCGGTGATACTGGCGGGAGGCTCCGGCACACGTCTATGGCCGCTATCGCGCGAGCAGTGTCCGAAACAGCTGATCGGTCTCATCGACGACGAGTCGCTGCTCGAGGCCACGCTGAAGAGACTCGATCACGCTTTCATGCCCGACGCTCACGCGTCGTCGGCGCTGCGCATGGTGAAGGCCGCGCCACTCGTCGTGTGCGGAGAAGATCTGCGCCTGTTGACCGTCGACCGCCTCGAACGATGCGGCAAAGCTTTTCACATCGTGCTCGAACCGGTACCGCGCAACACGGCGCCTGCGCTCACGATCGCGGCCCTGGCCGCGCAGGCCGATGCGCCGCCGGGCAATGATCCGGTGCTGGTGGTGATGCCAGCCGATCATCTGATTGCCGACTGCACCGCATTTGCGCTTGCGCTCGAGCATGCCGTGGCGCACGCGGCCGCGGGTGCAATCGTCGCGCTCGGCGTGCCGCCGCAGCGGGCGGAAACCGGTTACGGCTACATCCGTACGGGCGCGGCCCAAGGTACCGACGGCACCCGTGCCATTGACCGCTTCGTCGAGAAGCCCGATGCGGAACTCGCGGCGCACTATGTGTCGTCGGGCGAGTTCTGGTGGAACAGTGGCATCTTCGTCGTGCGCGCATCGGTCTGGCTCGATGCGATTGCGCGTTGCCGTCCAGCGATCGCCGAATCCTGTACCGATGCGTTCGCGCGGGCGTCGATCGAAAGCGACGGCGCCCTGCGTCTCGATCGCGCGACGTTCGCAAGCTGCCCGTCGGATTCGATCGACTACGCCGTGATGGAACAGATCGGTGCCGACGCGAAGCTCGCCGGCGTGGTCGTGCCGTTTGTCGCGGGCTGGTCCGACGTGGGCGCATGGGACGCTGTCTGGGACGTGTCGAAGAAGGATGACGCGGGCAACGTCGCGCGCGGGCGCGTGCTGTTCGAGGGCGCGACCGACAGCTTCGCGCATTCCGACGGCCGGCTCGTCGCGTGTGTCGGCGTGAGCGGCGTCGTCGTGGTCGAGACGGCGGACGCTGTGCTCGTTGCGTCGAAAGATCGCGTGCAGGACGTGAAGGCGATCGTCGGCCGGCTGAAGGCAGAGCAGGGTCCGGAGGCGAAGGAGCACCGCAAGGTGCAGCGGCCGTGGGGCTGCTACGACTCGATCGACCGCGGCGAACGCTTCCAGGTGAAGCGCATCGTGGTGAAGCCTGGTGGACGTCTGTCGCTGCAGATGCATCACCATCGCGCGGAGCACTGGGTGGTCGTGCGCGGCACCGCACGCGTCACGCGCGGGGAAGAGACTTTCCTGCTGTCGGAGAACCAGTCCACGTATATTCCGCTCGGCGTCACTCATCGGCTCGAGAACCCGGGCAAGACGCCGCTCGAGATCATCGAGGTGCAATCGGGCAGTTATCTCGGCGAAGACGACATCGTGCGCTTCGACGACCAGTACGGACGGGTCGCGCAGCGCGAGCCCGGGACGCGGACCCGTGGCAGGGATCAGCAATGAACGCGCGAACATTCCCGGTCGGCGAAGCTGTCTTCCCTGATCGCGCGGCAAGCGATGCCGCAGCGGAGCCGGTTTTCGACGAACGCCATTTCCGTCGCGCGCTGGGGCGCTTTGCGACCGGCGTAGTGGTGATTTCGGCCGGCTCGGGTGATCACCTTCATGCGATGACAGCCAACGCCTTCATGTCCGGCTCGCTCAAGCCGCCTCTCATCGTCGTGTCGGTCGGGCATCGTGCACGGATGCACGAGCGGCTCATGCAAACCCAACTGTTCGGCGTCAGCGTGCTGTCGGACGAACAGGAACCGCACAGCCGGCACTTCGCGGGCGAACCGCAGACATGGCTCGCGCCGCGTTTCACCGAGGTCGACGGGCTGGATGGCGTCGTGCTGCTGGACCGCGCGGTGGCGCGTTTTGCCGCGCGCGTCGTGGACCGTCACGCATGCGGCGACCACACGCTGTTCGTCGGCGAGGTATTGGTGTTTTCGCTCGACGAACACGCCCCGCTTGTGTTCTTCGGCGGCCGTTACGCATCGGTCTCCCGGGATCATTGAGCCATTGCCGGGCGATTTCGGCCGTGAGCCTGCCTCGCGGAGCCGGACGGGCCCTCCTCATCTGTCACGCGCACATATATCGCACATACCGCAGAAACGCCGGTGCGAGGTGTCGCCGCGCGCCGCGCGATGCAATTTTTCCATGGCTTATCCCCTCCGAGGCAGACTGGGCGTGCCATGCTGCGCGCCGCGTTACACAGACGAAACAATTTGTCAGAGGGATAACCCTGTCAGGACGTTTCCCACTGGCGCATCGTTTCCGAACCAAGCAACGTACTGAAAAAACATCTATTCCGCATACGAGGGCAAGGGTCAACTGGCTACTCAGGCAACAGGGGCCGCATCGGGGAGAGTGTCATGGAACAGGCGAACAAGGACCGCTCGTTGGTCAGCAAGGTGATGGATGGACTCGTCACGGGCATCGTGGAGGAAAAGTACGGTGCTGTGCTACCGCCGCAGGATGTATTGTCGAAGGAATTCGATGTGAGCCGGACAGTGATGCGCGAGGCACTGTCGATGCTGCTCGCGCGTCACATGCTCGATGTGCGGCCGAAGATCGGCACCCGCATCCGGCCCATGCGGGACTGGCGCATGATCGACGAAGAGGTCGTGAACTGGCGTTTTCGCGCGAAGCCCGATCCGGCGTTTCTGCGCGACGTGATTGAGTTCCGCATGCTGATCGAGCCGCGCGCCTCGGCTCAGGCTGCTTCGCGCGGGAGTCCGGCGGATGTCGTCGGCATTCGCGAGGCATTCAACGCTTTCCGGGAGGTCCGGCCAGGTGAGCCTGGCTATCAGGCTGCCGATGAATTGCTGCATACGCGGATCGTCGTGGCGAGCGGCAACCAGTTTTTCCAGCAGATGGCGGCCATCATTCGCGGGGCGTTGTCGACGGTGAATCCGATCGTCACCGAGAAATCTGGCCTTTGGGAAGCGATCGTGGACACGCACAGCCGCATCGTCGATGCGATCGAACGGCATGATCCGAAAGAAGCGGAAAGCGCTTCGCGCGCGCTGATCGACTTCACCGCCGACGAGATATGCAGGACGTATGCCGTCGACCGGCAGATGCCTGGATGACGATGTGTTTCCAGCAAGGCGGGCGCCATTGTCGCGGGCATGGCGCCAGGATGGGCGACAATAGCGGTTGCCATCAACCTCGCTGGAATTGATACATCGATGAAAGACAACACCGTGGTCCGCTGGGGCATCGTTGGTACGGGGCGGATTGCGCGCCGTTTTGCTGTGGGGCTTGCACACGTTCCCGGCGCACGGATCACTTCTCTCTGGTCGCGGCGCCGCGAACCGGCCGCGGCCTTTGCCGCCGAATTCGGCGGCACCGTGCATGCGAGTCTCGATGCGCTGCTCGCGAGCGACATCGACGCCGTCTACATCGCCACGCACCAGGACAGCCACGCCGACTATGCCATCGCCGCGCTCGAGGCTGGCCGCCACGTGCTGTGCGAAAAGCCTGCGACGGTGAACGCGGCGCAACTCGATCGCGTCATCGGCGCGGCGCGTGCCGCGCAACGGCTCTTCATGGAGGCGATGAAGCCGCCGTTTTATCCGCTGTATCGCCAGTTGCGCGCGCATCTCGCCGCCGACCCGATCGGCGCGGTCGGGCTCGTGCGGGCGGGCTGCTCAGTGCCCGGCGTGCCCGACGATCACCCGTCGGTGTCGTTCGAACACGCGGGCGGTGCGCTGCTCGACATCGGCATCTACGAGATGTTTCTCGCGGTCGACTGGCTCGGCGCGCCGCTCGACGTGCAGACGATCGGGCGCCTCGGGCCGACCGGTGTCGACGTCTTCGCAAGTCTGAACAGCCGGCACGAACACGGCATCGCGCAACTGTTCTGCGGTCTCGATCTGGCCGGCAAGGGCGATGCGCTGATCGCGGCAACCGGCGGACACGTGACGATCCACGAAAACTGGTGGAATCCGGTGCGCGCGACCATCCGCTATAGGGACGGCCGTGTCGTGGAACTCGATGCGCCGTTCGAAGGCGGCGGACTCAACTACGAGACGGCACACTTCTGCGAACTGATCCGCGCAGGACACCTCGAGAGCCCGGTGATGACACATGCGAAGTCGCGGCAGATGATCGCCATGGCCGACGCCGCGCGCGCGACGCTTGGCGTGCGGTTTGCGGGCGAGTGATACGATCTGCGCGGGCGCGTGGCGGTTGGTGCGCTCAAGCTTTCGATTTCCTTCCGATGGGAGCGGGTTGTGACACGCATGCTGAGCAAATTCTGGCGCGACAACAAAAGCCTTTTCGCGTTTCTCGTTCTAATGGTGCTGTTTCGCAGCGCGGTGGCCGACTGGAACGTCGTGCCGAGCGGCTCGATGCTGCCGACGATCCGAGAGGGCGACCGCATCCTCGTCAACAAGATGGCGTACGACCTGCGCATTCCGCTCACGCACATCGCGATCGCGCATCTGCATGACCCGCAGCGCGGCGATATCGTGACGGTCGATTCGTCGGCGGCGCATGAGCTGATCGTGAAGCGCCTGATCGGCTTGCCTGGCGACCGTGTCGCGATGCGCGACAACGTGCTGTATGTGAACGGCGTGCGCGCGAACTACCAGCCGCTGGCGATGACGCCCCTGCCGGGCGATACCTTTTCGCCTGGCGAGTATCTGAGGGAGCGTTTCGACGGCGTGTCGCACGTGGTGCGGCTGTCTGAGGTGTCGCCGAGTCCGCGTCGCTCGTTCGGGCCCGTGATGGTGCCGGCGGGCGAGTATCTGATGCTGGGCGACAACCGCGATGACAGCGCCGATTCGCGTTACTTCGGTTTCTTTCCGCGCAGTGAGTTGATGGGGCGCACGCGTCACGTCGCGTTTTCGCTCGACCCGGATCACTACTACAAGCCGCGCTTCGACCGCTTCGGCGTGGCGCTGGATGGCGCGTCGCTGACGGCTGCGAGATAAGCAGGCAATGATTGACAGGTCGACGCGATGATCTCCTGCGCGCTGCGCAGCAACTCGGTGAGGGTGATCACGCGCTCCATTCGGTCGTGACGAACTCCGGCTTCAGGGCGAGCTTTGTTCCTTATTTGCCCAGGGCGGGTAGTGATTTCAGCGAGGATGACCGTTGCCAGGCAATCGATATTTTTGCTATCGATTGCCTGCTTCCAGACCAGGGTGAATCAGGCGGCCAGAGCCTGCGCGCATTCGGCGACGAGCGCCGGGCCGCGATAGATAAAGCCCGTGTAGAGCTGCACCAGCGAGGCGCCGGCAGCCAGTTTGGCGCGCGCGTCGTCGCCGGAGAAAATGCCGCCCACGCCGATGATCGGCACCGTTTCGCCAACTTCGGCGCGCAGCTTGCGGATCACTTCGTTCGATGCGTCGAACACCGGCCGACCCGACAGGCCGCCGGCCTCGTCGGCGTGTGGCAAGCCGGCTACGGCGGCACGGGAGAGCGTCGTGTTGGTGGCGATCACGCCTTCGAAGCGGTGGCGCAGCAGGGTGTCGGCGATCGACTTGATCTGCTCGTCGTCGAGATCCGGCGCGATTTTCAGCGCGAGCGGCACGAGCTTGCCGTGCAGGTCGGCGAGACGCTGCTGCTTGTCCTTCAGCGCGGCCAGCAGCGCGTCGAGTTCGTCTGCGCCCTGCAGTTGGCGCAGATTCTTCGTATTCGGTGATGAAATG
Source organism: Paraburkholderia sp. BL10I2N1 (assembly GCF_004361815.1). Taxonomy (NCBI): domain Bacteria; kingdom Pseudomonadati; phylum Pseudomonadota; class Betaproteobacteria; order Burkholderiales; family Burkholderiaceae; genus Paraburkholderia; species Paraburkholderia sp. BL10I2N1. The sequence continues at coordinate 4,145,240 of NZ_SNWA01000001.1, read as the reverse complement.
TTGACTGTCACATAGCTCGCAAACGGGTACACGCGCTCGAGACAGTACAGGTAGTCGTCGGCGGCGCGGTCCATCGGCGTATCCGCATTCTTGCCGATGTTCAGGCCGAGAATGCCGCGATAGCGCGCTGCCTGCACGTTCTTCACGAACTGGTCGACGCCCGCGTTGTTGAAACCCATCCGGTTGATGACCGCATTCGCTTCGGGCAGCCGGAACATGCGCGGCCGCGGATTGCCCGGCTGTGCACGCGGCGTGACCGTGCCCACTTCGATGAAACCGAAGCCGAGCGCGGCGAGCCCGTCGATGCACGCGCCATCCTTGTCGAGACCGGCGGCGAGGCCGACCGGGTTGCGGAAGGTGAGGCCCATCACGGTGCGCGGCGAGTCGGGCACGCGCGGCGCGAGTGCGCCGGCAAGACCGGTGCGGCCGGCGGCGCCGAGCAGGCGCAGCGTCAAATGGTGGGCGTCTTCCGCGTCCATGCGAAAGAGTTGGGCGCGTACGAGCGGGTAAAGGGAACTGAACACAGAACGAAGCCGGACGGCCAGAAAATGAGAACCCGCTATTTTAGCGGTTTAATGAGATCAAAGTCCGGGATTGTGGGTGGCGCGCAAGGGGAATCGCAGGCGGCTCGTTTGTGCTGCGGTCGTGCCGAGGTTCGCGCTGTGGTCGTGCCGTATCTCAGGGCGTGTTGCCGCGCCGGCCGCCGTGCGCCATCGCGTCGACCGGCGCAAGCGCGGGACCCGTCGTATCGAGAACCGTCCATGAACCGTCATGGAGCCCTTCGAGCGGGCGGAAGTTCGCCTTGTACGCCATCTTCGGACTCTCGCGGATCCAGTAGCCGAGATAGACATACGGCAGCTTCAGGCTGCGGGCCTGCTCGATCTGCCAGAGGATGTTGTAGGTGCCGAAGCTCGTGTGCGACTGATCGGGTTCGAAGAACGTGTAGACCGACGAGAGCCCGTCCCCGAGGATGTCGATCATACTGACCATCCGCAGGATGCCGGGCATCCCCGGGTGGCCGGGGTGCGGCGGCTCGCGGAATTCGACCAGGCGCGAATTGATCCGGCTTTGCAGCAGGAACTGCTCGTACTGGTCCCGGCTGTCGCGATCCATGCCGCCGCCCGCATGCCGCGCCGACTGGTAGCGCATGTAAAGCGCATAGTGCTCTTCGTCGTAGTGCAAGGGCGCGACCGTGGCGATCAGTTCGCTATGCTTTCTCCACACCCGGCGCTGCGTGCGGTTTGGCTCGAAGCGCTCGACCGGCACGCGCACCGGCACACAGGCCCTGCATCCGTCGCAGTAGGGCCGATAGGTGAACACGCCGGAGCGGCGAAAGCCCGCCTTGACGAGTTCGGTGTAGACGTCGGAGTTGATGAGATGGCTCGGCGTGGCAACCTGCGAGCGTGCGATACGCCCTTCCAGATAACTGCAAGGGTAGGGCGCTGTTGCATAGAATTGCAGCGCCGAAAGCGGTGAAAGCGGCAGCTCATTCGGGTGAGTCACGTTGGCAGCTCTCGAAGCGTTTCTGGTATTGCAAACCCGGTTGCCGAAGCCGTGCCGCGGACTAGCCGGATCGTTTGCCCTTCGTTTGCCCCTTATCGGGGCCGTCACGCCGGTTGCGCGATGACGTCGGCGAGCGCGGTCTTGTCGAAGCGCCAGGGGATCGGTGCAGCATCGACAGAGGCGTCGACATGCGCGACGAACGCCTTGCGCGCTATCTCGCGACCGCCCAGTGACGCCAGATGCGACGTGTTCTGCTGGCAGTCTATCATTTCTATTTCGTGACGTCGCAAGTGGCCGATGAGCGCTGAGAGCGCGATCTTCGAAGCATCCGTGACCTCCGCGAACATCGATTCACCGAAGAACATGCGTCCGAACGACACGCCGTAGAGGCCGCCAACGCGCCGGCCTTCGTGCCAGGTTTCGATGCTGTGCGCATCGCCGACGCGATGCAGCGACGAATAGGCGTCGATGACATCGGCGGTGATCCATGTGCCGCGCTGGCCATGCCGCGGTGTCATCGCGCAGGCACGCATGACGCCGGCGAAGTCCTCGTCGACGCGGATTTCCCACGCCTCGTCGCGCAGCACGCGCTTGAGCGTTTTCTTTAGCGACAGCGAGACCTTGAACTCGCGCGGGCGCAGGATCATGCGCGGGTCGGGGCTCCACCAGAGCACGGGCTGGCCGTCCGAATACCAGGGGAAGATGCCGCGCCGGTAAGCGTCGATGAGTTTTGACGGCAACAGATCGGCGCTTGCCGCGAGGAGGCCGGGTGCGCCGCTTGCCGCGCCGAGCGCGCGCTCGACGGGCGGAAACGGATCGTCGGGTCCGAGCCAGGGAACCATGCGCGCGGCCCGCTCAACCTTCGCGCAGCGAGCGGAAGATGTCGCCGGTATGCAGGCCGTAGCTGCCGGACATACGGTCAGCGAAGAAAAACCGCAGCGTCTGGCCGACGGTCGGGAAGGCGATGTCGTCCCACGGTATCTCATGCTCTTCGAAGAGCCGCACTTCCAGGCTTTCTTCGCCGGCTGCGATGTCGAGGTCGAGTAGCCGCGCCATGTAGAACAGATGCACCTGATGCACGTGCGGCACGTTCAGGAGCGAAAACAGGTTCTGCACCTCGACGCGTGCGCCGGCCTCCTCGAGCGTTTCGCGCGCGGCGGCTTCGGCGGTGGTTTCGCCCATTTCCATGAAGCCCGCGGGCAGCGTCCAGTAGCCGTAACGCGGCTCGATCGCGCGGCGGCACAGCAGCACCTTCTCGTCCCAGACCGGGACCGTGCCGACGACGTTGCGCGGATTCTGATAGTGCACGGTGCCGCAACTGGCGCAGACGAAGCGCTCACGGTTGTCGCCGGGAGGAATGCTCAGACTGACCGCGTTGCCGCAAACAGAACAGAATTTCATGGAAAGTGGGCAAGGAATGGTGATGGAAGTTTATCACCGGGGCGGGGCGGCACGATGACGCCCGGTGCCGGCGCGACGAACCTGGTCGGGCACCGGCCCGGCCAGGTCGATCCGCCCGGCCAGCCGGCGAGAGCGTGTTCGTCCCCGGAACCATCCGCCTCTGTCGCGGGTAGGGAAATTCAACGCTCCGCACGAGCGAACCTGTCGATCTTCCGGCGCTTTGCGGCGCCTCTACGGGCAGCCCTGCGTCTGGTTCTGGTTAGAGGCACCCAGGGCGTTGTCACGCGCGCCAAAATTGAGCGCATGAATCAGTGTGAGCAGAGCGAGGATCCCCGCGAGCATCCAGTAGCCGCTCAGCCAGTGAGCAGTCGTCAGATACGAGATCGCCAGTGTCGCGAAGCCGAGCGTGCGCATCGGCGTCGCCTTGCGTATTAGCAGTGCGAACATCGTGGCGATGTAGGCTGTCGGCAAGATGCTGTAATCGTGCTCCCAGGCAACCGGCGACGCGAGCGTAAACGTCAACGCGGCTCCGGCAAAATCCAGCAATCCGAGCCGCTGCCGGCTAAAAAGCGGAATCAGCAGAGCCGCGGCGATCAGCGCGGCAGATGACGCAACCGTGCCGGCATAGACGAACGGATTGAACGAAGGGAAGCCACGGGCCTCCCAGACGTTGGGATCGCCAGTTCGGTAGAGGGCGTTCAGAACGCCGTTAATCGACTGGTTGGGTCGATAGGCTTCGCCTGTGCGTGATAGAGCGTGCAACACCGAGAGGTAGTCGAGATGGTTTTGCACGCCGAAGACCGACAACGATGCGGCGAGCCCAGCCAGCGCCACTGCGCTCCAGCCTGCAACGAAGCGCCATTCGCGCCGCAGCAGACCCCAGACGAAGAACAACATGAATTGAGGTTTGATCAGGCAGATGAGGCCGATCAGCAGGCCCGACAGTCCCTTGCGGCGCAGGAGCCACGCGAGCGCTGCGAATGCAAACAACGCGCTGATCCAGCTTTGCACCTGGCCGATGGTCAGTGCGCCGAGCAGAGGGAAAAACAGCAGCGTGCCGCATGCTGCTGCCGCTGCGATCGGCCAGCGCCTGGAGGCACAGCCGGGCGAGCGTAGCGCCAGCGTGAAGGCGAACGCGCCGGACGCCAGCACGTTGAGCAGAATGACGAGGAAGTCGAAGCGGTTGAGAGCAGCATTGCCTGGATGGATGCCAAAGAGCGACAGGATGTACAACGGCAACAGACTGCTCGGCGGATCCTGGAATTTGTTCCCCTCGACAAAGAACAACTGGTGATACATGCGACCGCCCGGATGCTGCCAGAACCAGTCAAGCGCTGCACGCATCAGTCCCCAGGAGTCTTCGGCCGCAGGCAGGCCGGTGACCCACGCAGACGTCCCGACTCGCAGCAAATGTGTCAATGACGGAAACGGTGAAACAAACCACCTTGTCACAAGATCGACCATTGGCGACACGATGAACACGAGCAGAAAGAAATAGAGCAGGTATCTTCCGACCAGATTTTCATCGACCGTGTTCTCACGCGGCGGTCTGGCACTGTCAACTGTCGCGTTGGAAGGCATGCCTTGCTCCTTGCAGCGTTCAAACTGTTCTCGATGCGCGTCCGGGGAAAGGCGGCCCATCTTGAACGACTGCGTTGCAGTTTGGGAGTGCTGTCTTGATCTTCGTGTTCGATACCCCACCGTTCGACGATGATTGAGTGGAGTTACCGGGCGGCCAGCTTCGTGAGACGCGAGGTAGATATCCGTATCGGCGGCAAGAGCACAACTGCGCCCAGATCAGGTGTAGGGTGAGAAAATTCTGCGAGGCTCGTTTCCCGGGCGACGACAGGCACGCAATGACCCTGCAGGATTCGCGTGAAAGTTGGTATGAGGCGCGACGGGATGGCTCGTGCTCTAAGCGGATCCCAAGGAAAGGGAGAGCCTTCGTTTCATCGGAGAAGCCCAGAAAACAAAAAACCCGCATAAGCGGGTTTGATGGTACGACGGTGAACTGCTTGTTGGTGCTTATTGGTTGCGGGGGTAGGATTTGAACCTACGACCTTCGGGTTATGAGCCCGACGAGCTGCCAGACTGCTCCACCCCGCGTCCGTCGAAGAAAAGATTATAGGGCAAACACCATCGTGGCGCAACACCTTTTTAAGAACCGACTTCAACACGCATGAGTTGAAGTCGCGCGTGCGTTGCTTTGCGACGCCTACAGAATGGGTAGCCCGATGCGATGAGCTAGAATCGGAATTCGCTTTGCGCCGCATCGCGGGCGCGCGTTCAACTTTTTGTCTTTGCTCATGGATATCGTTCACGATCTGCAGTCGATTGTCGCTCAGGAAAAAGCCCTGGTGTTTCCCCGTTTCGACGCCGATCGAGCGTGGCAAGTGGGTGCCTATCTGCATGAGATCGCGAAAGCGCGCGGCCTCCCGCTTGCGGTCGATGTGCGCACCTTCGGTCAGCCGCTATTCTTTTGTACGCTTGAGGGCGCGACGCCCGATAACGTCGACTGGGCGCGACGCAAGGGCAACGTGGTCGCGCATTTTCGTCGCAGCTCGTATGCGATCGGACTGCGCATGCAGCAGGCCGGCACGACGCTCGCGGAAAAGCATGCATTGCCCGCGAGCGAATACGCGTCGCATGGTGGCGCGTTCCCGTTGACCGTGGCGGGCGTGGGCGTTATCGGATCGATCACGGTCTCAGGGTTGCCGCAGCGCTCCGATCATGAACTGGTTGTCGAAGCGCTATGCGCGCTGCTCGGACAGGACTACAGCGCACTTGCACTCGCGAGAGCCTGACACGATGCGCATGCCTCCCTACGCCTTGCTCGCCCTTGCCATTGTTGCCGAAGTCATTGCCACCTCCGCGCTGCGTGCGTCCGACGGTTTCTCGCGGCTGTTGCCTGCCGCGGTCGTTGTGGTCGGATACGGCATTTCGTTTTATTGCCTGTCGCTGACGCTACGAAGCATCCCGGTCGGCATCGTTTATGCAATCTGGTCAGGCGTCGGCATCGTGCTGATCACACTCGTTGCGATTGTGATGTATCGCCAGGTGCCCGATTTCGCAGCGGTCTGTGGACTCGGGCTGATTGTCGCTGGAGTGGTGGTGCTCAATCTGTTCTCGGGGATGCAGGCGCACTGACGGGCACGCCTGCTCCCGACAGGGCAGGTTACTTGCAGCGAATGATCATCGAACGGTTCTTGACATTCGCCGACACGACGTTGGTGACACCACCGCCCGCGGTGCCGCCTTCGTCGTTGTCTTTCGATACGATGTCATAGCCGGTTGCTCCGCACGCGTTGCCGGCCTGCACGTAGCACGATGCCCAGCTCGAGCCGGCATCCGCGCCGCTGCAGTTCACCGCGAAGCCGGTATCGCCGTTCGGCAGGTTGATCAGCGAGGTCGTATTCGACGACGCGCAGGCCGACAGAGACGCAATGAGCAGGATCGCTCCGGGCAAAGCGACGATGCGCGCCATGGCGGAAAGGCTGGTCTGGCGCATGCGCCGCTCGAGAGACTTCATCGTGTTTCCTCGTGAATGATGTTTCGACAGTGCGAACTCTCGCAGCCGCTGGTGGGCGTCATGCGATTCCCGGATCGATCCGGATTCCCGCGCTGCCGATGATGCGGCGACTTTCGGTGCCGCTTTCGGTCGCGGCGTCTTCCCATATGCTGATGGCCTTCGGTATGTCGATGCCGTGACTTTCGGCATATGCAAACCATCTGTTGGCTGCATCGGGCTCCGGGACTTCGCTGTTTTGGAGGAAATATTTTCCCATACTGACGTCTCACCTCTCGAATCTGCGCGCGGCGACGACTTGCTGGGTATCCGTTTCGACCGCCGGCGCGCGCACAAGTGCGCAGATGATCGCGCATTCGGGCGTCGAACTCTTTGTCACCGACATTGACTGAATGGTCGTGGGTTGCCGACAGGCGAGAGGTCAACCGCGACTGGACCCCGGTGCGCCGGGGCGAGTACCATAATCTGCGCTGTGCACGTGCCGCGCCAATGTGCGTCGGAAGCGTTTTCTGCCGGATTTTCCTGATGAGGTAACCATGGAAATTCGTTTCCTCGCGGATGCGCCTGCTTATCGCGACTCGAACCTGACCCTCGTATTTCCCGCGCTCGTCGATGGCGAGCCGGTACCCTGTGCGATTTCGGTCGAAGCGCTAGAGGACCACTTCGGTGCGCAATCGAACGATAGTGAAGGCTGGCGCAGGGCTTTCGACGCGGGCCGCGCGCACATCGAAGCCGTTGCGCGCGAACATCTACGCATCAGCAACGGCACGCCGGTACTGCTGAAGAGCGGCCACTTTCCGCCCGGCAACGTGCCCGGCGCGTGACAGGCAACGCGCTCATGCGGCTTGCCGGACTGCGGCGCGCGCGGCCGCGAGCGACTGGACGATTCCTTCTTCATATGAGGTCTTTCTGATCGGCCCGATCAGGGTCTGCAACGCGGTATCGTCGAGGACGACAGGATCCGTCAGCAGGTAATGCATTTCCACGAGTTCTCGCAGCATCGGATTGAACAGGCCGAGCGCGCGTAGCATCGGTTTGCCTGCGACCGTCAGCTTCGGCGTGCGGTTGCACAGGGCGTATGCGCGTTCCGCTACTTCGCGCTGCGTGATCGTGCCCGCGCCGGCAAGATGCAGCACACGGCCGAACGCTTGCGGCGTGCGCGTCAATGTCTCGACGACCGGACCGAGATCCGGGATGAAAACGAATTCGTGCGGCACGTCGACCGGACCAATCATCTGCGCGCGTGTGCCGCGCGCGGCGCCTTCGAACACGCCGTGCAGGAAACTGTGCTCGACGCCCGGACCATAGAAGTCGGGCAGGCGCAGCACCAGCGTCTCGAGCCCGTTGTGGCCGTGTGCATCGAGCACGAGGTCTTCCTGCGCGAGGCGCATTTTTCCCTTGAACGTATGGGGCTCGCGCGGATGGGATTCCGTGACCGGCCGGCTCTGCGGCCGCCCGTATGGATACACGGTGCCGATCAGGATCAGTCGCTGGACGCCCGCGGCGATCAGCCCGTCGAGCGTCTTCTGCATCAGCGGCGGGTGAGCGGCGAACTGGTGATAGGGCACACCGACAAGGTAGATCGCCGTCTGCAGGCCAGCTGCTGCGGCCGCGATCGAAGCGGGATCTTCCGGGTTCCATGTGACGATCTCCGCGTTCGGATCGGTGCCGAACGATGCCTGTAGTGCCGCCCGTCCGCGCCCGATCACACTGTAGGGCCGTCCGGCCGCACCAAGCGCCGCGGCGATGCTGCGTCCAGCCGCGCCAGCGGCGCCGAACAGACCTGTTTGTCCTGCAGTTTCCATGACGACTCCTTTGCTCCTGATGTAAGGCGGTTCGGCCTCGTCCGCGAGGCAAGCCGGATGATTTCACTGATCTGGCTGATTGTCGAAAAGTTACTGAACAGCGTTCAGTAAACAGTGTTCAGTATAATTTGACTTTTCAGTTTGTCAACCTGAAAATGCAAAGCATGGGAATCGCTGAAAGAAAGAACCGCCAGAAGCAGGCGCTGCGCGAACGCATCCTCGATGCGTCGCGGCGCATTGTGATGCGCGAGGGTTTTGCTGCGCTGTCGATGCGCAAGATCGCCGACGCCATCGAATATTCACCGGCCACGCTGTATCTGCATTTCGAGAACCGTGACGAGATCGCGCGGGCGTTGTGTTCCGAGGGTTACGCGCAATTGCTGGCGAGCTTCGAGCCGCTCGTGCAGATCGCTGATCCGGCGGATCGCCTGAGGGCGCTTGGCCACGCATATGTCGCTTTTGGCACCGCGCATCCGGAAACCTACAGGCTCATCTTCATGGAAGATCCGAGCTATACCAACGCCGCGCTGATCGAGGCCGCGGATGCGTCGGACGAAACCGGCGACGCTTCCTTTCGTCTGATGGTCGATTCAATCGACGCACTGAAAGCCGCTGGCCGGCTGCCGGCGTCGGCGGAAGGGGCGATCTGGGCTGATGCGCTGTGGGCAACCATGCACGGCATCGTGGCATTGAATCTCACGTGTCCGGTTTTTCCACGCACGCCGATCGGCACGCTCGTCGACGTCGCATTTGATGCGTGGTTCGGCTCGGCGAACAGGTTCGTGGCCACCGACGAGGTCAAGGCGGATCCAAAACCCGCGCCGCAAGCCTCGCGCGAATCCGCAGTGCCGGTACGCGTACCCAGCCGGGCACGGACGCGCCGCGCCGCGCCGAAGCCGGAAACGCCGCCCGCGTGATACCGTTCAAATTCCCGGTTGTTCCGATTGTCCCGATTCGATCGCGTCCTTATCCATGTCCACCATTGAATCGACCGCCGTCAGCGACGAAATCGTCGCCTACGTCGCGAACCACGTCGGTTTCATCGAGCTCGAAAGGCCTCGAGCGCTGAATGCGCTGTCAACCGGCATGATCCGCGCGATGCATGCCGCGCTCGAACGCTGGCGAGACGATCCGGACGTGCTCGCGGTTGTCGTGCGCAGTCCGCATCCCCGTGCGTTCTGCGCGGGTGGTGATCTCCGCTTCCTGTATGAGGCGGCGCAGCGTGGCGAGCGCAATGCGATCGACACGTTCTTTATCGAGGAATATGCGCTTGATCACGCGATCTTCACGTACGCCAAGCCGTACATCGCGTTGATGAACGGAATCGTGATGGGCGGCGGCATGGGCATTTCGCAGGGCGCGCATCGTACAGGCGGCCTGCGGGTGGCGACCGGTTCGACCCGCATGGCCATGCCGGAAACGCGCATTGGACTCTTTCCCGATGTGGGCGCAGGATGGTTTCTCGCACGTACGCCGGGCGCGCTCGGCCGCTACCTGGCCGTGACAGGCGAGACGATCGGCACGGCGGATGCGCTTTACGCCGGTCTTGCCGATATCTGCATCGACGATGCGGCGCTGCCGGCGCTGATCGACAGGTTGAAGAACGAGTCGTTCGAATTGGGTGCCGACGTTGTCGCGTACATCGCGCGTGAGGCTGGCGAGCACAAACTTGCACATGCGCCGGAGAAGTCGCGGCTCGCAGCGGTCCGGACGATGATCGACCGGCATTTCGCGAAACCTGACGTCGGGCAGATTCTCGCGTCGCTCGAAAGCGAACAGGGCAGCGGTGACCCTGAGCGGGCCGAATGGGCCGAGCAGACTATTGCGGTATTGCGCGAGCGCTCGCCGCTATCGATGGCGATCTCGCTGGAAGTCGTCACGCGCGCGGAAGGCGCGATGGCCGACTGTCTGCGTCGCGATCTGGATCTGACGCGCTCGTGTGTCGGGCATGGCGACGTCATCGAAGGCATTCGCGCGCGCATCATCGACAAGGACAATCGTCCGCACTGGCGCTTCGCGCGCATCGAAGACGTGACCCAGGAAGACGTGGCGAAAATGTTCGAGAGCCCGTGGCTGGCTTCAGAACATCCGTTGCGCGAACTGCAGGGCTGAACACGGCAGGGTTGAGCGGCTAGTCTAACCGCCGTTCAGTCCGGCAGTGCCACGACTTGAGAAGAACACGCCTGGCCGCGTTCAGACATGCTCATCGGCGGCCATGAACGCGCGCATGAACACAAGCGCTCCCCAGCCCCACATCGCATTGCCCGCGAAGCCGACGGTCAGCCGGGGCAGCATGTTGCCGCTCGGCCAGATGCCGCGCAGCGGATCGACGACAAACACGCTTGCAGCCGTCAGCACCACGCCGCCGAACACGAACGCCTGAATCCACGGCGCCCGGCGCTCAGGCGCTACGCGCAGCAACCACGCCATCAGCACAGCCCATACGGCGCTCCAGATCGCGTTTGCAATGAACGTCGGCAGACCGAGCGGCAGGAACGGGTCGGTCGAAAAGCCGGTTGGGTCAATGAGTCCCGCGGCATGCAGCAGCGCGAGCGTCGGTTCGTGAAAGAACAGGGAGGCGAGGAAGCCGGACACAAACGGCAGGATGATCTTTTGCATGCATTGAACCGCCAGGGGCACAGGCCGCAAGCGCCGCCGTGCCGGATTATCGGAAAACGTGCGCCATTATATAGTCCGCCGACGCTCTCTCCGGAGTGCGTCAGCCCGTATGCTAAAGCGTCGGGCTAATCACGAAAGTGGAAAACCTAAGCTAAAAAAAATCGTTCAAAAGCTTGAGGACCGTCCATAGACTGTTTCCCCATGCAGACGGTGTTGCCGTCGCCCATCCGGTGCGCGAATGCGTGCGCATGTTCCGTCGAGGGAAACCGTCGCGATGTCCAGTCAGGTATCGATCCTCGGCAGTTCAGCCGCCTCGCTATGCAGCGAGGGTTGTCGCCGGGTAATGTCCGCGCCTTTCACGACCTTGAGTTGAGGCGCCGCGCGCGCGTCCACTCACGCTTCGCCCCTGTGCCGTTGATCAGGCGGGCGCCCACGGTCGAGCGTTGCTGAACGCGTCGACCCAACCGGATCCATCCAGTTTCGAACAGGCAGGAGCAGCATATGAATGTGTTCTGGTTCATCCCGACCCACGGCGACAGTCGCTATCTCGGTACTTCCGAGGGTGCGCGCGCGGCCGATTACGACTACTTCCAGCAGATCGCCGTCGCAGCCGATACGCTCGGCTACGACGGCGTTCTGCTGCCGACAGGTCGTTCGTGCGAGGATGCGTGGGTCGTCGCATCGAGCCTGATTCCGGTCACGCAGCGCCTGAAGTTTCTCGTTGCGATCCGTCCGGGGATTGCGTCGCCGGGGTTGTCCGCGCGCATGGCGGCAACCTTCGACCGTCTCTCCGGCGGGCGTCTGCTGATCAACGTCGTGACGGGCGGTGATGCCGCTGAACTGGAGGGCGATGGCGTGTTCGTCGACCACGATACGCGCTACGAAATCACCGACGAGTTCCTTCGCATCTGGCGCAGCCTGCTGACGGCGGCGCACACGAACGATTCAATCGACTTCATCGGCAAGCATCTGAAGTCGAAGGGCGGCAAGGCGTTGTATCCGAGCGTGCAGAAGCCGCACCCGCCACTCTGGTTCGGCGGCTCATCGCCGGCTGCGCATGAGATGGCAGGCGAGCATATCGACACTTATCTGACGTGGGGTGAACCGCCGGAAGCGGTTGCGAAGAAGATCACCGACATCCGTTCGCGCGCCGAAGCACGGGGCCGCAAGATCAGGTTCGGCATCCGCCTGCACGTGATCGTGCGCGAAACCGAAGACGAAGCGTGGGCCGCCGCGGATAAACTCATTAGCAGGCTCGACGACGAAACGGTCGCACGTGCACAGGCGTCGTTTGCGAAGATGGATTCGGAAGGTCAGCGGCGCATGGCCGCGCTTCATGGCGGCAAGCGCGGCGGCCGCCAGGACCTCGAGGTGTATCCGAACCTGTGGGCGGGCGTGGGCCTCGTGCGCGGCGGCGCGGGCACGGCGCTCGTCGGCAGTCCGGAGCAGGTCGCGGCGCGCATGGAGGAATATGCGGACCTCGGTATCGAGACTTTCATCCTGTCCGGCTATCCGCATCTCGAAGAATCGTATCGCTTTGCCGAACTCGTCTTTCCGCTGTTGCCCAACAGGCAGGGCAAGATCGCGAATGGTCCGCTCTCGGGACCGTTCGGCGAGATCGTCGGCAACAACTATGTGCCGAAGGCGAGCCAGAGCTGACACGGCGCATCGGCGCGAATCGACGCGTACCGGCGCGTATCGGCGTAGCGTAGAACAACGCATCGGGAAGGAAAGACTTCATGGCTCAAACGAATGTAAACACAGGAGTCCTGCGTAGACTGGGCGCGCACGTCGCGCCGTGGATCGCACCGCTCCTGATTCTCATCGCGTGGGAAGCCGCCGCGCGCAGCGGCATTCTGTCGACACGCGTGCTGCCCGAACCGCTCGCGGTCGTGAAGGCCGCGTGGTCGCTGATCCAGTCCGGCGAGATGTGGGCCGACGTGAAGGTGAGCACGTGGCGCGCGGTGTCGGGTTTCGCTGTCGGCGGCGGAATCGGTCTCGCGCTCGGTCTTGCGACCGGGCTCTTCAGGCCGGCCGAAGTTGCGCTCGATTCGACCGTGCAGATGATCCGCAACATCCCCGCGCTCGCGATGATCCCACTTGTGATCCTGTGGTTCGGAATCGAGGAGGAAGCCAAGGTGTTTCTCGTCGCGCTCGGCGTGTTTTTCCCCGTGTATGTGAATACCTGCCACGGCATCCGCTCCGTCGACGCGAACCTGATCGAAATGGCGCGCAGTTACGGCGTGAAGGGCATCGCGCTATATCGGCATGTGATCCTGCCGGGCGCGTTGCCGTCGATACTCGTCGGCGTGCGGTTCGCGTTAGGCCTGATGTGGGTCACGTTGATCGTTGCGGAAACGATCTCCGCGCAGTCGGGCATCGGCTATATGACGATGAACGCACGCGAGTTCCTGCAAACCGATGTGGTGGTGGTCGGCATCCTGCTTTATGCCGCGCTGGGGAAGGTCGCTGACGTGCTGGCGAAGACGCTCGAGCGCGTCACGCTGCGCTGGCATCCCGCGTATCAACGAGGAGCGAAAGCATGAGTGCAATCCCGTTTGCGACGTCGTTCGGTGGTGTGTCCGGCGCCGATCTCGAAGCGGAACTCGCCCGGCCGCGCACGCGCGACCACGATGCGGACGAAGCCGCCGCGTTCGAACGTGGCGCTGGCTCGCGCGATGTGAGCGGTGTTTCGGGCAGACGCATCGACCCGCAGCCGCTTGTCCGCGACTCGCAGCGCAAGGCGGATTACGCGGTCGAACTGCGTGGCGTCGGCAAAAAGTATGGCGAGCGCTCCGTGCTATCGGATTTCAGCCTGTCGATCGAGCGCGGCAGTTTCGTTGCGATCGTCGGACGCAGCGGTTGCGGGAAGTCGACGTTGCTGCGGCTCGTCGCGGAACTCGAGGCGCCCGGTGCAGGCGTGCTCGCAAAGCATGCCGATCGCGGCGAACCGCTCGACACGCGGATCATGTTCCAGGACGCGCGTCTCCTGCCGTGGAAGACCGTGCTGCAGAACGTGATGCTTGGCCTCGGTCGCGGCGCTCGCGCAGATGCGCGCGCCGTACTCGCGGAAGTTGGCCTCGCCGAGCGCGCGAACGACTGGCCCGCACAGCTTTCCGGCGGACAGCGTCAGCGCGTGGCACTGGCGCGTGCACTGGTGCATCGCCCGAAGCTGCTGCTGCTCGACGAGCCGCTCGGGGCGCTCGATGCGCTTACGCGCATCGAAATGCATGCGCTCATCGAGCGGCTGTGGCTCGAGCATCGCTTCACCGCATTGCTCGTCACGCATGACGTGCATGAAGCCGTCGCGCTCGGCGAGCGCATCCTGCTGATCGAAGACGGGCGCATCGCGCTCGATCAGCCGGTGCCGCTCGCGCGTCCGCGTGCGCGCGCGTCGGCCGGATTCGCCGCGCTCGAAGACCGCGTGCTGCAACGCGTGCTGAAAACCGCGCCCAACGATGACGCCCTGTCGCATCGCGCCCATGACGTGCGTGAGTCGGGGCGGCTCGCGCGGCCGACGGAAGTTCGTTGGGCCGTCTGATGTTTCTTGCCTGACCGTTTCTAATCGACCCACTGGAGTCACTCGACATGAGCATTTCCGCAATCAATGTACGCAATCAGTTCAAAGGCAAGGTCAAGGAAATCATCCGCGGACCGGTCGTGTCCGAAGTCGATGTCGATACGCCATTCGGCATCGTCACGTCGGTGATCACGACGCGCTCCGTCGACGAACTCGAATTGAAGGTTGGCGCCGAGGTCGTCGCGCTGGTGAAGTCGACGGAGGTATCGATCGCGCGTCTGTGAGGCGCGCCACCGCCTCGCGGCCGGATGCGCCGGTGGGCGGACTACGTCGCGATCACACGCTTGATCGCTGCATGTTTGACCTGTTTCATTCGACCCTGCTCAACCGCTTTCAATGCCGTAGGGTTCTTGAGGGTAGACCCGGGATCCGGCAAGAGTTTTTCCTTGCAGCCTGCTTCTGGAGCCGCGGCTACCTTCGCACGGACACCGATTGAAGGTTCGTCGCTGATCGCAACTGCGCAATCCCACGAAAGTGCTACGATAAATTGAGCATCACGACGGAGATGGTCATGTCGAGGTCCTTGAGTCCTGAGGCAATTGAAGCGCTGCGGCGTCTGAACGAAGTGGCGGCTGGGCAGGTTCCGCCTGAACTGGCGTCGGGCATTGCGGCCGAACTGCTGCGTGCTGGCGTTGTAGCCCAGAGTGCGGACCGCGTCGAAATCACCTGCGACGGCAGAAAATACCTGTCCGGCGATTGCGACTGACACGGTGAGCGCGGCCGGGCTACGGCAATATCCGGCAGCTAGCGGATGGATCGTTGCGCCTGTATGCGATTGATGAGCCAGCTGCGAATGACGGGCGTTGCTTCGCCCGCTGGGTGGTTGCGCGTTATCTGTCGATGAATGGGCTGTGAGCGAGCGGTCAGGAGGCTGCATGGAGCCCAAAGGTAATGATATGGGCGACTACCAGGAGCGCTATAAGGATTACGACATCGAAGTCGCGGTCGAACAGGTGCTCACGGGCGTCAAGGCGCATTTTCGGGTGCTGAAGGGTGACGCGGTCGTCACCGACTGGCAGCTCGTGCATATCGACGGTTTCTGGTCCACCGAGCATGCAGCCGCCGAGGCCGGGTTTCGCGCGGCGCGCAAGGCGATCGACGGCGGCTTCGTAACCGGCTGACTGTGCGCTCTGCGCGAACGGGCGGGGCGGTCGTCCGCTATCGGTCGGCAGTGACCCGATCGTCCGCATCTTTTCAAAAGAGAAGGCTCGCGAGTTTTGCGTCGACTTTCTCGGCTTTTCAGTGGACTGGGAGCACCGTACAGTGACAGTTTCCCGCTCTGTGTGCAGATCCGCCGCTCGGGTCTGACGCTCCATTTCGGCGAACATCATGGTGATGCGTCACCCGGGACGACGATTTTCGTTCCGGTAAAGAACATCGACGCGCTGCATGCGGAACGGCGCGAACGATACTACCGGCGTGGCAAACCCGGCGTCGAGGTGCTGAAGTGGGGCAAGGTGATGGAACTGTTCGCCCCCTTCGGCAACCGCATCCGGTTGTGAACTCGCAGAGAAGGGATCGAAAGAAACTGCAGGGGAATGAGGCAAAGGCCTCTAAGAGAGGAGCGGAAAAACTGAAAGCCGGGTGTCCCGTGGAGGGCACCCGGCTTTCCCGTTGCCGCCTGGCCGTCGATTAACGGCCGAAGTAGACCGAACCCGGGCCGGTCGCGGTAGCACGGCTACCAGATTGCGACGTCGACGCGTTCACGCCACCGTAGGCAACTTCGCCGTTGCCGGCTTGCGAACGCTCCGCGGCAACTGTCTGCGCGTTCTGACCTTGCTGCGAAGCAGGTGCGCCGACGGTCGGGTTGTAGTGGGGAGCCGGGCCGTAGCCGCTAGCGAATGCAGGCGCGGCGATCGAGGCGGAAGCGGCGATGAGGACAGCGGCGATAAGCTTGCTCTTCATGATGATGACTCCAATAATCGTTGATTTCCCGGTTACGAAAACGTTGTAGGGGGCTTTGCCTTGGAACCCGGCTCAACGTCAATGGAGTAAGTGTATTCCCTTACTATCAAAAATTTGTATCCATAATTTGAATTTACTTTTCTTCAAGCAGGAACAATCGCGGAACGCCTTGTGCGATGCGGATTTCCACTGTTCTGGCCCCGTTCTGACGGGAAACATTGGTCAAATTGATTTGGCACTTATACGCCGACGGGTCTCCGGGCGCGCTTGCGGTAACCGCACTGGATGCCGACCGTTTCGACGTGCGCGGCACGCGATGTTTCGCAAACGCTGGCGCAGTTTGACCGATTCAGCGATGTCGGCGAGACGTCGCACTGCCATTTCTCCTCGAGATTCCCGTTCCGGTACCAGCGCGCTACGCAGGCCTCTTCGATATGCTGGCGCAGGCGCACGGCAACCGTTCTGATGATCTCTTGCCGATGAGGTTTCCACCATGCTGGTCGCCGGTCACGAGACGACTGCGTTGACCTTGTTCTGGGCGTGTACGTTGCTCGCGCGTTCGCCGCAGTTGCAGGCGCAGCGAGCGAAGCCGCGGCGGTGGACTTGTCGGGGATCGCGGGCAGGGCGGGGCAGCCTGTCGAACTGCCAGACCTGCCACTCGCAAGAACGGTGGTACAGGCGACCTTGCGCCTCGATTCGCCGGCGTTCCTGACTGCGCGGCTTGCAAAGCGGCCCCATCAGGCCTGCGGCACGGAAGTCCCCGAGGGTTCGACGGTGCTGGTTCCTTTCTGGCTGCTACATCGTGATCCGCAGCGCTGGCATGCGCTGGACAGCTTCGATCCGTCGCGGTTTGCGGGTGGGCGCCAGCCAGGGCGATTCGACTATCTGCCGTTCGGAATCGGTCCGCATGTCTGCATCGGCGCCCAACTGGCGATGCTCGAGGCGACACTCGTACTTGCACGCCTGGAGCGGCGTATCCTTGGCTGTGATTGGGCGCTAAACGGGAAAAGGCATGGCATCGACGGAAAAGAAAATCTGGTTTCCGGCTAAACGCTATGGCTGGGGATGGGGGTTGCCGGTGACGTGGCAGGGCTGGCTGGTCCTGCTTTTATACGTGTCTGGACTCGTCGCCAGCTCCATTTATATACACCCGGAGAGAGAGCCTTTCGTTTTCGGGATGTCCGTTCTCGCGTTGACTGGCCTGCTTGTCGGTATCTGTTGGGCAAAAGGCGAAAAACCCAGATGGCGATGGGGCGGCGATGAATAAGTCAAGCGACGGCTGCCGTGCGATCGGCGCGTCTTTCATGCCGGGAGGTCAGTGACCTCCGGGGCGCCACAGGATCTTCGACCAACGCCGTCAGGTTGTTATGGCCCAGGCAGAAACTGGATATCTCCATACCACGCCCGCGTCGTAGTACCGGTATTGTCGGTATCGGTCAGCAGGCCATAGCCGATGATCCGTCCTGGCGGTTCGTGAAAGACTTTCTCATAGTCCTGCACGACGTTGCGACGCAGGGTTTGCCATTGGCCTGCATCGCCGGGCTGACCGGAGACGACGATCATCTGAACACGGCCGGTATGGGGATTGGCAATGACACTGCCTGGCGCAGCCGTGGTCGACCAGATGTACATTAGCGTCGCATAGGGCAGGTCCTGGCCCCCCAGGCGCTTTGCCACTTCCATGCTCGCCCGATCGAAAATCGACAGCCTGCTTTTGTCGCCGTCAAATGTGAACACCAGTCGCGCCGGCGCGTCTTCCTTCGATCCGACGCGATTGTCGGCGCCCTCGATCGGCTTTTCTGCTTTCCAGCGCCATGCCACGACCGGTGTTTGCGTCAGATCGATATTGCCTTCATGCATCAGGGCGGAAGCGGAACGGTTCGCGTCTGCCTGAAGGACAGTTGCGTTGCCGTCGTGAACAAGTGTGTATTGCGTCATCGGCTTGCCGTGCACGACCGGCAGGTTCTTCCACCCCACTGGCAGCGGTCCGCCGGGCTCGATCGTGGAAAAGGCAATACCCGGTTTTTCGTCCTGGGCAGGGAGAGCGAGTGGCGACAGCAGAAGAGCGGTGCACGCAGCGATCCGGATTGGCCTCGCTAATCGTTTCCACGCTCGCGTGATCGAGATACTGTTCATGACTGGTCCCATTTGTCTCCTGGCAAGCCTTCATTGTAGTGGCAGCGCCGATGACAGCCCGGCGGAGCCCTTATGCGGTCGCCGCTTCATGTTCCATTGTGCTGTATGCCGCGCAGTGAATCCCGGGCGCGACACGAGTCTGCCTGATAGCAGCAAATCGCGCCACGAGCCGCGACACGGATAGCCAGTTATCTTGTCACGCTGGCGGAAGGCAGTCTGTTCATCGGCCATACTGGCCGTTCGTACCGGGGGGCTATTCGTCGATTCCCAACATCCGCTTTCGAGAAGTCGGAACGCGTACTCGCGGCCAGTGGACAGTCGTTCGTGCTGCTTCGAATGGTCGTATCTTCGCCGATTTCGGACATTCGGATACCGATGCGCTCGCAGCCATCAAAGCGCCTCCGATCTGGCTACAGTCGTTGGCGGCATGTTGATCGCCAACGACACCTTGTCGCACCGCTGGATGTTCCTGACCTTCTGCATCATGCGCGCTGTTAGGCATGTTCGGGTTCAATGTTGAAGTCTATCCCACCGACGCAAACGCTTTCCCGATATTCGGCCAGGGCACGACCCGATATCGTGATTATGGCGTTGACGGGCAGTACGAGTACCTGCTGGAACCGCACACAGTCACCGCACAGGCACGCTATGTTCGAGAGAATATCCATGACCCGAACAATTTCGTTCTGGGCGATAGCACGTCGGGGAATCTGAATACGCTAGCGAATCTAGGCCTCTTACGTCTATCAGTCCAAATACGGTATAAGTCTTTCCTTCTTCAATACGACGGGCAGTTCCGACAGCGCCGCTTACGCCAGCAGCGCGAGTTTCTCCCCTAACACGCAAGGCTGGACGCCCGAGATTTTCTGGATCCCCGTGCAATACGTTCGCATTGGCTTGCAGTACACGCATTTCACCAAATATCACTTTCATCTCGAACTGCAGCACGCGAGCGTGCCGACCTATGTTGCCAGTTACCTCTTTCCGATCCTTTTGCTGCTGTATGAGGTTCGCCGGGTGGGCAGATGGATTTTCGACTACGGGATGCACTTCGCGAACTTCAGGTTCATGGGCTACGAGTTTCTGCTGATGCTGGTGTTCGTTGCGCTCCAGGTTGCCTTCGGAGGTATTTTCCTCATCGGGGCGTGGACAAGCCGGGATCACGATTTCGAACATAAGGTCGCGAATCTGCTGACTGGCCTCGGTTGTTCGCTAGTCATCATCGGCTTCGATCTCGCTTTGCAATATGCTCTGTAGTGCGAGTACAGAAGGGATAGATAGCGGTCGACCGATATCGTGAGCCTCGCATCTCAAGTGTGAGGAAAAAGTTTAGCGATCCTCTCTGACGTGACACATCAAAGGACACTCATCGACCCGCAAGGTTCGGCGGCGAAAGCTATCTGAAGCAGTGCAGCTTGTTTTCGTCGTCACCTTTAGCGGATTCTCCATACGCTCCCCATCGCGAATGAATTGACTCTATTTCGATTGCTGTGATGGCCGTGTTGTACTGAATCGCTCATACTCGGATTCCTGGGACTGGGTGAGGGAGGCGATCATGCCAGACTACATCCGTATCTATCGGGAATTCAAGATCAGCGTTTCGTGCGTGGAGCTTCCGTCAGGGAGATATGCGGTTCAGTGGGCCGTTACTCCAGATACCGACGAGACACGCGACCAAATGAAGTCCGAGCGAATTCACATTGACGTACGCGAGGAACTGAACGGGCGTCAGGAGGAGGTACTTGGTCACGCGTACGCATTGGCTGAGAGATTTGTCGATGACGTGATTTTGCGCGCCCATGAAGTAAAGGGCTGACGGAACGGATTCGCAGGTCTTGCGCATGTGAGGCCCCGGAGACCCGGCTGCGGTCGTGCCTCTGAATATCAGCGAGCGGCCCGATCGCAGCGCAGCGGCGAGGACCAGTTGGCTGCTTCGTGGCTACGTGGGCAAGAAATGGATCATGAACCACGCGGTAGTCAGTCGTGCGACCTCCTCGAGGGTACCGGGTTCTTCGAACAGGTGAGTAGCGCGCGGCACGAGGATAATCCGATGGTTGCAGGTCAGATGACGCGCCGCCATCCTGTTCAGTTCAATGACCTCGGTGTCCTCTTCGCCGACGATCAGCAGCGTAGGCGCCCGCACGCGGGGAAGCGCGTCGTCGGCAAGGTCAGGGCGGCCGCCCCGCGATACGATGGCGCGCACCCGTGCCGGACGTGTCGCACCTGCTATCAGCGCTGCACCCGCGCCGGTGCTGGCACCGAACAGCCCGACGCCCAGGCTCCCGGTTGTCGGCAGGGCAGCGAGCCAATCGATTGCGCCAGTCAGGCGTTGCGCGAGCAGGGGAATGTCAAAGCGATAAAGGCCGGTTTCGACATCGCGCTCATTTTCATCGGCGCTCAAAAGATCGAACAGCAAGGTCGCGAAGCCAGCCTCCTGCAGCGCCGCGGCAAGCATCTGGTTCCGCGGGCTGAAGCGGCTGCTGCCGCTGCCATGAGCGAACGCGATCACGCCCCGCGGCTCTGTAGGGAGGGCGAGGATGCCTTCCAGCACAGCATCGCCGCACGGCACCAATACATCTTGCACATTGATCGACTGCATCAGACACCTCCCTCTCGCCTCGTCGCGCTCATGACGCCCGCTCGGGCTCCTCACGCTGGTGCCAGTGATGCGGCGCGTCGGCGCACGAGCTGACCGAGATTCCATTCGCCGCGCAATCGCGACTCGGATGCGCGCTCATCGCCCACGTGCGAGTTGTACGCCCAGACCACGATACTCCCCTGTCCGCCGCGTTGCAGCCGATAGCGCAAGGGCGCATAACGTGCGGTGCATATGTGCGTCGCGCAGATTCCAGGTGTTCAGGCGCCGCCCGAACATCGACCTGTAGTACTGTTCCGCGAAGAACTGCGCGTCGAGGGCTGCGGTGCACTATGGCGTGTCTCGCTGTGAGCGCTCGAGGAGCGCGCGGACTTCTGCGTCGCTCGTCTGCCCGAACTCCCGGTAGAACTGGCTAACGCTGCTGAACTGTTGCGCGCGGCGCAGGCAGACGAACTCGTCGGCAATGCCTTCCAGCTCCTTCGCTGTGCTGGCCGGCGCGACCGGCACGGCAACGACGATCCGCGAGGGTTGACCGGCATGCAATGCCGAAATCGCGACGTGCATTGACGAGCCGGTGGCGATACCGTCGTCGACGACGATGACGGTGCGGCTCTCGAGTTTCAGCGGCGGTCGATGACCACGGTACAGGATTTCCCTCCGTGCGAGTTCGCGACGCTCTTCGTTCAGAACGTCGAGAACCTCCGCCTCGCTCACCCCAACCACCCGCACGGTGCGCTCGTCGAGATACAGTGCGCCACCGGAGGCGATTGCGCCCATCGCC
Organism: Paraburkholderia sp. BL10I2N1; assembly: GCF_004361815.1. Lineage (NCBI taxonomy): Bacteria > Pseudomonadati > Pseudomonadota > Betaproteobacteria > Burkholderiales > Burkholderiaceae > Paraburkholderia > Paraburkholderia sp. BL10I2N1. The sequence goes on along the minus strand of NZ_SNWA01000001.1, from coordinate 4,123,388 downwards.
AGTTCCGGCTGGAACGGCACGCCTAGCTTGCGCACGACCAGCACGTCCAGTTCGACACCCAGAGCCTCGGCAACCTCGTAAGCGACCGGCACGCCGCCTCGCGGAAGCGCCAGCACGATCACGTCGCTGCGGCCCGTGTAGCCGGTCAGGTGCCGCGCGAGCGCGCGTCCTGCATCCGCACGATCGCTGAAGGACGCTTCCGTGTCCATCCATTCCGGATTCATGGCGTCACCGCCTGGATCATCAACTCACCTGTTCACCAGGGGCGCTTCGGTTATGTGCCGTGTCCCTGACGATGCGCGGTCGGATGCATTGAGCACTATGGCAAGCGAGAGCGCAATTGCGCATGAATTCATTCTGGACCTCCATCCGACGCGCTGCATGAGATCGATCAAGAAACCATTGAATAGATGAGGCGTACCGGCCTGTCACGGGCTGATGCGTCGCTCACGACCTGGGTCGTCAATGACACGCAAGTGGATTCGGTTACGCACCCCCACAGCTGCAACCCAGAATTTGCGGGCTGCCCCGCGTCTCACCCGTGCATTCGTCCTGGCGATATCCGAGTCGCCTTATACGGGATGCGCGCCCGGAGGGGATTTGTTGGGCGCAACGTCGCGATACATGGCGCCGCTGGCGAGTAAGGGTTCGCCACTGTGCGGGGCGATAGCGCGACGGACCTCGTCGCGCAACCGCGCGGAAGTCATCGCCCGTAGGCGTCACGGGCTCCAGCAGGGTCAAGACGATGTTGCCCCCGAGACTGGCTCGATAGTTCCCTCGTTCGACAAAGCGCGTTCCGATCGCGCGCAGGAATCGCCCGACGAAAGCTGTCAAGGGTGACCAGCCTTGCCGCCGTTCATTGGCGTGACACTGCCGTCCAGTTTCGTGTCGACGTTAAACGTGGGAGATGCGCCTTTCGTTCTTGATGTGGATCAAAGTCACAAGTCTCACGAGGCATACATTTCTTTCAGTCTGTCGCGATTTCACGAGGAGCGTGCGATGCCGCCAAAGCGGACGAGCTCTTTCGACGAACGATGAGTAGACAGGCGTCGGTGATGAGGAGCATTGCCATGCCAGCCAGTTCAATGAAGCATACGAGCGCTGCAGGTGCGTTGCGCCGGTGCGGTCAGGTGCCAGACACGCTGTACTGCGCGATGGAAGTCGTCTTCTATAAGGAAATACTTGATCACTTTGGCTTTCCGCATCAGTGTGAGCTGATGCGTGTGTCCATTCCGTCGACAAAGCAGGATGCAGAGATACGTGAGGCGATCCGGCTGTTCGAACAGGCAAAGAGGGTCAGTAACTGGAAGATCGCGGCGGATAGATATGAGGTCGTCGACGCATCGAGACTTCAACGCTGAAGCACAGAAGTTCGCGGAAGGAAGACAGTCAGGAGCGAAAAGACCCATCAGGGAGGCGGGAAATGCGCGCGATGGTATTTGACGGAACCTCAGCGCTGCTGCGCGATATGCAGCTAGACGATCCGGTGCCGGCTGCCGGACAGTTGCTGATCGATATTCACGCATGCGGGATCTGTCGCACGGACCTGCATGTGGTCGACCGCGACCTGACAGAGCCGAAGGAGCCGGTGATCCCGGGGCATGAGATTGTCGGCACTGTTGCCGCCATGGGACCGGATGTCAGCGGCTTTGCGCTCGGCGACCGGGTTGGCGTGCCGTGGGTCGGGCGCACGTGCGGACAGTGCCGCTACTGTCTTGCCCAGCGCGAAAATCTCTGCGACGCACCGGGCTTCACGGGCTACACCATCGACGGCGGCTATGCCGAACGCACGGTCGCGGATAGTCGCTACTGTTTCCACCTGCCGCCGCGGTATTCCGATGTGGAAGCCGCTCCGCTGCTGTGTGCAGGACTGATCGGCTACCGGACCCTGAGTATGGCGGGCGACGCGAAGCGCATCGGCATTTATGGCTTCGGTGCCGCGGCGCATATCGTCGCGCAGGTGGCGCGCCACCAGGGTCGAGAGGTCTACGCATTCACCCGTCCGGGCGACGCCGCCGCACAGCAACTCGCCTTGCACCTCGGCGCGAGCTGGGCTGGCAGCAGCGACGACGCGCCACCTGACGAACTCGACGCCGCGCTCCTGTTCGCCCCCGTAGGGGCGCTCGTGCCGCTCGCGCTGAAGGCGGTGGTGAAGGGGGGCGTGGTCGTGTGCGGTGGGATTCACATGAGCGATATCCCGTCGTTTCCGTATGCGTTCCTGTGGGGCGAGCGGCGCGTCGTGTCGGTTGCGAACCTGACGCGCGAAGACGGCGTCGAGTTCATGCGCCTCGCACAGGAGGTGCCGCTTGTCATCGAAACGACGTGCTACGCGCTAGGTGAGGCCAACCGGGCGCTCGCCGACCTGCGTGAAGGACGAGTCACGGGCGCAGCCGTTCTGTCGATGGCGTGACGCAAAGCGCGCTTTATCTTCTGCCTCATGCGTTCCAACCCGCAGGTCCGGCCTTGGACGATGTCAGCGGCAGGCCAGCTGGTTGCGCCTGTCAGATCTTTTCGAGGCCATCCGGATCGATGATGTGAATCTGTTTGCCGCGCGCATCCACGAGCCCCTCGCGCTGGAACTTCGAGAACATGCGGCTCACCGTTTCGAGTTTCATGCCGAGGTAGCTGCCGATTTCCTCGCGCGTCATCCGCAGGTTGAACTCGGCCGACGAATAGCCGCGTGCCTTGAGGCGCGCCGACAGGTTGAGCAGGAAGGCCGCCACGCGCTGCTCGGCCGACATCGTGCCACGCAGCATCATCAGCACCGATTCGCGGACGATCTCGCCGCTCATCATCCGGTGGACGTGCTGCTGCACACCCTTGACTTCGCGGCACAGCGATTCGAGCAGGCTGAACGGAATGATGCAGACATTGCTGTCTTCGAGCGCGATCGCGTTGCAGGTGTGACGGCCGGTGCTGACACCGTCGAGGCCCAGGGCGTCCCCGGCGAGCTGAAACCCCGTCACCTGTTCGCGTCCGTCGCGATGCATGACGACGGTCTTGAACGACCCTGCATGCACCGCATAGATGCTCTGGAAGGCATCGCTCGTGCGATATAGCGTTTCGCCTTGCCGCACCATGCGGCTCGAACAGATGATCGAGTCGAGCCGCTGAAGCTCGAATGCCGAGAGGCCCTGCGGCAGGCATACGGCGCGCATGGCACAGGTGGAGCAGCGCGACGTGGCGCGTGGCGTCGGCTCCGCCGCTTTGAGCGTTGCGTGAGGCATGGGGGGCACCAGCGGCGCACGACGAACAACGGGCGCAGCGACTGGATATTCAACGACGCCAGACATGATGTGCTCCTCTTTCCTGGACAGCGCAAGCGGCACGCTCGCGCGCAAGTTTCTCAATCGTGTCGCGGGCCAACTGGAACTCGCTGGTCTTGTCGAAGAAGTGGTGCGCGCCGGCCGCCATACAGGCTTCGCGGAACGACGAATCCGCATGATTGGTCAGCACGATCGTCGTGACCTCTGGGTGAAGTCGCGCCAGCGCCGCGACAACCTCCATGCCGGTGCTTGCCGTCAGCCTCAGATCGACGATTGCGACATCGATCTTCATGGCGGCTATCGCAGCGAGCGCTGCGAATGCCTCTTCGGCTTCGCCGGCTATCTCGACGCCTTCGATCGCGCTCAACAGTGAGACCATCCGGCGGCGGACGGGGATCGAGTCTTCGACGAGAAAGACCTTCAGTGCTGTAACGGAAGTGTCGCAAGTCATGTGCTGCAGTATGGGATGCAGCGTCTGAAAATTAAATCGTCCCTGTAGGAACTTGGTGTAGGCGGCGCGGAAGGCGTGTAGGAAAACGCCTACAGATGAGCGGCTTCGATCCGGAGGTGCAGTGCAGGTGGGTGAACGACGAGGCGGCCGGTCATGAAGCCCGCCTGCGCGTGCGGGCAGGTGGGCCTCAGGTTGAGGTACGTGGGGCGCTACTGGAAACGCGACGGCGCTCAGATCTCGTCGTCGGCGGCGAACAGGACTTGACGCCCTCACAGGTGGTGCGGCAGCTGATTCGCGAATACCTCGAACAGCACGGTGTCACCTACAAGACCAAGAACGTCATCGGTGCGCGTCCTCGTCGAAAAACTGCGTAAACCGTACCTGCTTCCGGCCACTGATGTGGTCCCGTGGGGGAGTTGTCGCCAGTTCGCACTTCTGGAGTGCTGCCGGGTACCTGCTCTTTCAGACTGTATCCTTTGCCGCGCGCCGGTAAATCACTCGTTTTCGTGTATGCGCAACGACACGTGGTCGCCAGGGTTGCAACGACATTGCGGGCCGTGAAATGCACCGCCGGGAACTGAAAGCGGAGCTATTCTGTTTCCTCACTGGTCCAAAGTCGCCGGCGCTCGGGGCGATAGAGAGGGTTGGCCGGTAAAAGCAAATCTTGGCTTAAGACCTTGATCAACGAAGACGATCTGGTTTCCCGATCATGCCGCTATCAGCAGTCGAGCGCCGAAGCGACCAGCTTCAGCGCGCCGCTGCTTCGCCGCTCAGCAGCCTCGCGCGGGCGATGTTCATCTTGATGGCCGTGCCGGACGCGGCAAGGTCGCCGCCGTTGCCGGAACCGTAGGAAGCCAGTACACGGTTGCTCTCCGCATCCCGAAATACGCGGAAGGTGCGCGCTGCTTTGTCAAAGGCAAGTACGGGATGCATAGAACGGCTGCCTTCACTGATCTTTTCGAGTTCCATCATGTGGGCGCGTGCCTTCTTCTCGGCGGTCACAAGCTCGATCTCGGACCGCCTGACCACGTCGGGATAACAGTCTCGCTGCGCTGCGGTCGAAGGTTTGTCGCGGCATTGTCTGTAAAGGGTCGCGGCGGTATCGGCGGCCACTGCGGACTCGATCGTCAGGCAGAGCAGCCCTGCACCAATCAGCGCGAGGCTCCGTGACGTGAGCAGTCCGGTTGTCGAGATGGATCGCATGGGGCATTCCTTGATGTCACCGACTCGGCGAGCACACCATGTCATTATGCCGGGTCCGCCGGACGTTGCTGTGCAACCGTCTGCGCGTGGCGCCGATCGTCCTCGACGTGCAGATAGATACCAGCCGTCTCGATCGACGCGTGCCACAGGTTTTTCTGGATGAAGCGGATGTCGGTGCCGGCGTCAGCCTGATGCGAGGCCCGCCGCGATGCTCTTCACGGCATTTCAGCAGGATCGATCGCGGGATGCCGGATTGCAGCAAGAACAGGATGTCCGTTAGCACGTCGCGATCGCACCGTTGAGCATACGCAGCTGCAGCGTCGTTGGCCTCTTTTTCGGGGTGCAATGACGTCCAGTCACTTCCAGTCAGCGAACTTGTCTCCCGAGTGCCTTAGGTGTGTGTAACGCTTCAGGCAGTTGCCAACTGCGGTGTCCCGTGACGGCCGCAACGTGTGGGATATCCCACACCATTTCAAAGAGTCGCGATGTTCCTTCGTGCCTCATGTCTTGCGGGGGCAGGTCCTCGATCTGCAGGAACCGGCAGGCGCTGAAAGCGCCGCGCCGACGGCGTCGGTGCCATACGGAAAAATTCGATCATCCAGTTGCGGCTGCGCCTTGACGGTCCGGAACGCCTCCAGAGGCAAGTCGCACCAGACGTCGTTGCCGATTTTCTGACCTGGGTGTTTCAGGTTGCGTACGAGCACGCGGCTTCCGCTTTCGTCGAGATCCTTCCATTCGATCCGGAGCATTTCCTGGATTCGTGTAGAGAAGAGGGCGAACGCCGTCAGGTCGCGTATCGGGGCACTGTCCGGGCGGCGCTTTCGGATTCTCTCGAAATGGGTCAGGATCCGGTCGAGTTCGTCGAGGGGAGGGCGATGTTGGCGCATGGCGGATTTTCCCGAAGCACCGAGCCGCTTCAGCACCTTGCGGGGGGTTTCTTCGTACGACCGGGATTCCGTTTCAATTCCCGGATGTAGTGACCGATCGCCTCGCTTAAGGTCGGATCTTCCACTTTGGCTGTTTCGAGTGCGCCGGGTTGCGCCAACTCGCGCTCCCGCTTGTCGAGCCACGCCTGTGCCGCCGGTCTACGGTCGAAGGTCTTCGCCTCAGTATGTACGACCCTGCCGCCTTGCTTCAGGCGGATCTTGGCGGTGTAGCCTATACTCTTGTCCTTGCGAACGCGCTCCGTGATCGTTCCCATTGCTCCCCCGGTGTTACACGAGGTTTTTCCGTGCTACGTCGTAGCACTCGGGCAAAAAAACGAGCAAAAATCACAGAAAACGGACTTGAACAAGACGTTCAGCATTCATCCGCAAGATTATGAAATTGCAGCAAAATTCAATGAAATCAACGCCCCGCCGCGTGTCCGTCGCACCGATGATGGACTGGACCGATCGCCTTATTTGACGGGCCTCTCAGGCAGACTGCTGCACTTCTGTTGCACTGCGTTGCACTGAATTCCTGCGCTCAGGCAGACTGTTGCACTTGATCTTTTGTTGCGCTGAACTCCTTGCGCGCCTCGGCCCTGCGGCCGTCCAGGTAGCTCGCCAGGTCTTCCACGTGGACCCCAAGGGCGGACTTCTGCGAGCGGTCAAACCGTGTGACCGGCAGGCCCAGTTCGTTATTGCGTGCGCGGCGCTGCATCAGGTCGGCTGACAGGTGCGGGAAGTAGGCGAGGCGCACGGCCTCGAGCGGGATGAAGGCAGCGTTGAACTGCTGCACGAGGATGTCGATTGTCTTCATGGAATTCCCCGAAAAAAATCCCCGGGCCGAAGCCCGGGGTAAGGCCCCCAACAACTACTCAGTTCGTGGCGTCCTGCGCGTCGCCACCATGTACCAGCGTGAGCGCCGACGAATCGACGCCCATTTTCTTCATGTCAAAGGCAAAGCAGTGCGCCCGCGCACCGGCCATCTTCGTGCCGCGGGTCAGCACCACCCGGGCGTCGTCCGTGCCGGGCATCACCACCGGGTCAGCGAACCCCTTGATCGTGGCGACCGGCACGCGGTTCTCGATGCACCACTGCTTGACGGCGGCGACCGTGATCCAGAGCCGGCCGTGCAGCGCCTTGCTGGTCTGCGCGTTGCCGACCACGTAGCGGCCCACGACCTCCTGGTAGATCCGCACCTCTTCTGGCGCGTGCATCCGGTTGTCCTGATAGCCGTACGTGGTGATGATGCGGGGGGCGAGCGCGTTGACCATCTGGGAGAACAGGTCTTCCGGTGGCACCGTGTTGTTCTCGGCGACCTCGAAACTGAGCTCGCGCATCAGGCCGATCGTGAAGTCGAAGAGCCGGTCGAAGTCGAAGTCGACCAGCCCCAGCTGGACCATGATCGATGCGGCGGTCAGCGTGCACGTGGCGTGCGCCCGGTAGTAGCGGTACTCCGGCCCCTGGATCTCGGCGTCCACGCTGGCCTTGATCTTGCCAGCCAGCTCCAGCACGTCCTCCTGGTGGGTCACCACGTACTGGACGAACTGCTCACCGGCGTGGCCCATGTTGCGCTCCATGCGCGCGAGCGCCTGGGTCACCTCTGCGGGCTCGAGCTGCGGCAGCTGGTAGCGGTCGACGTCGACCTGCACGATCCGCACGGCCTCGGCCGCGGTGTTGCTGCGGTGCTGCGTGAGCCGGGCGTGCAGGTTCGTGTTGGCCGTGACGTAGGGCGCGAGCGCCCAGGTGGTGCCCTGGGCCAGCTTGACCCCCGCGTGGGCGCCGGTCTGCAGCCGGGACTTCTCGCGCCCCTCGGAGGTGGAATACGCCCACGACGAGAGCTGGTCCGGCGGGATGTCGGTGAACTCGTCGAACAGCAGTGGCGCATTCTTGTGCACGCCCATCAGCGCGTAGCGGGCATTGACCGTCGACTCCCGCGTATGGGTCATGAGCCGTGCATCGCCGAACCCGTACAGCCCTGCCATCGCCACCGTGGTCTTGCCGCGCGCCGTGCGCTCGCCGATCAGCGCGAACAGCACCCCGTTGTAGAGCGCCTCGCCGGAGAAGGGCGTCAGGATCGAGCCGAACGCGTTGCACAGCGCATACTGCAGCGGCTCCATGCCCGCCCGGGCGTAGACGAAGTTGACCGCCCTGCAGTACCCGTCAAGCGTCCCACGGGGGTCAGGGAAGGCCTCCAGCAGGGTGTGCGCGGAGCCGCCCACCAGCACCTTGCGGATCGTGCCGTCGCGATGGTAGAGCCGGTCACCGACCAGGAACCCCGAGCTATCGTGGCGCCAGCCGAAGGACGTCATCGTGCTCATCTCCTCGGCCTCGGCCTGGATCTTCTGCAGTGAGTCCTTGATGTATGCGTGCAGGTGCATCGCTGCGTCCTTGTTGTGCGTCGGAAAGATGGACTTGCTGCCCAGCGCCTTGAGCATGTCGGAGGGCGCCGCGATGTCGCGCGCCGTGACCGCAAAGTCCACCAGGCTGCCCCGTGGCATATGCAGGCGCACGCCCGCCGAGAAATCCCGCGCTTCCGTCGCGATCCAGTGCGTCAGGTAAAAATGCTTGTCCGACATCGAGAACCGCTGCACGATGCCGTCCTTGTCCTTCAGGTAGCGGTACAGCCTTTCGTCCTCCCACACGTAGCCTTCAGGCTTCGGGGGCACCTCCACGATCAGCTTCCCGCCGGCGTCATCCACCTCGATCACGACCGGCGACGTTTCGGCTGGCGGCAGCGAAAAGCCCAGCATGATAGGTGACGTGACCTTCGGCGCACCCTCCTTCTCGCGGTGTGGACAGCCATCGCACCCGGTGGGGTTATGCTGCAGGAAGAACCCGCAGGTCGTCGGACCCGAGTCCCACGTGTCGTAACGGCGCTGCCAGTCGAGCGACTCATGCCCGGTGTTGGCCCGCTCTTCGCTCCACTCCTGCGCCAGCGTCTCGCCTTCCGTGCAGTGCTTGATGATGCCGATCACCCCGCGCCACACCTCATAGCCCACGTCGCCCAGCGTGTCCCGCATGTGCCTGACCTGCCTGCAGTGCTCGGCCACGATGCGCGCCGAGGCGGGCGGGCCACTGTATGCGGCGTGCCCGGCAAGCGCCCAGCTCGACACCTCGGCGGTGGCGAGATAAGTGGCGAGATAGGCGGGGGCACTCTGCTCACTAAACGCGGTCAAGGTGCTAACGGATTCTAGCGCAGCCAGAAAGTCTTCGGGGGAAATCTGCCCGCCCGGATACACCACCTTGACGGGCTTGGGCTCGCCCTTGCGGTTATAGGTGCCCGGCGGGCGCAGGATCGAGGCCGCGTCAGCGGTGCGGGTCGGGTCGGCGAGGATGCCGTGCGCGGCGAGCGCGGCCTTCAGGCGCTGCGCCACGGCCTGCCATGACTTCGGGCCGATTGACTTGGTGAGGGGCCAGTAGCAGTGCAGGCCATTGCCCGAGCTGACCATCAGCGGGTAGGGCAGGCCCCGCGCGCCACAGAACGCCATGATGGCGTCGCGCGCGTCGTTCTTCGTGGCGTAGCCCTTGGGCGGTACCGCCGCGGCCTTCTCGGGCCCGCAGTCGATGTCCACCCAGAACGACTTCATGCGGCCCAGGTTCTCCGCCACCCGCCAGCACTTCTTCAGCTCGCCCGGCTTCTTCGGGTCGGGCAGCATGACGTACGCTTCCCGGTACGACGCGCAGGCATGGTAGACCGCGTTGGTCCCCGGCGCGTCGAGCTCCAGCGCCTTCTCGGCGAGCACTTCGAGTGTGGGGTACAGGACGTGGTACGGGTAGGGCGTCTCGCCCTTGAAGTACGCGAGATAGTAGGGTCCGGTCTCCGGCAGGATCGCCCTGAAAAATTCGAGCGTGTCCATGCGCTACTCCGGGTCGACCAGCAGCTTCCCTCGCGCGGCGGAGCCCGCCTTGACCGTGCGGTCCAGATGCGCGACCACGACCTTGACCATCTCCTGGCACTGGAGCGGGCCATTTGACGCCTCGACGATCACCCGGCCGATCAGCTCACCCAGGCCGATGATGACTTCCCCGTGGTTGAAGTCCTTGCCCGTGAGCGCGAGATTGGTCTCGAGGAGCACTCCCGCGACCTTCTGCTTGTCGATATGGTAGGCCATGGTATTTTTCGGAAGTAAACGAGTGGAAGCCCGCCTGGTTCTCAGGCGGGCCCTGCATGGACAGCGGGGGGATCAGTCGTCGAACGAGATCTTCGACAGGTCCGGGATGCCATCCACATCGATGGACTCCACGGACACCGCAGCCGGCACGGGCTCCGGCGTGGCCTGGACCACCTTCGCCTCGGCCACCGTCTCGCCGGCTTCACCCGCCTTGATGGCGGCCTTCACCTCGTCGGCGGTGACGGTCTTGTCCTTGCTGATCTCGACCTTCGAGGTGGACTTCGCGGTCCGCACGGCCTTGGCTGCTGCTGCGGCGGCTTCCGGCTCGCCTTCACCATCGTCAGCGTCCGGCACGTAGGCGGTACCGAGGATGCTCTCGACCAGCTCCGAGTCGGCGATCTCGTGCGCTTCGGCGAACTCCTTCTCGTCGAGGAAGCCGATCGCCTTGAACATGATCTTCGGCGTGGCTTCTTCCGGGTCGAACGAGAGCCGCGTCACCACGGACTCGAGCGGCACGCCACGCTTCTGCAGCATCTCGCCATACTCGCCGGCGGCCTTGATCGATGCCGGTGGCACGCGCACCAGGTGCGGGTCGTTCAGGCGGTCGGGCGTGGAGATCGCCAGACGGATCGTATCCTGACAGGCCTTGCCCTTGGTGGCCACGCCCTTTTCGTTGATCTTGCTGCCCCACTGGTTGTGCTTGCAGGTCGCGCAGAGCTTCGACTGCGGCGCCTCGCAGTCCGCGTCGGGCTTCTCGCTGTCGCGGCTGGAGCAGTCCGGCTTGCCGTTCTCGACGCCGTCCTGCCAGCCATTGGCATACCAGACCTTGGACTTCTTCGGGTTGGCCTTGATGATCACGACGTCGACGTAGGTAGCCGGGCTCTCAGGATCCTTCGGATTTGGAATGATGAATTTCTCGCCACCCCGCTTGATGGTCCAGACCTTGCCCTTGATCGAGATGACCGGGAAGGTGATCGAGTGGTGGGCCGCGAGCGCGTTAGTCACTTCGCTGCTGAAGGACTTCAGATACGCCGGCAGGTTTTTGCCGTTCGTATCGAACGGGATGATGTTTGCCATTTGCATGACTCCGATGGGGACGATGTAGATTACGCCAACCAGTTCCGGTTAGCAAGTTGTCAAGCGGGGGACAGATAGGCGAGCGCCGCCAGCACAAGGCCCAGCTCCGGCCTGCCCGCGAGGACAGCGAGCAGTGCCACGAGATCGACCGTGAACAGCTGGACAGTCATGACCTCCTCACATTGATGGTGCGCTCCTCGCGCCAGTTAATACCTGGTGGCAGCTCACCGCCGTTGCTGTCCTTGAACACCTCGATGGCGGTCTTGGCTGCGCGGATGTCGGCGAGCGGCCACTCTTCCTTCGCCTTGATGAAGTCGAGGAAGACCTCACGGTCGGCCACCGTGGCGCTGGTGCGCGTGGACACGTAGGCGGTGCCCTTCTCGGTCTTGGCGGACTCGAGACCGGTCGCATCGAAGGTCCTGAGGAGGACTGCCTCGATCTGCTCCATCGCCTGCTCGATCGGTTCGAGCTCTTCCTTGTGGGCCTTCTTGCGTGCGGCGATCTTGTCCCTGAGCGCGATGTACGTGCTCACTACTTCATTGAGTTTCATTTCCTGCTCCTGTAGTGACTGACTGGGGGGCCACTTCAGCGAGCACTGCCTTGGGGTACAACGGTTGGGTTAAATAGCCAGATACTTACTCTGTCAGGGGTTCCTGATCCTCGAACATGTCCAGCAGCAGGCCCTGCATGCTGCCTTTCCGGTCCAGCCTTGCGTACATCTTTCTCTCTACCTTCGAGCCCGCCAGCCGCACGATGACCGTGGGCCGTGTCTGCCCGGGTCGTCGCATGCGCGCGTTGGCCTGATCGTAGTGCTCGTTGCTGTTGGTGGGGGCATACCACGTGATCGTCGTGGCGGCCGTCAGTGTCAGACCATGCGCCATGGTGCCGGGGTCGGCCACAATTACATGGGGCTCCTGAGCATTCTGGAACATCTTGAAAATGTCATCGCGCGCGTTCTTCTTGACCTCGCCATAGACCATGGCGACTGACCAGCGTTTGGCGACCTCTGAGGCCACGTGCTTGACCACCGACGTGAAGGGCGCGAACACGATGACCTTGCCTTCGCTCTCCTCGATCACGTCCATCAGCTCATTGATGCGCGGCCCCACGGGTAGCACCACATCATCGCCGGCGAGGTCGTACGCAATGCCACAGCCGATCTGCACCAGCTTGTTGGCCTTGACTGCCTCGTTCATCGCGATGATCTGGCCACCTGCATACTCGGCCGCGAGCTGCCGCGCCATGTCGTTGTAGGCCTTCTGCTGCTCGTCGGTCAGCTCAACGTCACGATCCTGGATAGTGAGCGGAGGCAGGTCGACACACTCATCGAGCGAGAAGCGGATCGAGGGCTGCAGGACCTTCTGCACCTCTTCGAGCGCGGTCTCCCGCGCCACCCACGTGTACTGGCTCGTCTGCCGCATGACACGGTCCCTGAACGCGCTGAAGTACTTCGGCACGTCCGGGTTGGTCGGGTTGATCAGCTTCGCCTGCGCCCAGGCATCGGTGGGCTCGTTCGGGGTCGGTGTGCCCGTCATGCCCCATGCCCTGCGTGGGCACTGCTTGTTGATCACTTCGTTCAGGGTCTTCCAGCGGTCCGTGCCCTGGTTACGCGCCATCGCCACCTCATCGACGATCACGAGGTCAATGTCGGTGCGCGCCTTAAGCTCGGCCTTGATGACCTTAAGGCCATCGATGTTGATCACATACACGTCGGCTTCGCGTGCGAGCAGCTTCTTGCGGCGCGCGGCGGATCCGTAAAGCACCGAGCAGGACAGATGCGGAAAGGCCCTGAAGACGGTATCGGCCCAGGCGCGCTCAAGCACCGAGAGCGGGGCGACCACCAGCACACGCCTGACGCATTTCGTCGCGCGCAGATAGTCATAGGTCCACAGCGCGCTGCGCGTCTTGCCGGTGCCCATGGAGTTGAGCACGAACGCACGGCGGTGCCGTGTGAGAAACGTGGAGGTCTGCTGCTGCGTGGCGAACGGCGTATCGGGACCGGGCCACTCGTAGTAGAGCGGCATGCTGTCCGGTGCCTCGAAGCCGAGGTTGCGCAGCACCTGCGTCTCATCCGGGCGGTGCGGAACGGCCACCAGAACTTCGCCCTGATGCCTGACGAGTTTCGCGGTCGGAATGACGGTGGTGATGCGCCCTGGATTCTTGAGCCTGAACAACAGGGCCTTCTTCGGTTTGTAGACGAGCATGTTATTTCTTCTGCTTTGAAGGGTCGTACCCACTCTGTCCTTTGCGCCACCCGCGGTTGGTCGTCTCGCTCACCACACGCGTATTGCCTGGCGCGCTGCTGCCGCCATTCTCAAGTGGCCGCTTGTGATCGACGTCTCGACCATCGCCTTTCTTTACCGCCCCTTTCTTCGCCATCTCGGCTCGCGCACGGTTGCGCTCCTCGCGATGCTTGACCTGCTCGGGACGGGCTTCGTAGGCTGTATCATAGCGTTTCTTCGACGGGGTGTCTTTCATGTCTTGCCTCAGTCCTAAGAGGTAATTCAGGTAATCCGTTAGCAGCTTTATACTTTCCTTTCAGTTTCCGGTTAGCCGATGTGTCCCTCGGGGGGTAGGGGCCGATGCCAATCCGCTGGCGCAGCACGCCGGCGTCCATGTCCAGCAGCGCACAGATCCACTCAAACGAACAGACCTCCATGGAGGTGCTAACAAACCAGCTGTGCAGCTTGGGCACCGAGAACCCGTAGTTGCTGTTGATCGGTGGCACCACCCCGCGCCGGGCTGCATCGTAGTCCCGCACGGCCTGCAGCAGCACCGACGCAAACAGCCTGCGATACGGCACGTGCTCGGCGTCGCCATCGGTCGCATCCAGCTCGACCATCTCGGGCAGGTTCATCTGCATGGTGGTTCCCAGGGTTCGTTAGGAGGGTGGTCATTAAAAAATTCGGCCAACTTACTAACATCATCAACAACCAGGACTATACCACCCGCTGCAACGATTTCCTCATGGCGTTTCAGCTGGTTGGGGGTGGGCGCTTCGCCCGGGGCCTTGGCCTCGATGTCGAACCGTCTTCCCCCCCACGCGACCCCCACAAAATCAGGAATGCCAATCACTCCCATTCCGTTCTGTACCGGCATGTAATACGATCCGGCGACGGGTATGTCGGGCTGTTTGGCACCAGCCCTCCAGAACCCCGCTTCGTCAAGAAGTTTCTTGATGTCCTTCTTGACTTTCCCTTCAGGTGTTGACGACATTCAACACCTCCTGCAGTTCCTTCACCATATCCATGGCCACGATGAGACGAAAGAGCGCCTCGGCCAGAAGGGTGGACGTCCCCGCATGCGACGATGCAAAGTCCACAAAGTCCTCATTGTTCAAGGACGAAAACTCTGTCTGTTTTTCGATCATGACTTGCTCTTGTAGTGTTCGCAGTCAGTAACGGGACACCAGCCGTTGCACAGCCCGCTTGGTCGGGGGGGCCATGCATCCTTTTCCTGGGCCAGCTCCATCCGGTGCACCCGCGGCGCGAACTCCTGCCAGATCCGTGGCACGTCTTTCCGGTAGTACGTAGCGGGCTCGATCCTGCGATTCTTCAGCCACACAAACCCCGTCTGAGCCTTCTCCAGCTCGGGCCAGGTGGCGAACATGTAACCCGCATACAGCATCAGCTGCTCGGATGGTTTGGGCTTGCCGGTCTTGTAATCAAAGCCGGCGGCCTCACGACCATTCAGCACTACCAGATCGACCTTGCCGCGACTCCATGCGTCGCCCCATGGCGTGGGTGAGAAGCACTTGTCGACAGCCAGTTTGACTTCAGTTAGTTTCCTCCCAGGGAGATTTTTCAGTGTGGTAGCTAACACTTGCCACTGCTGCATGCCTTCCGGCAAAGCAGCGCCCGTCTCCATAAAGTCCTCAAGCGCCTTATGGACCCGATCGCCCCAGTCCCCCGCAGGGTTCGGCCGGTCGCGAAACCGGCGCAGCACCTTGACCTCGTGGAACTGCCGAGGGCAGGTCTCGAACGCTTCGAGCGCTGAATAAGTCCATGGTTTTCCCCTTAGCGTGGTCATTCTTACCTCTCAATGACTGCACGCCGGTAACGAGGTGTAACTGCTTGTAACACCGGTACGAGCATGCAGTTTTGCCGGATCATTTCGGTCTGTCAATCAGTTTTTTGAACGCCTGTTGCATTGCACCATCCTTGTTATTTTCTTTCACCACGACGGTGCGTTTCTTACGCCGTATATGGTGTGATTGCGCCGGCGATTCATTTAGCATCGCATCCAGTTCCTTGTCCTTACGGTCCCAGAACTGATCAATGAACATGTGGCGATCCTCGAACGAGGCGTCCGTCCCAAACTGGATCTTCTGCTGCGCCGCGCGCATCTCGATATAAGCATCGCGCTCCTCCATCCACGTCGCCTGCACCTCGCGTGTAAGGATGTTTCTTTCATCCAGCGAAAGCTTCTTCCCAAATAGTCTCTCCTCCAGCTGTACAGCCTTGGCCCAGCGGTCGCGCTGCTGTTTCATGAACCGGCGCTGGTACTCGCCGCGGCTCTGTGCGCCGCGCTTGTACTGCGCAACCGAGATCAGGTTCTCCATGGCCTGTTCGTTTTGTCTCCCAATAACAAGGAGCTCGTTGAGCGGCTCGGCCTCCCCCGAATACGGCAGTGCACGCGGCTTCCTCACAGCATGTCTCAGACCTTTGACGCGCTGCGGGAAATACTGCGTGCTGATCAGGTATTCGACCGCAAGCCTTGCCCGCTCCAGGTCGTATTTCATTTTAGTTCCCCAGTGATGTAATTCCCCGCGAAGTGTACAACATGGTAATTGGATTTGTGTTAATACGTTGCCGATTCTTTTAGCAGGTTATCCTTACCCGGTCCTAAGGTTTTCCTTGCATGATTACTTACAGTCTCCATACGACTCGCCTCCCGCTGCCTCACAGGTAATCGGCAGCCCCGTGGCCCACCGGGGGATCACCCGCATGGCCGTGACCATCATTTCCCTGAGCGCCGGCGCGAAGTGGTCGGGGCAGATGCCCACCACTTCATCGTGCACCGTCAGCACGACCTTGTACCGTCCATCGGTGCGGTCAAGCGGCTTGAGCTTCTGGTCGATCATGCACATCTGGTTGAAGACGATGATGCGTGCGAGCGCCTGCACCACGTTCTCCACGATCTTGGCGCCATAGATCTTCGTGGCGCCGTTGCGGCCGTCATAGACGTAGTCACCATCTTCAGTGCGGCGCAGGTTCTTGTAGCGGACCAGCATGCCGTTGGGCAGGTGGATGCCGTCCTGGTCCCAGCGCAACCGGATGCCCACGCCGATCTCGGCGACATACCCGTTGCAGACGCTCTCCAGCGCCGTCTGAGCCGACTTCCACAGCTTCCTGATCATTGCGTACTTGGTGCGGTAGAGGTCGACGACGCGCTCCGAGAACGCCAGGCCCTTTCGGACTCCCGCCTTCTTGAGAGAAGCATCGAACTTGTCCTTGCCCATGCCGAACCCAAGCCCGAGAATTGATGTCTTCCCAACACGACCCTCTTCATCATGAGGCGTGTACTCCTCACCAGTGTCAGGGTGGAAGGCCGTCGCCTTGCGGTCAACCGGGTAGCCATACACGTCTCCTGCAAATTCAGAGTAGATGTCCGCGCCGCGCGCGAACGCTTCAACGAGATCGGTCTGACCCGCGAGCCATGCGACGACGCGCGCCTCGATCTGGGACGAGTCGCAGGCCACTACCTTGTGTCCCTTTGGTGCACGGATCGCGCGGCGCAGTGCCCCCTTGCGGGGCAGGTTCTGCATGTTGATCTTGTCCCACCCACCGGCGCGGCCGGTGTGCGCCGCGTAGTAGGAGAGGGGGACGGGTAGCGCCCCGCGCATCGCGATGCCGATGAATGCCTCGGTGCGCGTCTCCTCGATCGTGGTCTTCACGCCGACCCGGGCCGACACCAGCGCCTGCACGCGCGGGTCATCGTGCTCGAGCAGCGCCTTGAACCCTTCATCGGTCTTGCTGAACGCATACGTGAAGACGTCATGCCCGGCGGTCCTGCTCTTCGCCTCGGACTTCTTCATCGGTGGCACGACGCCGAGCTCCACCAGCAGGCCGGCGAACCGGTCGTTGGACATCAATGCGTCCTTGCCGGCGGTCTCTTCGACCAGCTTGAGGAGCGCTGCCTTCTTCTCCTTCACGCTCTGCAGGTGCGCGGACAGCACCGCCGGGTCCAGCTCCAGCACCGGGTCCACATACATGCGCAGCATCAGGTCGATGACATAGAGCTCCTGCGGCGTGCTGAACTGGCGCAGGATCTGCAAGAGGGCATGGGTGATGCGGACATCCTTTTTGCAGTACTCACCGTACCTGAATAGCTGGTGCGGCGTGAAGTCAGCGCGATGTTTGCCCAGCGCACCGAGCAACTCATCGCCCTTGTCCTCCAGCATGAACCGCCTGGCGAGCGCCGCCAGCGAACAACCCCCGTTAGCCCCAAACACCGATCGTGCAATGGAGAGCGTGTCTAAATACTGGGATGCCACCACCCCATGCCGCTGCGACAGGATGAGTCCGTCAAACGCGGTGTGGTGGCACAGCACCGCGCGCTTCTCAAGCTTCAGGTCCTTCACCGCACGGTGGATCTCGTCGTAGCCGCCGGTGACCCAGTACTGCTCGCCATCATTGATCTGCCAGGCGAAGCCGATCTCCTCGAAACGCGGGTCTCGCACATAGGCTTCTGTCGTGAGCTTCGAGAGGCTAAATTGTCTGTCATAGTACGTCTCCCAATCCACCGTCACCAGATCCATGGATCACCCCGGGGGTGACGTCATGCGCTCGGCCGCGATGGCCGCGAGGGTGAGCTCCAGCACTTCCTTCAGCTCGTGCGCGACGAACTTCCTCGCGTACTCCACCGTCTTGCCCATCGGGATGACCGAGACGATGTAGCCGTTCTCGACCTTCACGAGCGTGATGTTGAAATCACCTGCTGCCACTTTTTGTACCTCCGTTCTGGGGGGTGAGGGGATGGGCAGCGCTGCCGGGCCGCTCAGGCCCATGGCGTCGAGTATGTGTGTGGCCTCCTCCCGGGAGAACGGCCTGTACATCCCGTTCGACATCTCATTTCTCCAGCGCTGCTGTCGCGAAACCGGCGGCGATGTTCTCCAGCACTTCATCCAGCGAGGCCGCGATGTAGCGCCGCGTGCGCGAGCTCTGCCGGTCGAGGAGGTCGACGAGGAAGCCGTTCTCGGTGCGCTCGATGTTGACGCTCCACGAGTCGGGACGGGGCTGCTGCGTGATGGGCGCCTGAACCCCCTGGCCACCATACGGGTAGGTCAGGATGCTGTGGGAGTGGCCAGGGTCGTACACGCCGATCCCTGCGCCGAACAGGCTGCCCTGGGCGGCCTGGTTGGCCAGGCCGGAGCTCTGCATCTGGTTCTGCAACTGGTTCTGCAACTGCTGGCCGGTGATCTGCGCTACCGCGTTCGGCTGAAGGTTCGGGTCGTTGCTGCTCACTTCGGGCTCCTTTTTACGGAAAGGCCACATTGTGCGGGACTCCAGACAAAGTACATTTGTGTTGCTAACTTATTCCCATACACACGCTAACATGGGTGGCTAAGTTAGCACCTTTCCATAACCGAATCCAGCTTTTTCACGCCGGCCCAGTGCTTCTCCTTGATGGCCGGCTCGCGCCCCAGCTTCAGGTAGATAACGACCACCGAGACCGCGGCGTCAATCGCCAGCTGCAACTCCTTCTTCTTCAGGTCGTCGACATGGGGGATCCTCTCTTGGGCGGCGTAGATACGTTCTAAGGTGTGCTGGATATTCAGGGTCCTTGCCATCGTTCGGGGTCTCGTAGAGGCGTTCATGCGGGTCGAGGCCCAGGTGCAGCATCAGCTGGACCAGCCTGGATTCCACTCGGGCAAGCCGCTTGTGGTCGGTGTTGTTCACTTCAATGCTCCTTCATCCTGATCCGTTCATGGTTTTCCCCACTGCGGCGTTTACTTCAGGCGCATCAGCTGCACCTGATTGTTTTCTATACATCCCATCACCGAGCCATGCCCGTAGCGGTTGCGGGCATAGGACTCCGCGTTGTGCTTCAGCCGCCTGGCATCGACCCCCTCGGGGATGTCGATCGCGCACACGTCGCCCATGTTGACCATGGCGCCGATCTTGTCCTGGTACAGATGCAGGAGCGATGGGCCGTTGACCTGCGCGATGCGGGTGCGCTTCTTGGGGATCGGCTCCCCGTACTCGACGCCGTCTGCGTCACGGATATGAAACGATGCGCCGGCGGCCTGCAGCCGGGCGATGGCGAACTCGACTGCTCTTTGCTGGATGCTCATGGGCGATGCTCCGTCAGTAAGTGATTGCGTGATAGGTGCGTTATGCTTCGACCACCCCGGTTACTTCTTCTTCATCTTCCTCATCTTCGTCATCGAAGATCTCGTTGATCTCCAGCCACTCGCGCACGGCCTCGTCGCTCGTCAGGTAGTCATGCTCCTTCTCGAGCTCGCGATAGAACTCCTGCATGTAACCCCGGCAGATCCGGTCGATGTCGTCCGTGAGCCCGTCATCGCTCTCCTCATACTGGTCGAACATCGCTGCATCGACCACCGCGCGCAGCTCGCCTTCCTCGGCCGCCCGCCAGTCAACCTGGCAGTCGTCGTCGAGCTCGGCATGCACGGTCTGCTCGTGGCAGTAGTGGGAGGAGCGGCTGCGCACGAGGTCCGCGATCACCTCGTCCCGCTTCGCGAAGTGGTACGGCCCGGGGTATTCATCCACCAGCGCATGCACCTCCATGAAACGCTGCAGGTTGATGTGGCCGGTGAAGCTCGCTCCGTCGCCCTGGCTCCAGAACCCGCTGAACTGCATCTGGTCAGCGCTGGTGGTGATGCCTTTCTCCGCGAGCTTCTCGATCCAGTCGGAGTAGACGCAGCCCCACCACTCCTCGTGCTCGACGTTGATGTTGCGGTACTCATCAAGCAGCTTTTCTGAGATCGTGCCCATGGCAGGTCACCTCGACGTTGAAGTTGTTGGGGTCGCTGTTGTAGAGCTCGTGACGCAGCCAGCGCAGTCCGCTCTCGATGGCTACCTTTTGCTTGACCAGCCAGCCGGGGGTCATAGCAAGGCCACGCTCATACAGCGCGCTCGCCATTTCCACGGTGGGCTCGGCCAGTTCCTCGTCGCTGGGGATTACGCACATGTAGCTGGACTGGCTCCGCTCGAGTGCGTCGAACCGCGCCAGTGCGAGCATCAGCGACTTCAGCGGGCGCAGCTTGCGCTGGACCTCCGTGATGGCCGAGCGCTTGACCCGGGCAATCTCATCGGGCGGGCACAGTTCCGGGTTGAGGCACTCGCCGTTGCGGAACCTGAGACCGTCGATGAAGGGGAGGCTGCCCGCCTTGGAGCAGCCCACGCGCAGCCGGTTGTTCAGCCCCGTGGTGTCTCTGTCGTGCGAGAGGTTGACCCGGGCGAACCACCAGATGTACTTGCGGGTGGAGGGCGAGTCCCATCCGCCTATGTGGATGGTGCATGTGTTGTCGGGCTCCATCATCACGATGCGGGTGTTGTACAGGTAGACCGACATGTAGCTCCTGCCGCCTACCGTCTCCTCATGGATGGCGATGCTCCCGCTCTCCAGGCCGTTGCGGTAGTTGCGGTCCTTGAAGCGGCGACCGTCGAAGAACGCCTTAAGCTCTGCGTATGTGTACATTTTGATTTCCAGTTAGTCAGTGGGGGGTACTGCGTTACTGCCTGGCGAGCTCTTCGATCTCGCTCAGGTGTTCCTGCGTGATGGCGCCTACGTCATGCGGACCGTGCAGCGCGGAAGCCAGCGTGGCGATCTCGTCAATCACATCGTTGTTCGCGCGGTCGGAGAACTCGCCATCGGGGGCCAGGCGCTTCTCCAGCTCGCCCAGCGCGTCCCAGTACACGAGCTTCGCGATCACCACGGTGCGCAGCAGTTCAAGGTTCTTGTCCATCTTTTATCTCCTATGAATGGGCTAACTTGTACTCGACAGCTGCTAACGACAACGCCTCGACGATCGTGATGGGCTCGTCAACCGGCAGGGACTTCCATGGGGTGCGGTTCACGTTGATGTTCACGAAATACTTCGGCGGCCCCACACGCTCCGAGCGCGTGATGACCTCTACCTCGATCGCAGCACTTCTGGTGGTCATGCCTCAAGCCTCCCTGTAACGACTTCGACAACGGCTTTCTCCATGGCGGCCTCCAGCGTGGGCTCATAGAGGCACACCCCCGTGCGTACAAGGCACGCGTAGCCGTCAGCCATGTGAGCGCGCCAGATACGGGCGAGGGAATTGTCCGCATCGTCGAGGAGGTACCACTCGTCGTACGGGGTGAGGCCGGAATGATTCCATCTCATGACTCAAGCCTCCCTTCAACGACAGCGACCAGGGCCGCCTGCATGGCTTCCTCGGGCGTCTCGAAGTACGGATTCCCGCCGAGGCGGTGCGCGGTGACAAAGCTGTACTTCCCGGCAAACTCTCTGCGGTACACGATCGCGAGCTGGAACCGCCCGTCATCAACCAGCTCCCATTGCTCCGGGGAGGCGTTAAGCACTCGCCATTCCATCTCAGGCCTCCATGCGTGCGGCGACGAGGCTGGCAAGGCATGCCTCGCGCGCCTCGGCCTCGGTTGCGAACCCGTGCCCATCGCTGTACGGCCCACACAGCGCGAATGACCGGGTGGTCTGCCCTGCCGGCGTATAGGTGAAGGCGAGGAGCGTGCCATTCCCGTCGCGCAGGTCATAGTCCGTGACATCAAGCGTCCATTCCATCTCAGCCTCCCAGCCGGTACAGCGCGACCGCGAGCGCACACGCCGTCTCGAGATCAGGTTCCATGAGTGGCGGGTCGGACGGGGTGACGTTCCACACCGTGGCCCACGGCCCCTTCCACACCATCGCGCGCGACGTGCCGGATGCGGTATATAGCCAGACGTCCGGCGCGATCTGCTCCCATCCATCTGGCCTGGGGCCGCGGTCGCCCACTTCAGTGCTCCATCTCGAAGTGCACATTTTCACCA
This sequence comes from Paraburkholderia sp. BL10I2N1, assembly GCF_004361815.1. Lineage (NCBI taxonomy): Bacteria > Pseudomonadati > Pseudomonadota > Betaproteobacteria > Burkholderiales > Burkholderiaceae > Paraburkholderia > Paraburkholderia sp. BL10I2N1. The sequence goes on along the minus strand of NZ_SNWA01000001.1, from coordinate 4,101,351 downwards.
TACGGCGCCTGCACGTCGCTGCTGATGCACCAGATCACCGGGAAGTCAGGCTGCTCGCCCCAGCCGGTATAGCCATCGGTCAGCACGACCACCGCATCGGGCTCGATGCCTTCCTCCTCGACCCAGTCGAACCCCGCCGGCATGTGCGTGCCGCCGCCGCTATAGAACTCGAGGTCGACCTCTTCGCCCTGCTCGAACACGACGTGCTTTTGCACCTGGGTGTCCACATAGATCGCGTGGACCTTCTCCGGGTTGCACTGCGAGACGATGCGCTTAAGATGGCCGTTGTAGTAGGCAAGTTCCTGCTTGCTGATCGAGCCCGACACGTCGATCTGCACCACCAGCTCACCCATCGTTGGCTGCTTGGCCATCGACGGCAGGTACACGCCACTCGGGATAAACCGGCGGTTCGGCCGCGCCCAGGTGGAGTCCATGTTGGTCATGCCAACCATGAACCGCTCCAGGATGTCGTGCCACGGGGTCTTTGCATCGAGCACGTCGGCCGCATACTCGGCGAGTGCAGCCGGCAGCTTGCCGCGCATCTTCGCGGCCTGCGCCGCTTCAGCGATCTCGATCTTGGTCTGCGCGGCCTGCTCCTTGATCTCCGACTCAGTCATCGGCGTGCCTTCCTGCAGGATGTCGTCGCCCATGCCGCCCTGGTTCCCGCCGTCACCCTGGCCGTCACCCTGGCCGCTGCCGTTGTCGTCGTTGTCCGGCATCTCGTCGTAGATCGCCTCGCAGCTCTTGTCCTTCGCGCCGTCCATCTGCAGCGTCGCCGGGATCGGCTCGCCGACCTTGGCGCTGGTCAGCGTGTCGTTGATGAAGTAGTCCGTCGCGTAGTTCCACTTCTTGTGCTTGCGGGCCTGCTGGCGCGCAGCGTGCTGGCCCATGTAGTGCATGCACTCATGGCACAGGCCCCAGACGATCTGCGGCACGGGGAGCGCCTCGATGTTCTTCGGGTTGTAATAGATCGTGCCGCGCTGGTTGATCGCGAACAGCGGGATGTCCTCGCGCGCGACCATCGGGCGGCGCAGCAGGATGCTGGCGAAGAACGGGTTATCGAGAACAATGGCGGCCTTGGCCTTGTCCAGCTTGCTAACGTTTCTCATGACTTTGCTCCGGTGGGTAAGTCAGTTAGTGGGTACTGCACGAGTGCTTCCTGGCACATCTCTTCAAGCTGGACACGCTTGCGCAGCCTGGCCATGTCCTCAAAGTCATGCGGGTTGGTGTCACCCCATATGCGGAGGGCGGAGGGCGTACGCCGAGCATGCGCAGCCGCACCAGCAGGTAAATGCGCTCCTCTACGGGGGAGAGGGTGCTAACAGCGTCGTCGCTCATGGCTTGCCCCACAGGTCAATCTGCGGCAGCCCCGCCGTGGCCAGCGTGTGCTGCACCCAGCTGCGATTCTTCTTGCGCAGCTCGTGGTCGAGGGTGCCGATGAACTCCACGCTGTCGTCAAAGCCTCCTACGATGCGCAGCATCCCTGCGGCGACCTGGTACTGCGTGGCGAGGAAGAGGTTGTAACGCTGGCGCTTCGCCTGCAGCGCTCTGCGTTTGAGCTTCTTCATACCTTGTCCCATCCTCTTGGTGGCGGCGGTGGGTCACTCCGAAGCAGCCGCGGGTTGTCGAGCATGTAGCGGATGTCCGGCAGGAACTGGCGCATCCTCTTCGGGTGCAGTGTGCGGAACCGGTTGATGACGTGCTCGTTCGCACCCGCTAACCGCAGCTCCACCATCGCCGCCGTGTACCGCTCATGGATCGGCAGCCGCTTGTTGGCTTTGTAGGGCATGACATCCTCACATGCGCAACATCTTGGAGATCAGCGTCAGGTGCAGCGCTTTCTGGTACTGCGCCCACAGGATGCGTCGCTCGAAGAACCCGAAATTCAGGCCCACGACTGCTCCCTCGGGGCGAAAGCCACCCGCGCCCGCCGACACCCGGAACCGCGTGCCATTGCGGTGCGCGATCGTGTACTCGGAGTCGAAGTCCCACTGCGCAGGGTCGCCCAGCGCCACCCACACCACATAGGCGGCCGGCGACAGGCGCCAGCGCATGATTGCATCCTTCATCTCACACTCCCACCATGAACGCATCGGGTCCTCCTTCTTCAAGTTGCAGCAGCGCCAGTTCCAGCTGCAACTGCGCCTCATACCAGTTGTCGCACTCCAGCTGCCAGCGCCACTCGCGTATCACGTTTTCATCCATGCCAGCGAGCCGGGCGCGAACCAGCAGCGCTGCCGACCACTCGGCGGCGGTCACACTCCCACCATGAACGCACTCATCTGCGAGGCCAGCTGCTCGAGCTTCTTCACCGCCGCCTCGCGCGTGGCAGGCGACTCACGCAGCAGCTCCTTGCCGTCCACGCACTTGCGCACCGCCTTCGCCAGCTCTTCCGTCACCGCCGTGATATCGGGGTCTTCGTCCAGCGTCAGCTTCCTCGCCAGGTCGATCCCTTCCACCACATTGGTGAGCGCCGAGTCACGAAATATACTCCCGTTTTCGCCGATTGGGACGTTCAACCTGCTAACCAGATGCTGGGTAGGTTCTAACATCCTGCGCACTGCATCGTTGCGTGCGCCGATGCGCGCATCGGTGAGCGCCTGCTCGAATCCCGCCTGGTCTTCGGCGGACAGATCGAACAGGAAGTGCTGGCTGTCGGGCAGCGGGGAGAAGCGCAGGTCAAACCCCATACGCTCCCTGAACTGTTCCGCCGAAGGGTAGTCCCCCACCTGGGCACGCGAGGCCGCGCCGAGTGACTTGCTGCGGCAGGCGATGTCCGTGCTCACATACGAGTCGTAGTGCGGCATGTGCTCGTTGAGCATCGCGTCCACCTGGGCGATGCGGTGGCGCATGGCGTCACGGTATTCGAAGTAGAGCCCGTTGGGCAGCAGCCGCGGACCTTTGTCGGCCCACGGTAGCGTATGCTTTTTGTGATAGGTGTAGACCTCGGCGGCCGTCGACATGATCCGGTTGACGGGGTTGGCCTTGTCGCGGAACAGCTTGCTGCTGACGATCAGGCTGGCGTCGTCCAGCGTCTGCTGGATCAGCGTCTCGGCCGCAGCGTCCCGGCGCGACAGGTTCGCGCGGCGGATCGTCAGTTTGACGAGCATTGCTTTGGCGCACAGGGGGGTTGCACGCATGTCCATGATGCTGCTCCTAAGTTATTCAGTAGTGGGGGGTTTACTGCCTACATCCTCGCTGCCACCATCGCCGCCAGGCGGGACGGGTAGCGTTCGTCGCTGCTCCATCTTGCGGACAGCCGGTAAGGGCGCCAGCCCGATTCGTCCTTGAGGGCGAAGATCTTCTGGTCCACCCACACCTCTGTCACCTCGCCGCGGAACACGATCGTCCAGCCGTTCTCCAGCTTGATGGTGGGGTAGCAGCTCTCCGTCTCAACCTGCTTCTCGATGATCTTCATGAATGCAACACCCTCATCGCGGCGATCGCCGCCCTGCGTGTGGGGAACGGACCGATCTCGGGGATCGGCTCGGACTGCTTGCGGAGACGGTCGTCGACGACCCATGCCTCGGTGAATGAATGGCACAGCCAGTAGCCGCCACCGCGCCACCGCGCAATCATCCAGATATGGGTGCCGTTACTGGCGAGCCATCGGGGAGGAAACACCAGCATCGCATCGTTGCGGAAGTCGGTCTCCCACCTGCCGCCGTCCTCATCCTCCATCAGGTAGTAGGACCGCTCAGCCACGGTCTGGACCTGCCTGTGGACCTTCTTGATGATCTTCATCTCAGAACCCCAGCACGCGCGCAGCCGTGAAGGCTGCCTTGCGGCAAGGGAAACGCTGGGACGGCTCGCCGGGAAACCTGGTGTCCCAGGCATGGATATACCAGCCCCCGCCCGGATGGCGAACCACGGTACGCTCCCAGAGGTCCGGGCTATCCCCGCCGCAGTACAGCCACGTGGGTGCATCATGGAGTACCGAAAGCCACATCATCCGGCCGCCTTGCCCCTGCTCATCGTAGAAGATCGTTGTGAGGTTGGACGGGATGCAGCCGGGCACGTCATCATGCCTGCCATTGCGATGCTTGAAGGTGATCTTCATGATTGACCCTCAATTGTCGAACCAGATGATCAGCCGGTACTGGTCTACATCCTCCTCGTCGACCTCGAACAGCCTGCTCGACAGCCTCTTGCGCTCTTCGCCCAGGAGGTCTTCGGGGCATATATGCGCGGCGAACACCGGCAGCGCTTCCCGCAGCGTCCACCATGTGTGGCTATGTCCATCGATGCCCCAGCCATCGATCTCCATTCTGGCCAGGTCGGACACGTCGTCCGGTACGCCTTTCGGATCTGGTGCGCCATCGCCATCCCGCCGCACATTCGCCAGCGAACCGAACAGGGCGTAGTTCCGGTGTCGCACACCCCAGTCGCAGTACATGGGCAGCTGTGCGCGCAGGCCGTACTCAACATCACTCCCCAGCGTGGCGTTGTACGCCACCACTGCTTGCCGCGTGGCCTCGTTGTATTCCATGTGCCTGCTGTCGAAGTTGTGCACGCCCACCCATTTACCGTTGTGCTCGCGTTCGAGCACCATGTGGATATCTGTACCCATACCAACCTCCTAACTCGTTAACAGTTTGTACGCGGCCCACGCCGCTGCCTTGCTCGGGAACGGACCGATCTCACTGCCTGTCTCCGGGCCGCTCACCCACGAGACCCACCACTCCTGGCTGCCGGTGTAGTGGCGCACCAGCGTGGCCCTCGCGTCGTCCCTCCCGGCGAATCTCTCGTTGTAGCCCGGCGGGTAGTAGCGGCGCCATGCTTTGTTCAAGTCCCCGCTGCGCAGGATCATCCAGCCGTTGGGGTGGGACACGCCACCGTTGACCAGGATGAGCCCCTTCTGGATGTCCATGTGGTAACGGTGGCGTTTCATGGCATCACACTAAGACACTGGCGTTCCTTACCGCCCAGCCCACAAAGGCTTTTGTCGATTTCACCTCGGGCTTCATCTTCACCACGTCACTCATAAAAAGCACGGAGAAGTCCACCGGCAACCGGTCCATATACTCGTTGATGCGGTCCAGGTTGTCCTTGGACGTGCGCTGTGCGATTGCGCCGGTCAGCGCATACATCACCGCCGGGTCGCCTTCGGGCACGGGTGCCGTCGCCGGGTTCATGATGATGTTGTCGATGTTCGGCAGGTTTGCGGCTACCTTGCGAAAGGCCGTGAACTCAGCCGCCGCGCCTTCACCCACCTCGCCCGCCACGTTGCCGTAGAACAGGTCCGCATCGAGGTCCTCCGGGATCAGCGACACGCGCTCCCACGAGCGGGGAGTGGGGTTCTGGAAGCGGTTCGGATCGAAGTCGGACAACAGGTTGGGCTTGAAGCGCAGGAACTGGATCAGCATGATGTCGATGCCCGCGTTGAGCGCCCACTCGCACCAGTCGTCGATGTTCTCGTCGAAGTCAAAGCGCCGCGTCCGGTTGGCGAGCTTCGACGTGATGCGGTTCGCACCGGACTTGTCTTCCGTGCGGTTGCCCGTGGCGATGATGTACGTGTCGCGTGATAGGTGCAGCTCGTTGAGCTTGCGGTCATGGATCAGACCGCACAGGCCGTTCTGCATCGGCACCGACGCGTCGCTGAGCTCTTCGAGGATCAGCAGGTTGCGGCCCTGGCGCAGGTCATACAGTTCTTTCGGCGGCACCCACACGGTGCACTCGCCGGTATTGTTCGGCGTGCCCAGCAGGTCGACCGGATCGCGCAGCGATGCGTTGAACTCGATCACCTTGTCAAAGCCGCCGCCATCTGCGAACGCGAAGTCACGTCCTACCTTGCGGCCAAGTTCCGTCTTGCCGCCGCCGGGCTTGCCGAGGATGAACGGCACGATGCGGTTGGTGGTGGCGAACTGCTTCATGACCGACGTATGGATGTCTGCGAATTTCATTTGATGCTCCTAACCTGGTTAGTAAGTTACTGCTGGGGGGATGAACCAAAACCTGACGTGTCGCACTCCTAAGTAAGCAGTCAATCGAATCGGCTGGACAGGTATTCGAGCATGGCCTCCCGGCTGCGCTCGTTGATGGCCTCCGCCAGCTCGTCGGGGGGAACGGTCTTGATGATGTCGTCCTCAAAGCGCAGTGTCAGCGGCACGGCGTACTCCGCTGTCACCAGCGTGTCGTCGCATGCTCCACCGCGGGTCACGGCGACCGGGCCGTCCTTACTGACGAGGACCAGCACCCTGTTCTCGAACAGGCCGATCCAGTTGAGGTCGGGCAGGTCGTCCAGTTCCGCCGGGAACACCTGGGCGATACGTCTTTTTGGCGAGGACATTCACTTCTCCTGGTGGCCGATCAGCCGTAAGAGTGCAGCCTCCAGCTCCAGCCGCTCAGCCGGCGTGAGCCACTCGCGGCGCAGTACCAGCCGGATGCTCCTGATCTTCGCCTGCCGCTCCGGGTCCTTCGGTTCGCTGTCCATGGCTCACATGATCCTGTTGAAAATCTCTTCGAGCATCTGCTTCTTGCGCCGCACGTACGTGCGCCAGCAAGCGAACGTCCACATCGCCAGCGAGATGCTGAGAGCCGCCACACCGATCCAGTCGCGCATCCAGAACGACCACGCAACCACGAACGCCATTGCCACCGTGGCGATGACGCCGATCCAGTCAACGGCTGTAAACCGCCTGAGCACCGGGTCCATAAGTACCTCACGAAATGTAGGTTAGATGCTAACGTGTGTATGTCCTGTTAGCAAGTAAATTAAAACAGGTTATGCAGGAAGATGAGGATCAGATCCAGACTGATGGCGAGCATCACCAGCGCCGTAATGAGAAGCACTCTAATGTCGTTCATGCTCCCTCCCGGTTGCCCATCCTGCGAGGCTCGCACCATGTCAGCAGCCGGGTCGCGCCATCGGGTATGAGGTCCGGCGCATCGAGGCAGCCTGTCGGCTCGTAGTCGTGGGTGTGGATGTTGCTGCTGGCCAGCAGCTCACGCAGCTGGTAGGGGTTCACGCCTCACCCTCCTTGAGGTCCTTCAGTTGGACTTCGAGCGTGCGGATCTTCGCCTGCAGCACGGCTTCGCGATCGAGGGCGTCCTGTGCCTTGACCCACTCGCCTTCTGCATCGGGGATCTCGTTGCCGCTTGGCACGATATCAAACCGGTTGTATACGAATGACTTGGCCATATCAGTTCTCCATGCGTTGCGCAACGGCATACGCCGTGATCCAGTCCTCGATCGCATCGTAGTATCCGCGGAGGTCGTCCCAGTCCGCGTCCTTGTGCTCTTTCTCGAACTGCACCGCGCGATCCTGTATCCACGCGCTGATGCCGCCGGCTTCGTCCAGCGCCTCGCTGCCCGGGCTGTAGCCGGTGTGCCCAACCCACAGCGCGATCTCGATCGCGTTCTCGATCAGCAACTGATCGTCGTGCTCCCGCTCTGCGTGGCTGCTCATGTCATGCGCTCCTGAAGCATTTCAATGGTGTGCTGGCACATGCGCTCGTGGACGAGCTGCTGAAGCTCCTCCTGCGAGACCGCCACGACTGTGTCCTGGGGCCTCTCGCCCCGGCCGCTGCCCCAGTTCAGGTCAGCCATCGGGAAGAAGTCCTCCGTCACGTAGGTAGTGCCGCCGCTGCCCTCCTGCGATACGCCACACAGCTCATACTCCGGGTCGAACAGGATGAACAGCATGTTCTCGAACAGCTTGACCCAGTGGTAGCCGTCGACCTCGTGGCCATCCCCGTCCTCCAGCTCGACGAGGATCGGCTTCAACTCGCACAGGTTCTTCTTCATGTTTCCTCCATCTCCATGAGCATCACCACGCTGTCCGCCAGGTTGCGCTTCAGCACGTCCAGCGTGATGCTGTACGGCTCACCGCGTTCGACCCGCTCGATGGCGTTGGTCAGCCACGTGATGCGCTGCCGCATGTACCAGCGGCGGTTTTTCAGAGTGTTGTCGATGTCACTCATCGTCCTTCTCCTCTGCACCTTAAAAATGTTGACGTTTTGCGCGCGTGATAGGTGCGTTACTCCGACACGCCCATGCGTTCGAGCACAACCTGCACGGCGCACCACTCGCTGCACCAGTCGACAAACGTCATCTGCGCAGGTGTTCCGCCTTTGGCCCGTTCGTCGTGGCACTCCTCACAGTACGCGCGCCATGCGCTCTCACACTGGCGCGCGATGTCGAGCACGTCGGCCTTCACGTCCTCGATGCTGCCCTTGCCATACTGCGCAAGAAAGAACCCGATCTGCATGGCGTTGGTGCACAACTCGTTGATCGCATCTTCATCCATCTCACACCTCCATGCGTTTCTCTACGAGCTTGAGCGAGGTGAACTCGCGCAGCTTCACCCATGGATCACTTCGGTATCCCTCGATCGCACGCCACTCGATCTCGAACTGCACCGCCCAGTCGTACACATCCATGTCGATATTGATCAGCCGCTCATCCTGCAGCAGCCTGCCCATGTGGTAGGCGATGACGACGGCATTGAACAGGACCTCGCTATGGTCGCGCTCCCAGTAGCCTGGGTTCAGCTTCTTCTTCAGGTCATCCGTTATATCGTCCATCTCACACCTCCATGCGTTCGCGCACGAGTTGAACCACAGCATCAACCGTGAGCGCGTCGATCTTCGCGATCAGGTCAGTCCACGGTACTGTCTCGATGGGTGTATGCTCCGGGCCGATCCGCATGGTGGCGAGGGGGGTTTTCTCGATCGCCTCGCGCCACTCAGCGAGCACCCAGATCGAGTTACGCGCACCCATACCGAAGTACACCGCCACGACCATCTCGCCATCGAAGCCAACGGTCGGCCCATCTATGACGTTCACCCAGCGGAATGTCGCTGGCATGTTGGGGTCGACGAACACCCTGATGTTACGGAATGTGCTCATGCCCATGCTCCTCAGATCCATGACAGAAACCACAGCACGATCCACACCGCGCCGAGCGCGAGGGCCGTGTTGAGCGACAGATGCGGCGCCACCAGTGTGGTGGCCAGCACCAGGAACAGACCTCGGGTTCTCATGGCTTACCTCTTCTCTTGACTATGTTGTAGACTTCGGCGATCAGCTTGCGCAGGCGGACGATCTCCTTGGAGGCTTCGGCGATCAGCGTGCGCAAGCGGACGATCTCGATGTGGGCTTCGGTGAGCTTTCCACATTGCGCTTCGGTGATCACCTCAAGCTCCTTGATCATGTCGCCCTGCGTGGCGATCTCCTTGGAGGCTTCGGCGAGCAGGTGGCGCAGCGCTGCGTTGGTCTCCTCAAGTGACACGATCCGGTCGTGTTGGGCCAGGTTCTTCTCGATCAGCACATCCATGTGCTGGTTGACTGCGTCATTCACGGTGTCACCTCATAACAAGTTAGTAGGTTCCGGCCTGACTCCACGCCCGAGGGCGTGGAGCAGTCCTTGAATCCGGCTTGCTTCCGTTACTTGTGCTAACGCCCGCACAGATGTGGCGCTGGGATGAGAACCAGAGAACACCTCATCCCCCTGCGCGGGTGGCGTGCCTATGACAGAAGCTTGGTTGACTCGGATGGCCGGAGCAGCCGTTAAGGCGCACGCCTATGAAGGCTTGGTGAACTCCACGATCAGGGCGAGGGCGAAGGGAGCGGAGCTACGCCGGATCCACCTCTATATACTGTGTGGGGTGAGCGGCTGGCCTTAGCTGCCTCGTGTGCGTTCGACTCACGTGCCAGATCAATTGCCAGCTCGTCCACGCTCCGCTCAAGTCCTGTGATCTTGATGGCCTGCGCTACGATCACATCACGCAGCTGTTCGATCTCATCGTTGAGGTCGTCGTCGCGGTCAGCGAGCTGCGCCTTGAGCTTCATGTTCTCTTCGACCAGCGCGTCGATCTTCGAGTTGACGCTATAAGTGCTGCTATACGTGCTGCTATGGGTGCTACTCATGACGAACTCCTTGTGTGTTGCGGGGTTGGGGTGTGTGGGTTACAGGGTTCCATCCCACTCCATGTCATCGTCGTCATCGTCGTCATCGTCCTCGGCCAGCGAGGCACAGACAATGAATCCCAGGATGCAGCCGAGGATCAATCCAAAGAGGAACATCATGATCAGAACACCGGCTGCGTGAAGACCACCAGCTTGGTGAACTCCACGATCAGGGCGAGCCCGAGCTGGCCGATGGTGGCGAGGATGAATGGAGCGGAGCTACGCATGACGCACCTCTATATAGTGTGGGGTTACAGGTAGCCGAGGGAACGCAGAGGCTGGATCAACTCCAAGCTGGAGTCACAACTCGATGCAGTTGATCTCAGCGATCTCACGCGCAGCGTCTGCGACGATCGTTCGCGTATCCCGGCAGGATTGCCGGATGTAGTTGTGGTCCTCCTTTTCACAGTATGACCATAGATAGTTCAGTCCCGTGCGAGCATCAGCTGCATGTCTCCAGTCAGCGAGTTCGGCCTGGATGCGTCCGCGCGCCTTGGCGATAATCCGGTCGTGACAAACGATCATGTTTTTCTCCCTGGTTCACGCTTCTGCGATACCGAACACGAACTTGTCCACGCAGGCAGCGGCGAGCAGCTCCCAGCCCTTGAACAGTTCTTCGATGTGGAACAGGTGGCCGCATGCGAACAGCGCAGCCGCCACGACAGCGCACACCATCAGCCGGCGGCGCCAACGTACCTTGCAGTGCTCGTCGTGCTGCTGCTCGAGTCCGACCGCGGCTTCCGCGTTGGCCTGACGCACAGCTTCCACGAGTTGCTGGAGTTCTTCGGGGGTCATGGCACGTCCTCAAGTTGTCTACATGTTAGATGGTTGAATCAAAAGTTAGGGGATTGAGTGCGTAAGATATGTGTATGTTAGTAGGTAGTCAAGGGGAAATTAAACCCGGCCCTCAGAGTGAGAGTGCATGGACCAGTGCGCCGAATTTGCCTGCGAGCATGTATCCCACCGCAGACCCGAAGAACGCCCCCACGATGCACACGACGACAAACAAGACAATCATCACCGCTTTCATGGCTCACTCCTTAGTGGTTTAGTGGTGCTGGAACAAACAGCACGCCAATGTCTAACTTAAACATCAAGCTATACATGCATGTGCTACGTGTTAAGTTAGAAACGTGTACCAACTTAATAATCTGCATTGTGGGTTCTGTTGCCACGTTTGTACGTGGGGGGGATCGCTGAAAGTCCCGAACAGACCGTACAATGCAGAAAAACAAGTTGGCACAAGTTTCTAGCTTAAACAAGCTGTACGCGTGTGCGCAGTTTGTTTGTGATAGGTGCCACGCGGTTGAATTGGACAAAATCGGTTGAATTGGATGGAATTATTTTGAATTGGATGAGCTTTGTCCAATTCTTGTAAGCCATGCTGGGTAAGGGATTGCGGGCGATCGAGAGGGTGAATTGGCAATTTGGATGCAAAAAAAACATTCACTCTAATGAGACGCGCGGAATGTGTGTGTATGTCGCACATGGATCCACGGATGGCTGGCCTCGCGTACGTATCCATTCTTTTTTTACATCCATTTATCCAATTCACCAAAACGACCCGCAAACCCGCGTGGAATATAGAAACCGAATTGGACAATTGGATGGAACATTTTTCAGAGTTTGTCCAATTCCCGCCCGACAAGGCTTAGCGGGCAACCGGCGATGTTCGTGGTACTTTGGTTTAAACAGCACACACATGTACAACTTGGATGCGCTGTTTAAACCCGGGCTTGCGCCCGGGGGAGGGTTACTGCACTTACGCTGCTTTCGGCAGGGGCAATTCCACGTCGACACCTTTCGCCACCACCAACGCCACCTGCGCAAGCAGGGTTTCATAGTGGACGACAACCCCTTCTTTCTTCGCTGCCTTTTGCAGCCGGGTAATGACGCGCTGCAGTTCATCCTTGGCGTCGTATTCCTCTTTCTTGACACGCGCCGCGGTATGGTCGAACCACTTTTTATCCGCCAATGTGGTAACCAGTTCAGCGACATCCTTGGTTACATCATCGCGTTTGATGTACCGAACCCCCAGCTTGTCATCTTTTTCAAGCTGACCATGCGCGCATAGGTACGCTATGAATTTCGACGCCGTTACACCTTTTGTCATGACTGCGACGGCCGCTTGCGCGATAGTCACATCACCATGCACGTTCGCATAGCCAATGGCAGCAACGGCAATGCGCTGCAAGTCATCGCGCAACGAAACGATACGGTTTCCGTTTGTCTTAATGAGTTTCAGCGCTTCATCTTTGGACAAAAGGGCAACCTTTGCTTGTTTAGCGTTTGACATGATTCACACTCCTAAATGATTGAAGTTGAACAACAGAGAAAACCCAGCATAGCTAGGTGTTCTCAATTGTCCACCCCTGTTGTATGCAGGGGATGAAAACAATTGCGACTCTCGTCACCGTTTGACCATCCAGACCTATGGAAAATTGGTGACTGACAATGTGCAACGCACTACGCTTTGTGCATGCGCTTGCTCGTTCGCTACTAGGTCGCCACAACCACAAGGGGAAACCCTGTGGTGCTTGAACCCGTTTGGACAAACGGCGCACATATTGCCAGCATACGGGCGCTTAAACCCGTATGCCACGGATCACTTAGTTTCGGCGAGTGAACGATTCCTAGGCGGCGATTATCCGGGCGCTTGTCTGGCGCTTGGTCCGACCATCCGGGCGCTAGCCGATACTCGCCAGTGTTTTGCAGCGGGGTACGTTGTCCGTTATGGTGGTTTCGTGTTTTGGGCCGGAGTGCTAACAAAACGCACTCCCCCATGCCCCCTCACGTTCCACAAGGGGGACACTATCCGCTCGCTACTCGCCTGGGGTCACAACCAACTAACAGACCCCAGGTTTCCGCTGCGCTACCACTCGAACCCGCTGCTACGCACTACCTTTCACGCTACCGCTTTGCTCAGGACGAAAAGGGTCCCTTAAGGGGGGTCGATCGGTGAATTCACCGCGCCGCAACGCGAATGAGACGCGGTACGGTCGACGGGGGCGGGGGTATGGGGGGGATGGACCACCTGCCAGGGGGTGGGGTCCTCGCTTACCCCTCACATGTAGAGCGCCTGCCATTTTCACTACCTACACACACCCTACGCACCTCACGGCAACCCTTTCACATACACACGACAACTTGCTAACATGACCCTGTCAGTGAGCACACCTGCCCGCTGTTTCCACGCCCAGCCATGTCCAAGCTCGAACCGATGACCCGCAGGAATTTCTTCATTCCTGAAAAACTGTACGAGGCCCTGCAGGCCAAGGCGGCCGAGACCGGCACGCCCGTCGCGGAGCACGTGCGCCGTGCGCTGGCGGACTACCTGAAGGACCCGAAATGAGCGATGCCGAAAAGACGGAGCCCGAGTCGTTCTTCCACATCGACTTTTTCATCGGCGACGGTGGCGTGCTGGATGTGAGCGCGGCCGGCGACCTGACCGACCAGCAGATGAACTGGCGCATCGCGCAGGGCCTGCGCGGCCTCGCCGACTTTCTCGAGAACGGGCACAAGGGCAATGGGCAAGCAAACTGACCACCGCCGCCCGCGCCCGAAGATCTACCTCGTGGAGTGGACCGACTCCTGCACGGTAGGGGGTTGGCGGCGCACTGCGGAACCCTACATGTTCGAGCCGTCGTACTGCGAGACGGTGGGGTATCTCGTCAACATGGACGAGCACGCCATCACGCTTGCGCTCTCCCGCGGCGCGGATGAGTGCTCGTCTGAGTGGTGCGACCTCATGACCATCCCGATGGCGGCTGTCACGTCCATTTCGGAGCTGCGATTTTGAGTGACAAGCTGGTCACCTTCGACCCACTTGAAGATGCGAACCTGAACGTGCCGGCCGAGATGGTGGCCGAGATGGCGAAGGGGATCGAGGACCCGGTGGAGATCGCCCGGCGCTTTGGTTTCAAGGGCGCCCGGTGGGATGCGCTCGTGCAGTGGAAGCCGTTTCTCGACGCGGTGCAGAAAAAGCGCGCGGAGCTCGAGGCGGAAGGGTGGACCTTCCGGGCCAAGGCGGGGCTGCTCGCCGAGATGATGCTCGACGACATCGGCAAGATCGGCCTGTCCTCCGAGGTGCCGCTCATGCAGAAGCTCGCGCTCACCGAGGCGCTGGTCAAGTGGAAGGAGCCCAAACAGTCCGCCACGGCGCAGCAGGGCACGGGCTTCTCCATCACGATCAACCTGCCGGACACCTCGAAGCCGCGCGAGATCGACATCACCCCCTCCAAACCTCTCGTCGAATGACCGGTCTCGTCTACACCCCCCCTCCGTCGCTGGTCGACTTCTTCACGTCGAACAAGTTCATCAACCTGGTGATTGGCCCCGTGGGGTCGACCAAGACGACCGCCGGCATCCTCAAGGTCGCGCACGAGGCGAGGAAGATCAAGGCGTGCCGGGACGGTATCCGGCGCTCCCGGGCGATCTGGATCCGGCAGTCGCGCGAGCAGCTGCGCGACACGTCGATACCAGACTGGCTTCGCTGGTTCCCGGACGGCGTGGCCGGCACCTTCGAGAAGACGAACTACAAGTTCACACTGAAATTCGCCGACGTGGAGTGCGAGGTGCTGTTCCGCGGGCTCGATGATTCGAACGACGTGCGCCGGCTGCTGTCGCTGCAGGCGACCTTCGGCATCGCCGACGAGTTCCGGGAGCTGAACCCGGACGTGTTCCGCGCGCTGCAGGCGCGTCTCGGGCGCTACCCGTCGAAGGCGGACAACGGGGTAGGGTGCCAGGATGACTTCGGCCACGCGATCGACAAGTTCTGGGGGATGAGTAACCCGCCCGACGCCGACACGTTCTGGGAGCAGTTCATCTCGGAGCCGCCGTCCAACGCCGATGCGTGGATCCAGCCCTCGGGCATGAGCCCGGAGGCGGACTGGCTCGAGTACCTGAAGACGGACTACTACGAAAACCTCTGCGAGGGCAAGAGCCAGGACTGGATCGATGTCTACGTGCATGCGAAGTTCGGCAAGTCGCTTGCCGGCCAGCCGGTGTTCCGCGCGTTCGACCGCGATATCCACGTCGCGAAAAACGAGCTGCGGCCGATCCGCATGAGCACCCACCCGCTGATGATCGGCTTTGACTTCGGGCTCACGCCGGCCTGCACGATCAACCAGATCGATCCGCAGGGGCGGCTGCTCACCTACGACAACCTCACCTCGGACGGCATGGGGGCGCTGCGCTTCTGCCGCGAGAAGCTGAAACCCCTGCTCGCGCAGCGCTTCGCCGGGATGAACGTGCTCGTGATCGGCGACCCGGCCGGCCAGCAGCGCGCCCAGACCGATGAGCGCAGCGTGTTCGACATCCTCAAGCAGGAGGGCTTCCGGGTCATCCCGGCGCGCACCAACGCGATTCCCGCGCGCATCAGCGCGGTCGACTCGTGGCTCACCCGCATGGTGGACAGCAAGCCGGCCCACCTGATCGATCCGCGGTGCCGCGCGCTCATCGCGGCGCTGCGCGGCGGGTACCGCTACAAGCTGCGCACCAACGGCGAGATGGAGGACAAGCCGGAGAAGAACATGCACAGTCACATCGCCGACGCGCACCAGTACGCCTGTTTGCATGCGGACGGGAACCTGACAGGGGGCAGCATGCGCTCGAAGGTGCAGCCGGTCGAGAAGGTGGCGTGGCACTGGGCCTGAGAGGGCATGAGAGAAAAATGTTAGCAGGTGGTTGCCGTGTGTATGCGTAGGTGTTAGCATCTGTCCCGCAGTACGTGAACAGGTCAACCCTACCTTCGGAGTGATTCATTCGTGACGACCATCACCAGTAGCGGCTTCCCGATTATCCATAACAACCTGCGACGCATCATCCCCTTCGGCGACTCCATTACCGCCAGCACCTCCTGGGCGTCCGCGGACGGTATCTGGTACCAGTCCACCGGCTACGCCGAGACCTCCATCCGCATGGCCGGTCCGAAGTACCAGTTCGTGCGCAACGCCGGCATCCCGGGCAACACCACCGCGCAGATGCTGGCGCGCGTGCAGTCCGACGTCATCGCCTACGCACCCGACGTGGTGCTCTTCATGGGGGGCACCAACGACATCACGTCGGGCATGACCGGCGCCGCGATGGCCTCGATGATGAACAACATCGAGAAGATCATCCTGCGGCTGCTGAACGCGAACATCATGCCGGTGCTCGTGACGCCGCCCGTGCGCAACGCCGCCGCGCCGGAGAGCCGCCAGGTCCAGCTGTTCTACTACCTGCTGGCGGACTACTACCACCTGCCGCTGATCGACACCTACCGCGTGACGGTCGATCCGGCCACCGGCAACTACCTGACGGGCTACTCGCCGGACGGCACGCACCCGGGTCCGGCGGGCATCCAGGCAATCGCGCAGCAGGCCTCGCTGGTGCTGGCCAATATCGACAGCTACTTCTCGCCGACCTACCTCGCCGCGTACTCGGAGACCTCGACCGGCCAGCCGGCGAACCTGATCGCAAACGGCTCGTTTGCCCAGCAGACGATCCCCGGCACGCCCGACCACTGGGGGGTCAGCACCACGTACGGCTCGTGGACGCTCACCCCGGCCGCGCAGCCCTACACGGGCAACCTGTTCGCCTACACGCTGACGACGGCGCCCGCCTACGCGCTGTACGCCCCGGGCATCACGACGGGCTACTCGGCCAACGACACGCTGGTGTTCTCGGGCCGGCTCATTGTCTCGGGCCCCACGCCCGCGACAATGAGCGGGTTCACGCTGGCGCTGGACATGACGGGCGACCACGTGCGGCCGTTCTCCGGGCAGCTGACCGTTGGCACCTTCGACTTCTCGCAGGAGTTCGTGATGCCGGCCAGCCAGGTGTCCGGCGGCCTGACGCCGACGCTGTACACGATGGACCTGGGCTCGTACACCTGTGCGAACATGACGTTGTGGAACAAGACCGCCACCCAGGCGATCTGGAAGCCGGGCCAGCTGCTCAACAGCTGATCCAGTGAGCAGGACCCCGCCCCGCTTGCCCCGGGGCGGGCTTAACAGTTAGCAGGTTGTATGATATATGTGAGTGCATTGACCGGATCCTGGCGATGCCTCAATGGACACCCCTTTCGAGCTGAATCAGAACACGCAGACCCAGTCGCTGGCGGCTACGGGGGTGACGTCGAACGTCACGATCCCCGCTGGATGCCTGACGGCGCGTGTGTACAACGCCGGACCCTCCCTCGCGTACGTCGCGGCGGGCGCGGCCGGCACCGCGGCCACCACGGCCGGCGTGCCGGTCCCGCCCGGGTACGTTGAGGTCTTCAGCATTGCGCAGCAGGCCGCGTTCGCGGCGATCACCAGTTCGGGCACGGCGGCCCTCTCGATCTCCTTCGGCTGGGGAACGTAATGGGGTACCGCGCCAACGCCTCCGCGCCGGTCCTCACCGACTCGGCCGGCCTCGCCCAGTTCCAGTCCTACGCAGGCAGCGCGCCCTTCGGCGACAGCCTGCTGCCCTCGAAAGCCGCCGCGCTGCAGCGCTTTTACTACCAGCTCGGTAACGCCGGCAGCGCGGCGTGCGACCTCGTCTTCGTGGGTGACTCGATCACCACCGGCTTTTCACTGAACATCGCCAATCGCTGGCAGACGCTGCTGCGCACGCTGCTGCGGGCGAAGTTCCAGCCCGCTGGTGTCACCGGCGGGCGGGGCTACTTCTCCGCCATGCAGGCGATCGGCACGCCGGCGGACTACCCGGTGGCGGCCACCGGCACCACCCTGTCGAACATCGACGGCATGGGCGCCAAGGCAGCGCTCCTCAACGGCGCCGGCCAGAAGCTGGTGCTGACGACGGGCAACGTGACGGCGGTCGACATCTTCTACTACCAGAACGCCGTGGTCGGTTCGTGGAGCTACAAGCTCGACGGGGGTGGTGCGACGACGGTCACGGCAGGAGGCGCGACCGACGCCATGCATTCGGTGCGCATCTCGGGCCTCGGCGGCACGGCGCACACGGTCGAGGTGGACTGGGTGAGCGGCACGGGCGGCAACGGCGCCTACATCGACGGCTTCATGGAGTACAACGGCGATGAAGCCGCGGGGCTGCGGTTCTGGGACGCCGGGCAGTCGAGCGTATCGGCTGCGGCGCTGCTCACCAGCGCCGGCTTCCTGAGCGACTTCGCCAAGGTGCAGCCATCGCTGGTCACGGTCATGCTGGGGGTGAACGACTGGGGCGCAAATAATCCCAGCCCGCAGACCGCCGCGCAGTTCAAGGCAAACTTGCTGACGATCATCAGCGGCATCTACACCAACACGACCACACATCCCTCGATCGTGCTGATCCCCGAGTGGCAGGTCAACCCTGCGGGCGGCGTCACGCCGGTCGACACCTGGGCCAACTTCATCGCGGCGATGTATTCGATCGCCCGGGCGGACCCGAACGTGTGTATTTTCGACGCGCGCTCGCGCATCAATTCCGGGGCTACCAGCGGCGCGGGCGGACTGCTCGGTGATACGACCCATCCGAGTCCGCAGGGCAGCGTGATCCTCGCGAACGCCCTGTTCAACTTCCTCACGCCGTAGCGCGCCCATGGCACAGCAAGCCCTGAACATCACCTCCGGCGTCGCGCCTGGCAGTACTAACATCGGCGGCATCATGCCGGTGAAGTCGGTCTCGCAGCTGCTGGCCGAGGACAGGGCCGCCGCCCAGGCGGCCAACAACGAGCCGGTGGTGCAGGGCTTCGCCGCCCACATCCGCAAGCTCTGGTGGCAGGCCCGCCAGGCCAAGGAAATGACCTCCGAACTGAAGATGCTCAAGTCGGTGCGCCAGCGCCGCGGCGAGTACGACCCGGAGAAGCTCGCGATCCTCGCCGAGCAGGGCAGCACGACCGTCTACATGATGCTCACGAGCAACAAGTGCCGGGCTGCCGCCTCATGGATCCGCGACGTGCTGGTGACAACGGCCGAGGACAAGCCCTGGTCGCTCAGTCCGCCGCCGGTTGCGGACATGCCGCCGGACCTGCTGGCCGAGGTCATGCAGATCGCCCAGCAGCAGATCCAGCAGATGTACGGGCAGGGCCAGAACCCGTCTGACTTCGACGTGCGGCAGATGCTCCTCGCGCTGAAGGACATGGCGCTCGCGCAGCTCCAGGAGCTCGCGCAGCAGGACGCCGACCGGATGGAAAAGAAGATGCAGACCCAGCTCATCGAGGGGGGCTGGGTGCGCGCCTTCGGCGAATTCATTGACGACATCACCACGTTCCCGAGCGCCTTCATGAAGGGCCCGGTCGTGCGCCGCCGTCCGAAGCTCAAGTGGGTGCAGGGTCCCGGCGGCTTTGCGCCGGACGTGCAGGACGAGCTCGTGATGGAGTGGGAGCGGGTCGACCCGTTCCACATGTACCCGGCGCCCGATGCCTCGACCATCGAGGACGGCTGGCTCATCGAGCGTCACAAGCTGCATCGTGCTGACCTGGTGGCGCTCCTCGGGGTGGATGGCTACTCGGACCAGGCGATCCGTGGGGTGCTCGACGCCTACGGCAAGGGGGGCCTTCGGGAGTGGATCTATGTTGATACGGCGCAGGCCAC
Source organism: Paraburkholderia sp. BL10I2N1 (assembly GCF_004361815.1). Lineage (NCBI taxonomy): Bacteria > Pseudomonadati > Pseudomonadota > Betaproteobacteria > Burkholderiales > Burkholderiaceae > Paraburkholderia > Paraburkholderia sp. BL10I2N1. The sequence continues at coordinate 4,081,926 of NZ_SNWA01000001.1, read as the reverse complement.
TGCAGAGGGTAAGGCGACCATTGGTGTTGCGACGAACCCCAGCGAACTTATTGACGCGCTGCAGTTCTGGGGATCGGTACAGGGTCAGATGCTCCTTGATTGGGGCATGGACGACTCTGAGATCGATGACCCGCTCCTTGAATACCCGGTTGAAGCGTGGCTGATCGGTAACTGGGTCATCAAGGCCGTCATCAATCCCGACCCGCTGGGTCGCAAACCGTACTACAAGGCAAGCTATGAAGAAGTACCAGGAGCCTTTTGGGGTAACAGCGTGGCGGATCTGTGCCGAGATACACAGGACATTTGTAATGCTGCCGCTCGTGCTCTGGTCAACAACATGGGACTGGCCAGCGGCCCCCAGGTCGTCTACAACGTCGATCGACTCCCCGAAGGCGAAAAAATCACGCAACTCTACCCGTGGAAAATCTGGCAGGTAACGAGCGACCCGCTCTCGAGCTCGCAGCCGCCGATGCAGTTCATGCAGCCGCAGTCGATCGCGGGCGAGCTCATGCAGATCTACGAGAAGTTCGCCACGCTCGCCGACGAGTACACGGGCATCCCGCGCTACATGACGGGCGACTCGCCTTCGGGCGGCGCCGGCCGGACGGCCTCGGGCATGTCGATGCTGATGACCAACGCCGGCAAGGCGGTCAAGCAGGTGATCTCGAACATCGATGACCGCGTCACCGAGCCCGCGGTGGACCGGCTCTACTACTACAACATGCGCTACTCGAACGACCCGGACCTCAAGGGGGCGGTGAACGTCGTCGCGCGCGGCGCAGCCTCGCTCATGCAGAAAGAGGCGGCCCAGCAGCGCCAGAACGAGTTCCTGCAGATCGCGCTGTCGAACCAGATCGTGCAGCAGGTGGTCGGCCAGGAAGGCATTGCGGAGCTGCTGCGCAACGCGGCGAAGACGCTCGACATGAACGTGGACGAGATCGTCGCGCCGCTGCCGATCCTCAAGCAGCGCTGGGCCCAGCAGGCCGCCCAGCAGCAGCAGATGCAGCAGGCCCAGCTCGCGCAGGCCGAGCGCCAGTTCGCCCAGCAGATGATGCTCAAGCACGGCGTGTTCCCGCCGACCATGCCCGCGGCCCAGCAGGTGCAGGGTGCCCAGCAGATGGCCCAGATGCTGGTGGGCCCAGGCGGTGCGCCGCCGCCCGGCCCCGGGATGGTACCGCCGCCGCGACCCGGTCCCGGCGCGCAGCTCGCGACCGGCGCCCCGGTCACGAACCACTTTGGAAATTGACCCCTTCACACACGGTTTACCAGTTGTTAGCATGTAGGCAGATGGTAGTTAGTACCTACACACATTAGGGATACGAAATGTCCAAGGGCAAGAGCGGTTCGGGCAGCATGGCTGCGCTGCAGGAAGGCCGTAAGGGCGAGATGGGCCAGGTGAGCCGCGGTGGCGGCCCGGCCGGCGCCAGCACGCCGACGAATTCCAGCTCGATTGGCAACAAGTTCCATGACCGTCCGGGCGGCGGTGAGATCAGTCTCATCGTCAACAAGGGCGACGGACTGTCGAAGTGAAGCGCGCGTCCGACGCGGCGCTGCGCGCTTACGCGCGGCTGCAGCATGCGGACTTCGCAGCGCTGGTTGCCCACCTCAGGGAGTCGAGCGCGGAGCACTGCAAGACGCTCAAGCGCGCCCGGGAGAGCTACGACGTAGCGTTCTCGCAGGGGCAGATCGACATCCTCGAAACGATTTTGCAGTTCATTGAAGAGGGCGAAAACCTCCTCTTCAACCGGAATCACAAGCTCTGACGGGCCGACCGTAAAGCCGGGGCCGGTTAGAAGTACGAAACGAAGTTATTGCCGCAGACCGTAGAGGCCGAAAGCGCAGACCGTCAAGCCGGAGCGCCGAACCCAAGTCGGAGCGGGGGAGTAGTGACCATGGCATTGCCACGCGCAGTCCAGGAGCAGGCCGACGCAGCCGACGCATGGATGGCCCAGTTTTCGGGCGCAGGGACCGGGGCAGTAGACCCGGAGACCGGCGAACCGATCGCGGGACCTGAACCGGCACAGCCGACGCCCCCCGAAGCAGCGCCACAGGTAACGCCGCCGGCCGCGCCGGCAGCGCAGAACCCGATCCCCGAGCAGACGTGGGAGCAGAAGTACCACACGTTCAAGGGGATGTTCGACGCGGAGGTTCCGCGCCTGAACACCGCCGTACGGGAGTTGTCCGGGCAGGTTCAGCAGCTGCTTGCTGAGAACGCCCAGCTCAAGACCCACAAGGCACCGGAGCCCGCGCCGCAGCCGCAGCCGTTACTCACCGACCACGACAAGGAAGCCTTCGGGCCGGATCTCGTCAACCTCATCGAACGCGCCACGAAGGCGGCCACTGCGCCACTGCAGACCGAACTCGAGCGCCTGAAGGGGGAGAACGTCCAGCTCAGGTCGCAGGTGGGCAACGTTTCGCAGCAGCAGACCATGACCAGCAAGGACACCTTCATGGTGCGCCTCGCCCAGCGGCTGCCGGATGTCGACAGGCTGAACGTCGACCCCGGCCTCCTCACATGGCTGAAAGAGGTTGACCCGGTCTACGGACTCCCGCGCCAGGCGGCGCTGGACAACGCAGCACAGAACGGAGATGTCGAGCGCACCGCCCGCATCTTCGAAATGTACAAGGCCACGTTAGCTCCTCCTGCACCGAACGTTAGCAACCGAACGACAGAACTCCAGCGTCAGGTCACCCCGCCCCGCACCCGTGCGAGCGCGACGCCTCAGGAAGCCCAAAAGATCAACTGGACACAGCAGGGGATCGAACAGTTCTACCGGGACCTGCGGCGTGGCGTCATCCCCGCGGACGAGGCGGCTCGACTGGAAGCAGACCTTTACGCTGCTATCGATGAGGGACGCGTTCGAGCGTAGTGCCCGTCGATGGTGGCTCACCCAAACTTTTGAGCCAGGAGTTTTAGCATGACCACCATCACCCCGGGCGCAGTCTACCCGATCAACGCCGGCGGCTTTAACTCGCCGGCCGGACAGGTTGCCTACGCAGGCACCGCGTATTCCGGTACCTTCATCCCGGCCCTCTGGTCGGGCAAGCTGGCGCAGAAATTTTATGCCGCCACCGTCTTTGGCGAGATCGCCAATACGGACTGGCAGGGCGACATCTCGGGTCTTGGTGACACGGTCATCATCAACACGATCCCGACAATCAACATCTACAACTACAGCATCGGCCAGTCGCTGAACTACGACGTGCCGACGCCGTCGACGATCACCCTGCAGATCAACAAGGGCAAGTACTTCGGGGTCAACGTGAATAACGTCCTCGAACTGCAGGCGAAGCCCAAGTTGATGGACATGTTCACCAACGACGCGAGCATGCAGATGAAAATCGCGGTGGACAAGGACGTGCTGCTTGGCACGTACAACCAGGGTGCCGCGGCCAACATGGGCGCGACCGCCGGTGCGATCTCGGGTGCGTACAACCTCGGCACTGACACGGCGCCGGTCGCGCTCACGCCGGCCAACATCCTGTCGTACATCACCTCGCTCAGCTCGGTGCTCGACGAGAACAACGTGCCGGAGACGGACCGCTGGCTCATCATCACCCCGACCGAGCGTCAGATCCTGATGCAATCGAACCTCGCCCAGGCGCAGTTCATGGGTGACGGCAGCTCGATCCTGCGCAACGGCAAGATCGGCCAGATCGACCGCTTCACGGTGTATGTGAGCAACCTCACGCCGCGCGCGACCTCGGGTCACGACTTCTTCGGCGGCGTCTCGGGCGGCACGGCCAAGCGTCACTCGATCGTGGCGGGCCACAAGTCGGCCATCAGCTTCGCCTCGCAGATCGCCAAGGTCGAGAGCCTGCAGAACCCGAACGACTTCGGCAACCTGGTCCGCGGCCTGAACATCTACGGCTACCAGGTCACGCAGCCGGCCGGTCTCGCGCTGCTCCTCGCAGCGAACTGATCGGGGAGCGGGGGCAACCCCGCTCTTTTCGGACTACGGAGAATTTCATGACTATCGAACAAAACCTGGTGAGCCAGGGCGGCATCTGGGACAACACCGCCAAGTCCATCGTGGGCAGCCTTCTCACGACCGGGCTGTCGGGTGCGGGCACCAGCTCGCAGGCCAACGCGGCCGTGATCCCGCTTTCGGACTACGTGTGCTTCTCGACGGTGGCCGCCAACGCTGGCGCGATCCTGCCGGCCGGCGGCGGCGCCGAGATCAACGTGTTCAATGGCGGCGCCAACGCGCTGCTGGTCTATCCCCCGGTCGGCGGCAACGTCAACCAGGGCACGGTGAACGTCGCGTTCTCGGTGGCGGTGGGCAAGAACTGCCTGTTCCAGTCGCCGGACGGCCTGAACTGGTTCGCGACGCATTCGACCTGATATCCGGGGGGCGTGGCCCCCCGTTTTCTCTGGGCATCATGGGCACGATCACTGGCACGGCGATCATCAACAAGGCGGCCACGCAGCTGCTCGACACCGCGAACACCCGATGGACGCGGACGGAGCTGCTCGGCTGGCTTAATGACGCGCAACGCCAGGTCGTGCTGATGCAGCCGAACTCGAACAGCACGACGGTTGCGGTCCGGCTGGTGGCGGGCACGCGCCAGGCCATCCCTGTCGATGGCTGGCTGCTGCTCGACATCTACCGCAACATGGGCACCAACGGCGCGACCCCGGGCCGCGTCGTGCGCATTGTCTCGCGCCAGCTGATCGACGCCCAGATGCCCACGTGGCACGCGTCGGCCGCCTCGTCCACGGCGCAGAACTACGTCTACGACATCCAGGACCAGACCGCTTTCTATGTGTACCCGCCGAGTGACGGTACCGGTTACGTCGAGGTCAACTACTCGCGGGTGCCGGCGGACCTCACGACGGAAGCCAGCACGATTGCGGTGAACGACGTGCTCGAGACGACGCTGCTCGACTACGTGCTGTTCCGCGCGAACAGCAAGGATGCGGAGTACGCGCCCGGCTTCCAGCTCGCCCAGGGCTACTGGACCGCCTTCACCGCCGCGCTGGGCGCCAAGGACAAGGCCGAGACGACGAACAACGTCAACCAGACGCTGGGACCGGCCAAGGGCCAGCCTGAGCCGGGAGCGACCTCGTGAGCGAGACCTACGGCTTTGCCGTCCCGTTCGACAACTTCCTGACCGAAGTCACGCCGTACATCCCGGACGTGCCGGAGTTCGTCGCCATCAACGCGATCCGCAACGCGGTGATTGAGTTCTGCCGCCGCACGCGTTACTGGCAGCAGGACCTCGACCCCGTGACCGGCGTCATCAACGTGTCGAACTACGAGATCGATACGCCACCGAACACCGTGGTGGTCGACGTGGTCGAGGCCTGGTACAACAACGTGCTGCTGATCCCGAAGTCGATCGACCAGCTGGCGTACATCTACCGCACGCTTGACTGGCGCACGCTGCAGGGCAACCCCGCGTACTACACCCGGATCATCGAGCCGGAGCTGCTGCTCGTACCGTACCCCGTCTCGACCCTCTCGAACGCACTCACCATGCGCGTGGCGTTAGCACCTGCACGCTCAAGTACGACGGTGGACAGCGCGCTCTACGAGCACTACCTCGAGGAGATTGCGCAGGGCGCCCGCGCGCGGCTGTACGCGACCCACAACCAGCCCTACTCGGACGAGAAGGCCGCGGCGCTCTACGCGCGGCTCTTTCGCACGGCCATGGACAAGGCAAAGATCAAGGTCGACAAGTCGCTCACGCGGACGTCCGACCGGGTCGAATTCCAGAGGTTCGTATGACCATCGCGACCATTGACCTGGTGGCAGGCGACAACCTGCCATTCATCGGCCTGCAGCTCACCGACGCGGCGACTGGCAACCCGATCGACCTCTCGCCGGTGGGGACCTCCGCGGTGGTGCTGTTCCGTATCCTGAATGGTGCTGGTACGTCGCCGCTCTCGATCATCCCCTGCATGTTCGTGACCGATGGCACGGACGGCAAGATCACGTTCAACTTCCCCGGCACGACGCTGGCCGTGCCCGCGGGGCAGTACGAAGGGCAGGTCGTCATCACGTTTGGCAACGGCAACGTGCAGACGGTGTATGACCTGCTCAAGTTCAGGGTGCGGGCAGCATGACGGTCAATGCCAGCCTCATCAATGCCACGCTCACCGAGATCGAAGCCACGATCGCGGTGGCGACGCAGCTGATCGACACCATGGCCTCGGCGAGTTACATCGTCCTGCAGTGCACGGTGTTCCAGCAGGACACGCAGACGCAGCAGGACTTCATCGCGCGTGAGCAGCTGCACACGCTCATCAACACGACGCTGCCGTCGCCGGGGTACTGGTAATGACGGATACGGTCCAGCAGGCGCTCGCGACGTTCCAGACCGATGTGGCGCTGGCGCATTCGATCGTCCATGGCGACGCCACCACGACGGTGACCACCAATGGGGGCCCGGTGCGCTCGTTCGCGAAGCTGGAGGCGGACAACCAGACGACGTTCAGCGCGCTGGGTGCAGGCACCAACTCGGACGCGGGCACGCTGACGGGCAGCGTCATTGTTCCGGTGACGCGCGGCGCGGGCCTCCTGCAGACCACGCTCTCGACGCTTGCGCAGTGGCTGCTCGGCAGTTTCCTCGGCATCGCCCAGGGGACCTCGGGCACGCTCGCGCGCACCGCCCAGGGCAAGTTTGCCGACATGCTGAGCGTGAAGGACTTCGGCGCGAAGGGTGACGGCGTCACGGACGACACGGCCGCCTTCCAGCTCGCGATGAACGCGCTGGTGGCCGGGCCGACCCAGGGGCTCTATGTCCCCGATGGCAACTACATCCTCTCCGCGCCGCTCACGCTCGGCGCGAACAACACCTCGGTCTTCACCGGCATCCGCATTACTGGCCAGTCGCGCGGCGGCACGATCCTCACGCAGACGGGCAGCAACATGCCCATCTTCCATCTGACGGGCCTTGCGATCCACACGCTCGTCTGGGCGTCGATGCAGATCATCTACTCGACGATGCAGACCGGCAACACCGCCTCGGCGGTGTTCCAGGTGGACGGGCCGAGCAACGGCTCGATCTTTAACTGCGTGTTCACCGACCTCTGGTCGCGCAACTTCTATTACTTCACGAACGCACCGACCATCCAGTGGTGGGGCAACACGTACCGCGACATGTGGCTCGGCGACTTCGCGGGGGGCGTGAACAACATCAGCGGCGCGGCCGGCAAGCCGAACAACCGCTTCGAGCGCATGTACATCTCGTGCCAGAGCGCGACGCAGGTGCTGTTCAACCACAACTCGGTGGTCGCCACCTATGACGGCGTGGAGGTCAACGCGGCCAACAGCGGCGCGGCGATGATCTATGACGGCGGGGGCGGGGTGCACCTCATCGAGCACTTCGCGCTCGAGGTAGCGACATACAACGCCAATACGGTGCTGTTCAACGTGCCCAATGGCGTGCTGCTCGCCAGCGCGGTCTACACCAACACGCTGACGATCGGCGCGGGCGTCACCGTGACGACGTTCCAGGCCGCCGCCAACCACTCGTACTTCGACGTGAAGAACTACCGCATCGACTCGTTCGCGGCGAACAACGGCACCCTCCTCATCTGCTCGACGCCCGGCCCGCTCACCTCGCGCATCGGGGTGGTGGACGTGCCGTTCTCGACCACCTGCAAGCTGTGCGACAACGTGGCGTCGATGACGGCCGACTACATCGCGGTCGACTCGTGGAACGACCCCTCGCGCATGCAGATGAACGTCGACACGAGCGTGACGGTGGCCTATGGCGATCCGCTGCATCAGGTGTTCGACGCACCGCTCACCGCCGCGCGCGTGGTGACGCTGCCCGAGCATCGCGGGGTCACGGCCAACCAGCTCTTCAGCGGGCGCCGCTACCGGTTCACGAAGACCAACACCTCGGCCTACACCCTCACCATCAACTCGATTACGGGCGCAACGGTCGCGACCATCGCCGCCGGCAGCAAGGGCGTCGTCGAGGTGGCCTGGCATCGCGAGGCCTCCGGGGGCGCGAACTGGGTGCTGATGGATAACCGGACCTACTCATGACGAGCCTTGCCGATTCGGTTTCGCAGTTCATCACGGACGCTGGTCTCGCACACCAGATCGTCAACGGCAGCGCGACCACGGTCGTCACGACCGCCGGTGGCCCCGTGAATTCGTTTGCGAAAGAGCTCTCCGACAGCGCCGCGGTGCTGGCCGGCGCGACCAACTCTGCCGCTGCCGCTGCGACTTCCGCTGCTGCCGCTGCTGCGGTGGCTGCTGCCTTCAACTCGGGCGCGGCGATGGACTGCGGCACGTTGACCGATACGGTCTACGGCAACTTTGACATGGGGACCGTACCGTGAGCACCCAGTTCAAGCTGCGGCGCGGCACGCTCGCGCAGCACCAGACCTTCACCGGCGCGCAGGGCGAGGCAACGGTCGACACCGACACCTACGGCATCCATGTGCACGACGGCGCGACCGCTGGCGGCCATGTGATCGCGATGGTGACCGTGGCGACCTTTGCCGCGCTGCCCGCGACCCCGCAGGGGATCTACCTCGTGCTCGCCGACGAGACGAAGGGCGGCACGCCATCGATGTACTTCTTCACCGCGACCCACCGCTACTGGCTCGCAATGGTTCAGGACGCATAAGCCATGGCCAATTTTCCTGTCGTCAGCACCCCGGTGAACACCACCCCGACCGACCGCAGCGGCACCGTCAACGGCTGTCTCGGCGCGGCGGCTGTCTCGGCGGCCGGCAGCGGCTACGCGGTGAACGACACCATCACGTTTGTCGGCGGGGCGGTGATCAAGGTCACGACCGTCGCCTCGGGCGGGGTGACCGCCGCCACCGTGCTGACTCCCGGCTCGCTTGCCTCCGGCTCGATCCCGGCCAACCCGGTGAGCCAGGTCTCGAGCAGCGGGGGCGGTACCGGCGCGCAGTTCATCCTGACGTGGCTGGGTGTCGCGACCTCGATGGTGAGCTCGAACACGTCGCGCAAGTCGCTCGAGGTGGTCAACCCCGGCTCGCAGGTGCTGTGGGTGAGCCCGACGACCACGGCCGCGGCCAATGGACCTGGCAGCCTGCCGGTCTACCCCGGCGGCAGCTGGGTCCCGCCGCTGCCCTACAGCGGCGCAATCAGTGTGTATGGCCCCGCCGCCGGCCAGCCCGTCACGATCTACGAGGGCTAGACGATGGCGCTCAATAACCCGACGCCGCCGGCGTTCAAGCCGGTCCTGCGCACCATGATCCCGCTCGGTGACTCGATCACCCAGGCGAACTCGGGCGAGACCAATGGCTACTGGCAGTTCGGCAACAGCTTCGCCGAGAAGGCCGCGTGGCGCGCGGGCCTGCGCCTGATCTCGAACGCCGGGATCTTCGGCCAGAAGAGCTACCAGATCGCCGCACGCCTGCAGTCGGACGTGCTCGCCTACAGCCCGGACTGCATCACGATCATGGCCGGCACCAACGACGTGCCGGTGAACACGTTCGGCACGGTGGCCGCCGCCTCGTACATGAACTACATCGAGCAGATCGTGCACGGCTGCATCAACAGCGGGGTGTATCCGTTCATCGTCGTGCCGCCCGCCAAGACGGGCGTGCCGGACGCGTACATGAACCGGTACTTCTACTACCTGCTCGCGGAGCGCTATGGCGTGCCGCTGGTCGATGCGTGCACCGCGACCATCAATGCAGCGGATCCGCTGGGCGGCTACGTCACCGCCTACACGATCGACGGTACCCACCCGAACGCGGCAGGGACGGACGAGATCGCCCGCCCCACGGCGGCGCTGCTGCGCAACCCGTACCAGTTCCGCCGGCTGCCGTACTTCGGGATCTTCCCGGAGACCACGGACAGTGCGCCGGCCAACATGCTCATCAACGGCAATTTCGTGAACTTCATCGGCCCCAACCTGGCCGGCTGGACGTCCGACACGGGCAACGGCACCGTCACCTACGAGCCCACGCTGGGCTACCCCTACACGGGGAAGACGTTCGTCTACACGAAGCCCGGCACCGCCAACTCCTACCTGCTCAACTCAAACGCGATCGGCGTGGCCGATGGGGGCTTTGCGGCGGGCGACACGCTCGCCTTCAGCGGGTGCATCGCGACGAGCGGCATGACCGTCACCTCGGAGATCCAGGGGCTGCTGGTGCAGATCATGACCAACAACGGCAGCGGCTGGTCCCAGCTGGTGTCGATGGTCAACAACGGGCAGGAGCCCGAGCAAAAGATCTACCAGCACGAGTTCGTCATCCCCGCCGGGGTCCAGTACATCCAGGTGGCGATTTCCGCCAGCATCCCGGGCACGTATCGCGTCAACAACCTGACGCTGGTCAACAAGAGCCGGTATCAGCGGCTCTGGCAGCCGGGCAAACAGTGAGGACCTTATGGTTGTCAAAGTAGCTAACAACGCGTTCGGCACGCTTGCCGGTAACCTCACCAGCTCGCAGACGACGATCACGCTTGCGGCGGGGCAGGGGGCACGCTTTCCGGTGCTGCAGCCCGGCGACTGGTTCTGGGGCACGCTGAACAACGCGGCGAACAACATCGAGATCGTCAAGGTGACGGCCCTCGCGGGCGACGCCCTGACAGTGCTGCGCGGGCAGGACAACACCGCGGGCCTGGCGTGGACCGCGGGCGACAAGTTCGAGCTGCGCACGCCGGCCGCGCTCTTTCACGACTATCTCGACATCGCCACGTTCAACGCGACGATCGCGCCGCTCTTCACCGGGATCATCGCCCTGTGGAGCGGGTCGGTGGCCACCATCCCCGCGCACTGGCACCTGTGCGACGGCACGACCGGCACGCCTGACCTGCGCAACAGGTTTATCGTCGGCGCGGGCAGCACCTACGCGGTGGCGGCCACCGGCGGGGCGGCGACCTACAGCCTCACAGTCAGCCAGCTGCCGGCGCACGGCCACGGTGTTAGCGACCCCGGCCACGCGCACAGCGTGTACGACCCCGGTCACGGGCACGGCATCAGCGACCCCGGCCACGTCCACGGCGTCAACGATCCCGGCCACGTACACGGATGGTCGGACGGCTCAGCCCAGGTCTATGCCTATTCGGGTGGCGGCAGCGGTCTTTCGGGCGGCAGCACCGTCAATCGCGGCACGTCCATGAACGCCGCATCAGCAAATATCAGCATTGCGGCGCACGGCACCAACATCTCGATCCTGGGCGCGGGCAGCAACATCGGGATCTACGGGGCGGGCACCAGCATCTCGATCCAGAACACCGGTAGCGGTTCGTCGATCGAGAACCGGCCGCCCTACTACGCGCTGGCCTACATCATGTACACCGGCTAGGTACGCCTGTAAACTTTAACCAGCTAACAAAACCTCGTGAAGTGGCTAACATGGGTGATCCGATGGCAGTCTATTACTGGGTTTCGTTGGTTGCGACCCTTCTGTTTACCGCCATCCTCGCGGTCGTCGGCGGGTACGTCAAGAACACCCGTGACGACCTGAAGGACGTCAGGCAGGAGCTGGATGACCTCCAGGACGCGCACGGTGCGCTGAAGGTGACGGTCGCAGGCGAGTACATGCGCAAGGGCGACCTGCGCGAGCTGCATGCGGAGCTCAAGGCCGACATGAAGGAGTACATCGAACTGTTCCGCGAAGACCTGCGTAATCACATCGCACGCATCGAGGCACAGGTTAACAAGTAGCACCCCCTTGTAGATACATGGAGCACATATGTCGATCAGTCTGGAAGACTTCGTTGCAAAGACCGGCGCAGAAATGGTGGGCGGCCGGCTCGTCCTTGGCATTCAGGAAGACCGCCGTATCGTGGGCGACGCCGCGCCGACCTTCACGCTGAATGAGGAAGGCCTGCTGATCGCCAGCGAGCTGGAAGAAGGCATCGCGGCCGAGCAGGCCATCGCTGATGCGAAGGCAAAGGCCAAGAAGTGAGCAGCTTTGACGACGCCTTCACCGCGTTGATCGGCAACGAAGGGAAGTATGTCGACAACCCGGCAGACCCCGGCGGCGCCACGATGTGGGGGGTCACCGAGCGGGTGGCACGCGCCTCGGGCTATACCGGCGCCATGCAGGACCTGCCGCAGGACACCGCGAAGGCCATCGCCAAAAAGCTGTACTGGGACCCGCTGCACCTGGACGAGTTTGACCCGCGCGTCGCCTTCCAGATCCTGGACGCCAACTACAACGGCGGCCACTGCGTGATCTGGATGCAGGGCGCTTCGGGCTCGGCGGTGGACGGCCTCCTGGGACCCCACACGATCATCGCGGTTTCGAAGACGGACCCGCTGAAATTCATGATGCGCTGGAACGCGCTGCGCCTGCGCTACTACGTCTCGCTCAGGGCGTGGGTCACCTTCGGCAAGGGGTGGATCAACCGCATCGCCAACAACCTGCTCAAGGGAGCGCTGTAATGCCGCTGATCCCGATCGCCATGGCACTGGCTAACTTCGTGCCGATGATCGCCAACTGGCTGGGTGGCTCGAAGGCCGCAGACGTCGCCACCAAGGTGGTGGGCATCGCGCAGCAGGTCACAGGCCAGTCCGCGCCGGATGCGGCGCTGGCTGCCATCCAGGCGGACCCGAACCTCGAGCTGCAGTTCAAGAAGGCCATGCTCGACCAGCAGGTGCAGCTCGCGCAGATCGCGGCCCAGCAGGAAGAGGCCGAACTGAGCGCCGACACCACCGACGCGCAGACGGTCAACGCGACCATGCAGGTCGAGGCGAAGGCCGATCACTGGCCGACCTACACGTGGCGCCCGTTCGTCGGGTTCTGCTACGGCGTCGAGGGGCTGCTCACCTCGCTCGTCGTGCTGATGGCCTACGTCGGTGTGATGTATTTCCACGTCGATGCAAACGTGCTCAGCTACCTCCCGCCAATGCTGGGGTCGATGGCCGGGATCATGGGCGTGCAGACGGCTGTCCTCGGTATCGCTTCGTACTTCCGCGGCAAGATGCAGGCCGACCCGCGCGTCCCGACCGATAACCGGGGGTAATGATGATCGCGATCGCCACGCTGTACGTCTCGAACCTCTTCATCGGTCTCTGGTACTTCGCCGGCGCGCTGGTGTTCCTCTACCGCCCGAACGGCGATGGCTGGCTGCATAGCGTGGCCTACAGTTTCGACTGCCTGTGCAACGCGAGCGCGTTCGGCGATCCGCGCGAGACGATCAGCAGCCGCGCTGGCAAGGCACGTGCCGCCGGCCGCGGGTGGGGCTGCGTGCTCTGCGCGTTCCTGGGCTGGGTCGCGACGCTCATCGCCGGCAAGCCGGTTGACCACTGCGCGGAGTCCGTCGTGGCCGACGCGGGCCGCCGCGCCATCATCCCCGATGGGGAATAGCCATGCTGCTCCTCTACCCATTCTTCGCGCTGGGCTCGGTCCTGATGGGGGGCCTCACGTGGCTCCTCGCGCCGCTCCTCGCGATGACGACCGGCGCGGACGGCAACCTGCCGACGTACCTCTACTGGTTCCAGACGTTCGACGCGACGCTCGATGACTGCCGCAAGCCACCCTTCAGCTGGACGGGCTCGCTCGAGAGCACGCGCACGCAGTGGCTGCGGCGCAACCCCGGGTATGGCTTTGACTACTGGCCGTTTGGTATCGCGTTCGATGCAGCGCACTGGACGGTCGTCACCAACTCGGCCAGCTGGTTTTTCGCCTGGTCGCGCTATGGCGCGTTCTGTCTCAAGTACCAGGGCACTGGCGTACTCAGCCTGAAGCTGGGCTGGAAGGCCTGGGCGTACTGGCAGAACGATGCGTGGGCGGCACCCGCATACAGCTGGGGACCATCGCACCGCGCGCCCGTGTGTCTCTCATTCAAGTTCTGGTAAATGACCACGATCGCCATCGAAGGCTTCTCCGGCATCGTCCCTCGACTCGGGCCCTCGCGGCTCGGGCCGATGAACGCGCAGCTGGCGAGCAACGTGAAGATGCAGTCCGGCGAGCTGCGCCCCTGGCAGAAGCCCGTCGTCGCCTATACGCCGCTGACCACGGCCGTGCAGGCGATCTACCTGCTGCAGGGCCCGACGATCAACACGCGCTGGCTCACGTGGAACTGTGACGTCGATGTGGTGGCGGGGGTGCTTGCGGATAACGGCGACTACCGGATCTATTACACGGGCGCCACCTTCGCGCCGCGCAAGACCAACTGGGCGCTCGCGAGCACGGGCATGGGTCCGTACCCGGCCGCCTATTACGAGCTCGGCGTACCGGCTCCCACGGGGGGCCCGACGCTCACGCCGAGCTCGACCACCGCGCCTGCCGAGACGCGCGCGTACGTGTACACCTACGTCACCGTGTTCGGGGCGATCCAGGAAGAATCGGCACCCAGCCCTGCGGCGACGGTGAACGTCTCGAGCACCGGCGCGACGGTGACGGTGAACGGCTTCACCGCGCCCCCGGCGGGCAACTACAACTTCCAGTACATCAACATCTACCGGTCGGTCGCGGGCACCAGCACGGTCTCGTACCAGTTCGTCGCGCAGATCGCGATCGGCACGGCATCCTACGTCGATGCGCTGACGGTGACGCAGCTCGGCCAGGTGCTCCAGTCGACCTACTACACCCCGCCGCCCTCGGGCCTGCAGGGCCTGGTCGAGATGCCCAACGGCATGCTGGCCGGGTTTGTTGGCAACCAGGTGTGGTTCTGCGAGCCCTACAAGCCGCACGCGTGGCCCGTCACCTACCAGCAGGTGACCGAGTATCCGATCGTGGGGCTGGGGGTGTTTGGCAACTCGCTCTTTGTCGGCACGACCAAGAACCCGTACCTCATCACCGGCACCACGCCCTCGTCGGTGTCGCAGGAAAAGCTGCCGATCCTCCAGCCGTGCGTCTCGAAGCGCTCGATCGTCGGTGACCAGTGGGGCGTCGTCTACGCAAGCCCGAACGGGCTGCTCGCGATTGGCCCCGGCATCCAGGACGTCATCACGCAGTCGCTGTACACGCGCGACGAGTGGCAGCCGCTGAGCCCGGCCTCGATCGTGGGCCTGCTGTACAACAACATGTACATCGGCTTCTGGAACAACGGCACGGGGCCGACCTCGGCGTTCGTCTTCTCGCGTGCGGACACGCCGCCGCTCGCGACCTACGACTTCCCCGCCAGCTGTGTCTATGTCGACCGGCTGACTGGCAGGATCTATGCGGTGTCCAGCGTCGACAACAACATCTACCAGCTTGACGCTGACCCCCAGAACGCGACGATCTACCAGTGGCGCTCACGGCTCTACGAGATGACCGAGCCGACCAACTTTGGCGCGCTGAAGGTGAAGGCGGACTACAGCTACATCCAGGGGGGCATCGCCTACAACAACCAGATCTTTGCCAACGAGGCCTCCAACGCGGCGACCTTCGCCGCGGACGCCTCCACCTCGCTGGGCGGCTGCCTGAACAACACCGTCAACAACGCCCTGACGGTCGACGGCAGCAGCCTGATCCCGATCATCGCGACCGAAGACGTGCGCAGCATCCAGGTGACCATCTTCGCCGATGGCGTGCAGGTGTTCGAAGCCGGCATGACCTCCAATGACCCGGTGCGCATGCCCGCCGGGTTCAAGGCGACGACCTGGGAGATCCTCATCACCGGCAATACGGCCGTGCGCCGGTTCACGATGGCCACCACCGTTGGGGAGCTCAGACGCGCATGACCGCCCTGAAGAAACCGGCCGTGCCGAGTGTGCTGTCGCTCGATGCGCAGCTCGGCCGCATCATCGGGCCGCTGAAGGAGAACGTCGAGCTGATGACCGGGGTGCGCCCGGGTTCGCCCGTACTCACCCAGCTGTCCTCGACCGCGAGCACGGCGCAGATCATCGCGGCGATCAACACCATCATCCAACGTATTAACGCGGCCGGCGCATAGTGTTTAACGTGAGCAGGTTAATGCTTTAAAGTTAGCAGATATGATCGATTTCATTTACGGCGAGGACGCGCGCGTCACCGCATGGGTCGCCAGGCGGATCGGCGTGAAGTTCGGCGACACCACCGCGATTGGCGTGGAGCGCGACGGGGAGCTGATCGCTGGGGTGGTCTATGACCGCTACACGGGCAACGACATCTGCATGCATGTGGCAGCGGAGCCCGGCGCGCGATGGGCCACGAAACAGGCGATGTTCCGCTTCTTCGTCTATCCGTTTGTGCAGTTGAAGTGTAGTCGCGTGACCGGCCTGGTCGGCGCGAACAACCATGCGGCGCGCAGGTTCGACGAGCATGTGGGGTTTGTGCAGGAAGGGCTGCTACGCCGTGGAATGGAGGATGGCTCCGACCTGATCGTGTACGGGATGCTGCGCGAAGAATGCCGATGGATCTCTGATGAACCTGCTGCGAGAACTTGCTAACGCGAAGTACGGTATCTGGGCCAGGCCCCACGGCAAGGGCTCGTCGGGTGCCGCCACCCCGCCGTCGCCGAATCCGGGGATCACCGGCGCGGAGAAGCAGCTCGGCCAGCTGCAGCAGAACCAGATTGGCGGGTACACCAACACGTACATGCCGCAGATCCAGTCGGCACTGCAGGCGCAGAACACCAACACGCAGGCGCAGGAAGCCTACGACACGCAGCAGCAGCAGGTCCTCGCGAACCAGCAGAACGCGATGGTCGCCCAGCAGCAGGCGCTGAATGGCACGGCCAACACCTACAACAGCGCGTACCAGAACACGTACATGCCGCTGATGCAGAACATGGTCGACAAGGCGAACAACTACAACACCGAGGGCAACTACAACCAGCAGGCGCAGCTTGCGGTGGGCGACGTCAACGCCAGCTACAACGCGGCGAACCAGGCCACCCAGATGCAGATGCAGCAGGCCGGCGTCAACCCGGCCTCGGGTGCCTACCAGGGCATGTGGAACGCCAACCAGATCAACCAGGCCGCCAACCAGGCCGCCGCGGCCTCGCGTGCGCGCGTCGCTGCCCAGCAGCTCGGGTGGAACATGCAGAGCCAGGCCGCTTCGCTTGGCCAGACGCTTCCCGGCTACGCCGCACAGAACACGTCGCTCGGACTGAACTCCCAGTCGCTCGCCCAGAACGCGAGCGCACTCGGGCTGAACGCGAGCGGCCTGGCCGCCAACACCGGACAGCTTGGCGTGAACAACGCGCTGAACGCGAGCAGTGCTAACAATCAGGCGTACTCAACCTCGGGTAGCCTCGCGGCGGGCGTGGGCCAGCTCGGGCTTGGCCAGTACCAGGGCGACCTGCAGGGCTACCAGGCGTACAACCAGGCGAACCAGGCGAGTTCGGCCGGCATTGGCTCGCTGCTCGGCGGCGGTATGGGCATGCTGGGGTCGTTGGGCGGCTCGGGCGGCTCGGGCGGCAGCAGTGGGGGCGGCAGCAGTGGGGGCGGCAGCAGTGGGGGCGGCAGCAGCACGTTCAGCAACGTTGCCGGCGGGGCGATGTCGGGTGCATCGATTGGCTCGGCGTTCGGCCCCTGGGGCGCGGCCATCGGCGCGGTCGGCGGCGGCATTCTCGGTGCGTTCAGCCACAGCGGTGGCGGCAGCTCCAGCACCACAGGCAGCACCCCCTATGGGTCCAGCACCACAGGCAGCAACCCCTATGGGTTCACGACCGGCCTCGGCAGTGACTCGGGCGCGGGGTCGTCGCTGAATACCGGCTCGTTCGGCGGCTACAGCTGGACGAATCCTTCTTCTGGCGCCCTCAGTGGCGCCGGCTACACGTAAGCAGGGGCGAGTATGGGCCACATCGATTGGGGGGTTGCAGCGGGTGCCGCGATGAACAGCGGCATGAACGTCTACGACCAGATGCAGCAGAACCGTCTGCGGCAGCTGCAGTACAACGTCCAGAACAACCAGTACCAGCAGACGGTGGGGCTGCAGCAGGACCTTTCGCAGCTCGACCCCAACTCGCCCACCTATAACCAGGATGTCCAGACGGCGATGGCCCGTCACGGCCAGCCGCTGCAGGCGATGCAGTACGGCCGCGAGGGCGCGCAGGCGACGGGGCTCAACCTCGCGAACACGAAGACACAGGGCATCATGGATGCCGGCAAGGCGGCGCACGACTTCTATAACAGCGTGGATTCGGCGGTCAGCTCGGGCGACATCGCCACGGCGCGCAAGACCCTGCTCTCGCAGGCCGACCTGCAGGGCATCAAGTATCAGCTCTCGCCCGATGGCAACTCGCTCGCGCTGATGAACCCCAATGGCCAGCCGAGCGGGCAGACCTACGACCTCACGCATGCGCCCACGCTGCTCGCGGGGGCCGGCGCGCTGCAGAACGGCATCCTGCGCAACTCGCTGCTGGCCGCCGACCCGACCCTGCTGCCGCAGATGCAGACGGCCGATGCGTCGATGCTGCACGGGCAGGCCGCGCTGCAGGACTCAGGCACGCGCGCCTCGATGGCGCCGTCCGAGATCGCCCGCAACACGGGCGCTGCCAACCAGTCGAACGCGGAAGCGTTGATTGCTCCGCAGCGCGGCCAGATGTACGGCGCCCAGGCCGGCGAGATGGAGGCGCGCACGGGCCTCACTAATGCGCAGACCAACCTCGAGGACGTCAACCTCGGCACCGCCCGGGCCGCCGGTCAGCTGCGTGACCAGCTCAACGCACTCACGCCTGAACAGCTTGCCTCGCCGCAGGGCCAGGCGCTCGTGCAGAAATACCTGATGGTTTCGTCGCCCAACGGCATGGCCTACGCGCGTGCCTATGGCGGTGCCAATACGGCCGCCGCGCGCGTGCAGGCCCAGGGCAACCGCCCGAAGTGGATGGCCGACCCGAACAACCCGAACACGTATCTGGACCAGAACGGCGGCACCGTCGTGCAGATGGGCAAGAACGGCCAGATGAAGGTCACGAAGCTCGGGCAGGGCATGGGTGCGCCCGGTGGCAAGACCACCCCTAACGGCGTGCCGACCGCACAGAACGCGCAGGGGCAGACGGGGTATCAGGGCTCGGATGGCCAGTGGTACGGCAGCGAGCAGGAAGCCCTTGCGACCTTCACGCCCCAGCGTCAGACGGCCTTACCGCAAGGGGGCAACCCGCCGCCGCTGCCGCCGCCGGGCTATAACCCGCAGGGCGGGGGTGGTGCACCGTTGCCTGCGGGCATGCCGACGCAGCCGGGTCTCTACGACAACGCGAACTATTAAGGAGCGCGCGTGCCGATCCTTGAAGGGTTCCAGCCGGTAGGCGCCGGCCCTGCCCAGTCTGACCAGCAGTCCGGTGGCGTGCTGCAGGGGTTCCAGCCTGTCGATGCGGGGGACGATGACGACCATCCGCGGCAGAGCCCGTTCCGTCGCGTGGCGGATCTCGGCGTGGATGTGCTCAAGGGCGTCTCGGGGCTTGGCCAGGCGCTGAAGGGTCTCGGCAGCGAAGCCTCGGGCAACACGTCCAGCCAGGCGATGGAAGACTATCGCCAGATGCTCGCGCAGCACGGCATGCCGCTGCCGCAGGACCTCAACGGTGCCCAGCAGCAGGCGGACCTCTCACGTGACTATTCGGCCGCACGCCAGCAGGCCGAGCAGCAGGTTGAGCAGGCGCATGGATTCGGCCAGACGGCCGGTGCGATGCTGCGCAACCCGAGCACGCTCGCCGGTCGCGCGCTGCAGATGGCGCCGGGCCTCGCTGTAGGGATGGCCGCTGGCCCCGCCGCACCGCTCGTATTCGGCGCGCAGTCCGCCGGTGAAGCCGGGCAGAACGTGCTCGACCAGGACCCGAACAACACGAAGGGCATGTACGAGGCTGCCGGTGTCGCTGGCACCGTGTCCGCTGCAACCGTGGGGCTCGGCAGCAGGTTCCTCACGCCCGCCGCGACTGCACTCGGCACGCGCTTCGCGGGAGACTTCCTCGGGCGTGCCACCGCCAACGCAGTCGATCAGGGTGTGCAGGGTGCGGCGATGAACGCCGGCTCGACGGCCGGTGAGAACGTCGGTGAAGGCAAGCCATGGAGCCAGGGTGTCGGTTCGTCCGCGCTCGGTGGCTTTGTCGGCGGTGCGCTCGCGGGTGTCGGCATGGGCATGTTCCACGGCCAGCGCTCGGCGCTCCCCGGTGCGAACGAGCGGACGCCTACGGCGGATCCTGTCGAGGAAGCGCTCGACCCATCGCAGGGGCAGCAGGGTGACCTGTTCCCGATCAACCCGTACAACGTTGGCGGGCATGTTGACGCACTCAACGCCGGCCACGATACGGCGCTTGACGCAGGCCCGCAGGGTGACCTGTACGACACCCAGCCGTCGAACGGGGTGCCCGTCATCCGTCCCGGGCAGGGCCTGCCGGTGCAGGACATGATCGATCGCAACCTCGGCATCGGCCGTCCGCCCGCGACCACTGAACAGGACGTGCAGGCAGCGCTTGGCGAAGAGACGCCGTTCACGCTGCACGAGCCGCAGACCCAGGTTGAACAGGGGCCGATGACGCAGGGCAACCTGTTCGATATACGTGAGCAGCCGCAGGCCCAGGCCGCTGCCCAGCAGGCCCAGAGCGCGCAGGCGCGCGAGGGGTTGCTGCAGAGCCTCTTTGCGAAGGTCGGCCCGCGCGCAGACCTGGTGCACCCGGCACTTGGCGAGGTGGTGGTCGGCGCGCACGCGTTCGACGGCCAGGAGCATGGCACCACGCCGGACTACAACAGGTACGTCGACAAGCTGCTCACGAAGGAGGCGCAGAAGTCTCCGGTGCAGCACGACGCCGAACAGCTGCTCTCGGATGCCTGGCGCGAAGACCGCGTCGCCGCGCCCGACCAGCGCAGCACCGAACCGGGTCCGTACCCGGCGATGAGTGACATCGACAAGCTGGTGAGGCTGACCGGTGTCAACGAAGCGCCGACGCTCGCACAGGCGGCGGCGAAGATCGACATGGCGATCAACCGCCTGGCGAACTCAAAGGCCCAGACGTCGCTGGACAAGGTCCAGATCCTGACTGCGTGGCGCAACAAGATTCTTCATGGAGATGTAAATGGCCAAGATCGGAGCGGGACCGAAGGTGTCAATGCCAGCGGCGCCCAAGATAGCAACGCCCAACCTGGCGGGACCCAAAGTGTCGGCCCCGAAAATCGCGGTGCCGGCAGCGCCCAGGATAGCAGCGCCCCAGGCCCTCAAGGCCCCGCCGCCGCCGAAGGTAGCAGCCCCGCCGAAAGCGCCCAAGCCGCCGAAGTCGCCCAACTTCAAGGACAACAACCGGCAGATGTACAGCCAGGATCTGCCCAAGCCGGGCAAGAACAGCCTGTAACGCCGCCTGTCCAGAAGACGGGCGGTTTCATCCAACTGAAACGGAGAGGTGGAAATGGACAGCAACAGCAAGCCGCTGCCGGGGACGTTGCTGGACGACCCGCAGGCGTGGGACCCGTACCAGTTCGACCAGCAGGTGAGCTGCGACAACCGCTTGACGAGCAAGCAGGAGCCGCACGAGACAGCAGCGTACGAGGCGCGGGAGCAGCGGATAGCAGCCCGGCTGGGGATGCCGCTGTACCTGGTGGCGGACATGCAGCTGGCGGGACCGAAGCCCAGGAAGTAACGGATGCGCTCGCGCAGGCGCAGAAGAACAACACATTTGCGGGTCAGGCGCCGGGTGCAGGGCGTACCGTAGGCAGGACGCAACCGAAGGGTACGCCGGTAGGGAAGCTGTTCTCGAACTTTGCGGATAACGTAAAGGACACCCTCGGGGGGAAGACTGCTGTCCAGAAGCAGGCCGAGTTTCGCGCGCAGATGTTTGACCGCGCGAACGCAGATCCGAAGCAGTTCACCACTGACCCCGTGCTGACCCACACCGAGGATCTGGGCAACGGCCTGACGGCGCGGGTGGATGCAGCGAAGGCGGGTAACACGCGGGTGCAGATACTGGATGGCGACAACGTGGTCGGTGCCGCCCATATCAAACGCGGGATGCTCGACTCCATCGCAGTCACAGAAGACGCACGGGGGAGAGGTATCGGCGCGGATCTGCTGCGCTACCTCGATCGCAACAATATCGCCAACATCCACGAGGTCCCGGACCGCAGCCCCGGCTTCGTCAAGATCCAGAAACAGGTTCTGTCCGAGCCCGCTCCTGCAGCGCCGCAAGCACCAGCCGTCAAACCCGCACCGGCAACAACGGCTGACTCGGCGCAGAAGAACGAGGCGCGTGACCGGCTGTGGCGCGAGGCGCTGGCCGGCACGAAGAACGCTGAGCGGGATTTCAACATCCTGCAGGATCACTTCGTCAACGACATGTCGCACCGTGAGCTGGGCGACAAGTACGGGCTTGATCACTCGCGCATCACACAGATCGTCGGCGAGAAGAGCCTCGGCCCGAAGGTGGTCGCGGCAGCCAACCGGCTCGGCTACACGCCGGAAGACATCATGCAGCTCATGCATGAAGAGCCTGCCGATGTGCCGACCGGGGAGACGGCCTACGACGAGAACGAGCACGCGGCGAAGGCCGAAGACGCCACGCCCGCTTCGGCGGACGAGATGCGCGTCGAGGGCAACGAGCTGCATGGCGATGAGGACCGTGGCGTCACCCAGAGCATGGGTGTCGTCAAGTCGGCCGGTGGCTCGCAGTCGAAGTGGAAGGACACGGGCGACCTGACCGACCAGTGGCTCAAGGCCCAGAAGAAACTCGCTGCGATCGAGGCACCGGCGGGCAAGAACCCCGGCGCCGGGAACGCCTCCGAGAACGGTGGCCGTGAGGCGTGGGATGCGCACGGAGCCACCTCGGCGGACAACGTCGCCTATGACGACCTGCCGAAAGCCCTGCGCAACGACTGGGACGCGTTAGTCGCCAATGGCGACGGCTCGCGCGTCGACAGGGACAAGTGGCTCAAGGCCAGGACGAAAGTCGCCGAGCTCGAAGCGCAGGCGAAGCAGAACCCCGACGCCTGGAAGACCTCCGAGGACCGGGGCCGTGAGGCGTGGGAGGCACACGAGGCCACCGTGCCGAGCAACGTTGCCTATGACGACCTGCCTGAGTCGCTGCGCAGTGACTGGGATGAGTTCGTCGGGAACGGCAACGGCACGCTCGCCGACAAGGCACAGATCGTCAACCGGCTCGACTCCAACGACTACCCCGATGCGTACCAGTCGCGCAGCGCCGAGTTCCGCGGGGTGGAAGCGCGCTATGGTAACGTGTCGACCGTCACGGCGAACCTGCGCCACCTGGGTATCCCCCACGCGGTGGACTCGGTGGACCACTGGTCGGTCAGCCGTCTGCCCGATGGGGTGGGCGGTGAGATCACCCTGAACCGCGACGGCACGGTCAAGATCACGCTCAACGCCTCGGTGCTCCAGCATGGCAGCCCCGCGCTGGTGCAGCACGCGATCACCCATGAGCTCTGGCACGGCATCGACAACGCCCTGCATGGCGGGGTGTATTCGGTGCAGCCGGAGATGCGGCTTGAAGAGTTCGCCGATGACTGGGCGCCGGAAGGCAGCGTCGCGCGCGAGCTGCATGACCTCTGGTCCAACGACCCCACGGACGGTGCATTCGAGCAGTACTTCGACTACCCGCTCAATCGCGGACAACACCCTGACCTTGACCGCCAGGATGCGCAGGCGGAGCTGTTTGCGCAGCTCGGTTCGATGTACACTGACCCCCGCGGCCGTGCAATTCTCGAACGATACGCGCCCGAATCTTCCGCATTCATGCGCGAGGTGACCAACGATGTCCAGCAATCTCCAGAAGCGCTTCTCGCTCGCTCGGGCGATGGCGCAGAACAGCGCGCCACGGGTTTCGAAAATCGCGCAGCCGGCGAACCTGCAGCCGTTCGACTTCGCGAAGGCGGAAGCGGCGATGCAGCAACAGCAGACGCAGCCGGGAGCCCAGAGCGTAGCCTCCAGTCCCGTGGACCCGACTACGACCACGACTCCGTCGACGAACGCCGACCCCGCGCAGAACGTCTGATCTCGGCGCTGCCGGAAGGGCTCGCCTCGCCGGTCCAGCGCACCTACGACACCCTCGCGCACGCCGCGAAGCGCGGCACGCAGGCGCTCACGTTCGGTCACGATCTCGCTGACTGGGCGTCCTCACGTCTGGGCATGGAAGCCCCCCGCGAGTACATGGACCTGCACGGCGAGCAGGACGCCTACCGTCGCACGCTCGACAACCAGCTCGGTGAAATCGGCCAGAAGGCCTCGGCGCTCTCGCTGCCGCAGCGTGACATGGCGAGCACCTTCCTGACTGAAACGACGATGTCCCAGAAGTGGGGCTATGACCCCGCGTGGAAGTCCGGCGTCACCGTGGACCCTGCCACGAAGGCCCGCTTCAATGCGCTCCCCGCGTCGGTGCAGGAGGTTATCAAGGCGGTCAACGAGCACGGTGCCGCGCAGCGCTCGCAGCTGCGCGCGGCCGAGGAAGAGGTCCGCAAGATGATGGGGGCCGACGCCCCCAGGGTGGCCGGTGCAGAGATGCCCGGCCCCTACCTGCCGCTGCGCCGCCACGGCGACTATGTCGTGGAAGCCAAGTCCGCCACCTACAAGGCAGCGGAAGCGGCGGAAGACACGCCGCGCATGGACACGCTCAGGAAGGACCCGGACCACTACGTGTACACGCAGACCCGCACGATGGGCGAAGCGCGTGCACTCGCCAAGGAGCTTGAGGCGAAGTACGGTGCCGGCAACGCGCAGCCCATGGCCAAGGACGTGTACTTCAAGGACAGCCACGGTGCGAGCTGGCGGCAACTCGAACAGTGGCGCGCGAAGATGCGCGACTACTTCGACACCGGCACGCCGCAGGGCAAGGAGTACGCCGCTGCGATGGACCGCGCGCTCACGGACATGTACCTGCAGTCCATCGCGGACACGAGTGCACGCGCCGGGGAGCTCAAGCGTAAAAACATTCCTGGCGTGATCGCGAAGCAGGGGCTTGAGTCGTTCTTCCAGAACGGGCTGCGCCACAACCAGCTGGTCTCGACCATGCTGCACGGCGCGAAGATCGCCGACGCGATGAAGGGCATGGCCGACGAAGCGAAGCAGGGCGGCGCGCAGCGTCCCGCGCGCACCGACATCGTCAACGAGTTCCAGAAGCGGGCCATCGCGCAGGCGAACAACCGGCCGTCGCGCGTCATGGACAACCTGCTGATGTTCAACACGGCCTGGCGCCTGCTGACCTCGCCCGCGCACTACCTGCAGTACATCGCACAGCCTGTGACGATGGCGCACCCGATACTGGGCGCCCGACACGGTTACGGTGCAGCGTGGAAGGAGATGATCGGGGCGGCGCAGGATACGGCGAAGCTCGGGAAGGGGGGCAATGCGCTGAAGCTCGACGTGAGCAAACACGTGAGCCGCGTGGGGGACGAGCGTGGAATGCTCACCACGCTGCAGAGGCAGGGGGTACTGGATGCGGGTCATGAGTCGGAGTACGGCAAGCCGGAGGTGTTCTCCAGCAACCAGCTGACCCGGGCTGGTGCCACAGCGATGAACAAGGTGACGATGGTCGCGCGCGGTCTCGAAGGCTATAACCGCACCCTCTCGGCGCTGGCGGCCTACCGCCTCGCGCACGCTGACTCGCTCAACCGGGGCGGTGACGCTGACGCGGCGCACGCGGCCGGGACGAAGTTCGCCCGTGACGTGGTGCGCCAGGCGTACGGGGACTACTCGGCGGCCAACACGCCGCGCGCCCTCATGCCGGGTAACGCCCCGGGGCTGCCGGTGCGGCTCATGGCGCAGTTCCGCAAGTTCAACATCATCCACACGTCGATCGTCGCGCGCCTCGCGCACCAGGCGTTTACCGGCGCCTCGCCGGAAGAGCGTGTGGTTGGCGGGAAAGCACTGGGCTACATGGCGCTGCACTACGGGGTGCTGGCCGGCGCGATGGGCATTCCCGGCGCGCAGCTGCTGGCCTATGCGATCCAGAAGATCTTCAGCGACTCGGACGTACCCGAGGACCCGGAGTCGTACTTCCGCCGCGTGATCGGCGACAAGTTCCTGGCGGATATCATCCTGCACGGTGCCCCGGCTGCGCTCGGCATCGATCTCACGAACCGCATCGGGGCCGGTGACATCCTGAACCCGCTCGGTCGCGCCAACGTGAATGGTGGCAAGACCGCCGCGGATGACTACAAGTCGTACATGCTCGCCGCGCTGGGGCCGATGCTGGGTACCACGCTCCCGAATGTGCTCACCGGTGCCGGCAGGATCATGCAGGGCGACTACTACCACGGGCTCGAGCAGATGGTGCCCTCGGGGATCCGCGACGGGATGAAGGCGTATGGCCTCGCGGCCGATGGCCTCACCAACAGCCGCAACGATACGATCATCAAGCCAGAAGACATCTCGGCATTTGATGTAGCGCTGCAGGCCGCGGGCGTCACGCCGATGAAGATCGAGGACAGCTACCGGCGGGCCGCCGAGTTCCACAACGCGCAGACGTTCTTCCAGCAGCACTCGCAGCAGATGGTCAACCAGTACGCGAAGGCCTACCGCGACGGTGACTCGGCCACGCTGCGTGACCTGCAGGGTCAGTGGAAAACGATGCAGGAGCAGATGCGCAGCAACGGCCTGAAGCCCTCGCCGTTCTCCACGCTGCTGCGTGCGCCGATGAACCAGGGCCGGCGGGAGAACTCGATCGTCGGCGGGGTTGAGACGGGCCGCAGCCGGGGTGCTTACATACAGCAGCAGGGAGAGCAGTGATGCCGAAGATCCTGGAGCGGCTCGAGGGCCAGCTTGAGAAGAAGGGGATGGGCAAGTCGCAGGCCGCGGCGGTCGCCACGTCCTCGTTGCAGAAGAATGGGGTGTTGAAGAAGGGTACGCAGCAGCTCACCCCGAAGGGCGAAGCGCGTAACTCGATGACGGCCGCGGAGCGGGCCAGGGACCGTGCCGCGAAGGCGGCAGGAAAGAAACCGGCGGACTACACCTACAACCAGATGAAGAACACGGCGCGGCTGAAGAAGTAAAAAAGAGACCCCCCCGGGCTTACATGGCGAATTCAGCAGGGCTTCGGAGTGCATCATTCCCGCCGGGGGGATCTAAAAGTTGACCCCGGAGCTACAAAAAAACCGCGGAGGGGACCGCAGTCTTTAATCTGGGGTCGAACTGGCAATACCGAGTCTACAGACGAATGCCACCAGGTTCGGACATCAACCAGGCGTTATCCGCCATCGCGTGTGCGCGGGCACACATTATGCGGTCGGCATAGCCGCCACTGACTCCAGCCACTGCCAGCCCGCCCACCGGTCGCCCGCCTGACGCAGGTGGGCGTACCGCTTCAGGCTCTGCCAGCTGCGATGGCCCGTCACGGCTGCCACGTGCGGGATATTCCACCCCATCTCAAAGAGCCGGCTCGCCCCCTCGTGACGCAGGTCGTGGAAGTGCAGGTCGTCAATCTTGAGGAACTTGCATGCCTTGGTGAACGATGCGCTGACGGACCTGTGGTTGTAGGGGAAGATGCGGCCGGTGCCCTTCGGCATGGCGTCGATGATCCGGCGCGCTTCGGGCGGCAGGTCGCACCACGTGTCGTTGCCGATCTTCTGTCCCGGGTGCTTCATGTCGCGCACCAGCACGCGGTCGCCCTGGTAGTCCTCCCACGTGATGCGGCAGATCTCCTCCTGGCGTCGCGTGGAGTAGAGGGCGAACGGGATGATCTGGAGCATGGGAATCGCGGCGCGCCCGCGCGCATCCATCTCGAGGTAGTAGCCGAGGATGGCGCCCAGCTCCTCGACTGTCGGCCGGCGGTCGCGCTTCCTTGAGCGGGAGGTGGCGCCGAGCTTGCGCAGTACCATGCGGGCGTCGTCGACCTGCTGCTTGTCGAGGGGGATACCCCAGGCGGGGCGGGCGATCGTGAATACGGCCGCGAGGTGGGAGAGGTAGTTGTCGCGCGTCTGGGGCTGGGCGTCAATCCCCTGGACGAACTCCACGAGTGCCACGCTGTCGACCTTCGAGCAGCGCACCGTGCCCAG